>JBDSML010000061.1:0-5041 GCA_039915865.1 Gemmatimonadaceae bacterium | reverse complement strand
CCCGAGCAGCAGCTGCCGCGCGCCGACCTCCCGTATCCGATCGCGCCGCAACCCTGGCATTTTCGTCAGTCGATCGAGTATTCGCTGACGGCGAATCGCGCGGTGCTGGACATCGCGTCACGCGAGCGCGAGAACTTCCTGTTCAACATCTACCGCATGGGGCGCAACTCCATCGAGCGCGGTAGCAAGGACACCTGGACGACGACGCCGACGGAGATCGAAGAGGTGAAGCGTCGTGTCGCCTCGGCCGATTCTGCCGCGCGTGGTGGTCGTGCCAGTGGCGATGCGGTGGGCGATCCGATCTTCGCCTTTGGTCGCGGTGCCGACATCAAGTGGTACAACGAGATTCTCCGTGCACCGGGCAAGCGTGATCCGCGTGGCTACATCCTGCCGAGCGACCAGCCGGACTTCCCGACGGCGACGAAGTTCGTCAACGCGCTGCGTCACGTCGGCATCACGATCCATCGTGCAACGGCGCCGTTCAGCGTGCAGGGGAAGAACTATCCCGCGGGCTCCTACGTCGTGAAGACAGCGCAGCCCTTCCGTCCGCACGTGCTCGACATGTTCGAGCCACAGGATCACCCGAACGACTTCGCGTATCCGGGCGGCCCGCCGAAGCGGCCGTACGACAACGCCGGCTACACGCTCGCGTTCCAGATGGGCATCAAGTTCGACCGCATTCTCGACGGGTTCACCGGTCCGTTCCAGGGGATCCAGGGCCTGGCCACACCGGAGCCGCAGGTGATTGCCGGCGCGGCGAGTCCCGCTGGCTATCTCGTGAGCCACGCGATGAACGACGCGTTCATCGCCGTGAATCGCGCGCTCAAGGCAAACGCCGACGTGTTCGTGCTCCGGTCACCGATGTCGGCGAATGGGCACAATTATCCGGCGGGCAGCTTCTACATCGGCGCCACGCCGGCGACGACGACGATGATCCGCGACCTCGGCAAGAACAACGGCGTGAAGTCGGATGGCATTGCGACACGTCCGGGTGCCGATGCGCGCAAGCTGCACACGATGCGCGTGGCGCTGTATGACCAGTACGGTGGGTCGATGCCGTCGGGCCATACGCGCTGGTTGCTCGAGCAGTTCGAGTTCCCGTTCGACGTCGTGTATCCGAAGACGCTCGACGGCGGCGCCCTCATTGGCAAGTACGACGTGATCGTGCTCCCGTCCGGCGCGGTGCCGTCGGCGACGGGCGGTCGCGGTGGTGGTGGTGGCCGTGGTGGTGAGGACGAGTCGACCATCCCCGCCGAGTTCCGCGATCGTCTCGGGCGGTTCACCGTCGCGACGACGGTTCCGCAGCTCAAGAAGTTCGTCGAGGCGGGCGGCATCGTGATCGCCGTGGGCACGTCGTCGACGCTGGGCATGCACATGGGGCTGCCGATGGCGAACGCACTCGTCGAGAAGAACGCGGCGGGTGTGGAACGCCCGTTGTCGAACGACAAGTTCTACGTGCCGGGCTCGGTGCTTCGCGTGCAGGTGGATACGTCGATGGCCATCTCGGCGGGCCTGCCGAAGGACGTCGACGTGTTCTATGACAACAGTCCGGCGTTCCGTCTTGGCTCCGACGCGGCGGCGAAGGGCGTGAGGGCAGTGGCGTGGTTCCCGAACGCGACGCCGCTGCGCAGCGGTTGGGCGTGGGGCCAATCGTATCTCGACGGCGCGGTCGAAGCGGCCGAGGCGACGATCGGGAAGGGCAAGCTATATATGTTCGCGCCGGAGATCACCTTCCGCGGACAGCCACATGGGACGTTCAAGTGGCTGTTCAATGGGATCTATGGTGCGCCTGATCCGGCACCGGTTCCTTGACGACGTTGATCGATTGATGTGAAAAGGCCGGCCTCCGAAAGCGGAGGCCGGCCTTTCTACTCCGGATTGTCGTCCCGAGCGACGTCGAGGGACCTGCTTTGCGCCGCAGGGCTGGGATCGGAGATTTGATACAGCGACACGAACGGAATGGACGGACACAAACCGAGACGGCGGAAATGAAGGAGCTTGTCTGCGGTTTCCGTCACGTCCGTTCGACCCGTTCCTGTCGCGCTCAAGAAATCTCCGATGCGTGTTGAGGTGGTTCCCGGTCTCACGCTCCGAGCGAGCTCTCCACGATTACAGTCGTCCTCTGGACAAGTGCTTTCGTGCGCGCCACGACAGCCTTCACGTTTTCGGCCAGCGCTGCACCGCGCGACTTGTCCGTCAGCGACGCCACATTGATCCGCACGTTGTAGCTCGCGCCGACGCAGCCTGCGTCGGCGAGCAATGCAGCGACACCAGCATCGCTCGCGGCGTTCGTATTTCCGCGCTCCGCAACAGCTAACGCAAGCTCGGCCACAGCAGCGCAGGCCTGCGCCGTTTCGAGCGGGACGTCGGCCGCATGCATCAGCGCGTCGTCGACCTTCGCCGATTTCTCGACCTGCTGCGCCTCTGTCTCAGCGGGAAGCTTGTACGCCGCGGCGACGATCGCGTACGCCGCGGCATCGCGCGTGACGAGCGCGCTCAACGTATTGCCGAGCGCCGCGGCACGTACGGCGATCTCTCGCATCTCGGCGTCCACGGCGACGTACTTCTTCTTGCCCATCGTGAGGCCGGCGACCATTTGCGCGAGCGCGGCACCGAGTGCGCCGGCGTGCGCCGCAACGCTCCCGCCACCGGGCGTCGGACTGGGCGACGCCACGGAACCGACGAAGCCGCTCAGTGATTCACCGCCCGTGATGGCCTCGCGCACCTTGCGCTCGAGGACGAGCTGCGGCGTGAAGTCGCGCAACTGGATGTGGCGCGCAGCGGCCTCGAACAGCGCGCGCTCGGGAACCAGTCCGACGATCTCACTCCACGTCGGACTGACGCCATGTGCCTCGGCTTCCATCTTCACGACGTCGAACACGCGATGCAGCGGTGTCTTCTCCGTGTCGACGAGGTTCATCGACACCTGCGCCTGGCCGTCGACCTCGAACCCCATTGCCTTCACGTAGCGCAGCCCGCCCGACGAGCCACGCACGGCCTTCGCGACGTCCTTCGCCACCGGCATGTTGGACGCGGGGCCGAGGTAGACATTGTACGCGACGAGGAATGGACGTGCGCCGATGGCGACGGCGCCGGCAGATTCGTGAACCGCGTTGGGTCCGAAGTCCGGCGTGCGCTGCGGCGTTGTGCCGATGTCCGCTCGAATACCCTCGAACTCGCCGCGTCGTACGTCGGCGAGATTCTCGCGATCGGGGCGCGTGGCAGCGCGCTCGTAGAGAAAGACGGGGATCTGCAGCTCGCGTCCCACGCGCTCGCCGAGCTGGCGCGCGAGGGCGATACAATCCTCCATCGTCGCGCCCTCGAGCGGAATGAACGGGACGACGTCGGTCGCGCCCATGCGTGGATGTTCGCCGCTGTGGGTTCGGAGGTCGATGTGCATGTGCGCTTCGCGAATGCCGGCGAAGGCAGCGTCGGCGACGACGTCGATTGGAGCGACGAACGTGATGACGCTGCGATTGTGGCTGGCGTCGGAGCTGGCGTCGAGGACGTGGACGCCGGCGACGCTGGCAATGGCATTCCGAATGGCCTCGACGACTTCGGGACGGCGGCCTTCAGAGAAGTTGGGGACGCACTCGATCAGCTTCATTCTGGCTATTTGAAAGTGTGTGAAGTGCGGAACAACATATTTACCGCAGAGGACGCAGAGGAGCAGAGGAACGCAGAGGAGACCAGAAAGCCAAAAGAGCAGGTCCTCGGTCGCTTCGCTCCTGTCGGGACGACAACTTTACTCTGCTGCAGTCCTCTGTGTTCAACTTCCGCTCTATTGCAGTTCTCTGCGACCCTCTGCTCCTCTGCGTCCTCAGCGGTAAAGCATGAAGTTGCCGTCAGCAGTTCTGCGTTCACGAAGAGTGCAGCGTCTCCAGGAGCCATCCATGCATCGCAGGGTTTCCGGCGAGGATCGACGTCTCTGCCACCTCGATCGGCGCACCGTCGATCTGCGTCACGATGCCGCCTGCCTCGCGGACCATCAGCACGCCGGCCGCCATATCCCACGGCGACAGGCGCAGCTCGAAGAAGCCATCGTACCGGCCGCACGCCACATCCGCGAGATCGAGCGCCGCGGCACCGGCGCGGCGGAGGCCCGACGTCGCCCGCATCACCGGTGGAATCATCGCGAGATACGGCGCGATCTCGTCCTCGCGCGAGAAGGGAAAGCCCGTGGCGATGAGGGCCCGTGCGGGCAGCGTCGTCTCGCTGACGCGCATCGGCTCACCAGCGCGCCGGGCGCCACCGTTGCGCGTTGCGGAAAAGAGCTCGCCCGTGGCAGCATTGATGATCGCACCGGCCACGAGCTCGCCGTCGATCAGTGCGGCAATCGAGACGGCATACCAAGGCACGCCATGGAGAAAGTTCGTCGTGCCGTCGAGTGGGTCGGCGACGAACACCAGTCCCGTCGTCGCATTCGCGTTCGGCGAGCCCTCCTCAGCGAGGAGGGTCGCGTCGGGATGGCGCGACATGACCACCTCGGCGAGCGCGGCCTCGCTCGCGCGATCGACGTCGCTCACGAAGTCGAAGCTGCTCTTGTGCTCCCACGTGAGTGATCCGCGACGCGATGCGCCGTCACGAATGACGTCGGCCGAGCGTGCCGCGGCGGCGACGCACGTTGCGAGGAGGGCTCTTGCTTGCTTCGCGTCAGACGCGGTCATTACGTTCTCCAGATGGCACGTATCTTCAGTGGGATCCAGCCGTCGGGCGAGCTCCACATCGGGAACTATCTCGGTGCGGTGAAGAATTGGGTGGCGCTGCAGGCGACGGCGGAATCGATTTTCTGTATCGTCGACTATCACGCGATCATCACCGCATACGATCCGTCTGATCTGCGCGTTCGTCGTCGGGAGATGGCCATCGGGCTGCTCGCGGCAGGACTCGACCCGCAGGTGACGACTGTGTTCGTGCAGTCGGACGTGCCGGAACATACCGAGCTCGCATGGATCCTCAACACCGTCACACCGGTGGGCGAGCTCGAGCGACAGACGCAGTTCAAGGACAAGTCGGCGAGGCAGGAGAGCGTGAGCGCGGG
>JBDSML010000024.1:0-10478 GCA_039915865.1 Gemmatimonadaceae bacterium | reverse complement strand
ATGACGGCCTTGTCGATGCCGCGCTTGATGGCCATCGGGTTGGAGCCGGCCGTGACGTTCTTGAGGCCTTCGCGGAAGATGGCCTGCGCCAGGACCGTGGCCGTCGTCGTGCCGTCGCCGGCGATATCCGACGTCTTGGTCGCGACTTCCTTCACCATCTGGGCGCCCATGTTCTCGAGGGGATCGGACAGCTCGATCTCCTTCGCAACCGTGACACCGTCCTTCGTGACCGTCGGGGCGCCGAACTTCTTGTCGATGACGACATTGCGGCCCTTGGGGCCGAGGGTGACCTTCACCGCCTCGGCAAGCTGATCGACACCGCGCTTCAGTGCAGCGCGCGCGTCCGTGTTGAAATGCAGTTCCTTGCTAGCCATGGTAATCCTCTTTGTCGCAGGGAGTGTTAGGAGACGATCGCGAGGACGTCGGACTCGCGGAGGATCAGATACTGCTCGTTGTCGAGCGTGATCTCGGTGCCGCTGTACTTGCCGTACAGCACCTTGTCCCCAACCTTCACGGACATCGGGACGAGCTTGCCGTCCTCGTACTTGCCCGGACCAGCAGCGATGATCTCACCCTGCTGCGGCTTTTCCTTCGCCGTGTCGGGGATGTACAAACCGCCGCGCATCTGCTCAGTGTCTTCCGACGCCTTGACGACAACCCGGTCAGCCAACGGCGAAATCTTCACGCCGGCCGCACTCTTGGTGGCCATAGGTGGTATGCCTCCGTCTCGATGGAATGGATGCCTTCTGTCCAATTAGCACTCATCAGTGTGGAGTGCTAACAGAGTAGGATAGTACTTGGCTCGGCGGCTCTGGGCAAGGGCCGCAACGCTGGCTTGTCATCGCCATCTAACACGTTGAAATAACACAACTTGGCGATCAGTCCGCCAGCAAAATGGGCGGCCGCCTGTGGCGGCCCTTGCAGCGCTACTCCACGAGAGAAAAGGCCATTGCGAGGCCGTGGAGGGTCAACCACGGGTCCACCGCATCGAAGCTCCGGCAGATCGGCGCGAACAACTCCGACAGGCCGCCCGTTGCGATCACCATCGGCCTGTCAGGACGCGGCCATTCCCTGATGATCCGGGCCACGATGCCGTCGATCGCATCCGCGGTGCCGAACATGACGCCGGCCCGGATGCAGTCCTCCGTCCGCTTGCCGATCACCCGTTCCGGGACGACCAGTTCAGTGGCGGGGAGCTTCGACGTCCGACGAAAGAGCGTCTCCGCCGAGGTGCGCACGCCTGGCGCGATCACCCCGCCGAGGAAGACGGAATCCTTCGTGATGCAGTCGAAGGTCGTGGCCGTGCCGAGGTCCACCACGATGCAATCGCGTTCATAGCGCCGGCTCGCGATCAGCGTGTTGATGATGCGGTCGGCGCCGACTGTCACCGGTTCATCCACGGCGAGCGTGATGGGCAGCGGCGACGTGCCGTCAAAGACCTCGACGCGTTCCACGGGCAGCCAGCGGCGACATGCCTCGACGAGATGCGTCCCCATGCCTCTCACGACGGACGCGATGGCCACGCCGCGCACTTCGCTCAGCGGAACATCCGCCTGCGCAATGAGGCCGCGCAGCAGCACGCCGACTTCATCCGGCGTGCGCGGAACGTCGGTGATGATGCGCCAGTGGGCGCGCAATGTGTCACCGTCGAAGAGTCCGAGTGTCGTCTCCGAATTACCGACGTCGAAGGTCAGGAGCATGAGGGCGGCTCGGCGAAAGTGAGTGATCCGGAGCGATGTGCGGAAACCTCGTCGTCGGTCGCGACGAGCAGCTCGCCATTCGAGCTGATGCCCTGCACGACGCCGCGCGTCGGCTCGGCGATGAGACGACCCACGGAAAGGTCGCGCTCGCGCCAACGTGCGAGCTCGGCGTCCGACAGGTGACGACTCGCCGCCGCGGCACGGCGCAGCGCTGGCACGAGTCGATCCAGTGCGTCGATGCGGCTCACGCCTGCCGACAGTCCTGCACCAGTCGGCACATCGGGCGCGATGACATTGAGGCCAAATCCGATCGCCACCCACTCCGGCGCCGTGCCGCGCCAACGCGTCTCGATGAGGATGCCGGCGAGCTTGCCGTCGCCGACATAGAGATCGTTCGGCCACTTCACGCGCACGCGTCGCCCCGCGAGCTCGTCGAGGGCCTCAGCTGCGTACAGTCCGCAGCGCAGTGCGAGCACGTCGAGTGCGCGCGCGTCGGTCGGCCGAACGATGAGCGTGAGCCAGACGCCAGCGCCGGGCGCAGATGTCCAGCGACGGCCATGACGGCCCCGCCCCGCCGTCTGCTCGTCCGCAATGACCAGCGTATCGGATACAGCGTTCGGAGCCAGTGCGTGCGCGACGTCGAGCGTGGACCCCACCGCATCGTACGCCTGCACGGCCGAGAGCTGCCATCGCGCGGCGAGCGTCTCGACAGCCTCACCGTCGTACTGGCGAACCTCGCGCGCGTCAGCGGCCAATGACAAGGAAGTACACCACCGCGAGCACGATGCGATACCAGCCGAAAACGGAGAAGTCCCGCTTCTTGATGTAGCCGAGGAACGACTTGATGGCGACGATCGCCGTGATGAAGCTGACGACGAAGCCGACGGCGAGCATGCCGACGTTGCCGTTGAGCGTCTTGTAGTTCTTGGCGAGTTCGAGGCCGGTCGCGGCGAGCATCGTCGGCACGGCGAGCATGAACGAGAACTCGACGATGGTGCGCTTCGTGACGCCGATCAACGAGCCGCCGACGATCGTCGCCGCCGAGCGCGACACGCCGGGTATGACCGCGATCGCCTGGAACAGCCCGATGAGAAACGCCTTCTTGTAGGTGATCTGCGAGAAGTCGACGTCCTCGTCGTTGCGCACCTGAAAGCGCTCGAAAATGATCAGCGCGATACCACCGATCAGCAGTGCGAGCAGCACCACGGTGACGTTGCCGAGCAGATAGCCCTTGATCGCCTTGTACACCGTGAGCCCGATGACGCCGGTGGGAATCACGGCGACGACCAGTTTCTTCAGTATGTCCCAGTTCCAGAACTTCGACCAGTACAGCACCACGACCGAGAGGATCGCGCCAAGCTGGATGATGATCTCGAAGCTCTTGAGGAACTCCGTGTCGGCAAGCTTCAGGACGTGGCTCGCGAGGATGAGATGCGCCGTCGACGAGACGGGCAGGAACTCGGTGATTCCTTCGACGATGCCGAGGACGAGCGCGTGGAGAAAGGACATGCAGGCTGGGTAGGCGACGTGAGGAGAGGCGTACGGACCAGCGGAAGATAGGCTTGGAACCCGCTCAGGGTACCGTGCCGTTCAAGGCGCGCGTGTAGAACGATTCGTATTGCGACACGACCTCGTCCTGACCAAAGCGGGCGCGGGCGTCGGCCGCGGCGCGAGTGCTCACGGCCAGCCACTTCTCCTCGTCGCCAAGGAGGTCGATGGCCGCTCGCGCCATACCCTCGACGTCGCCAGGCTCGCACAGCGATCCGGTCTCTCCATCGCGGACCACTTCCGGCAAACCTCCAACACGACACCCGATCACCGGAACGCCGCACGCGAGCGCCTCGAGCGCGCTCAACCCGAACGACTCACTCTTCGTGGGCAACAGGAAGAGGTGTGCGCTCGCCAACAGCGGCGCCACCGAGTCCAGCTTCCCGAGGAAGTACACGTCGTCGCTGATCCCCAGGTCGCGCGCCTGCTGCTCGGCGTCGAGACGATCGGGTCCGTCGCCGACCATCACGAGGATGCTCGGGATCTCCCTGGCGACTCGCGCATACGTGGCGATGACGTCCTGCACGTGCTTCACCGGACGGAAGTTCGAGACGTGCATCAACACCTTGCGTCCCTTCGCCATGTCGGAGAACTGCGGCTCGTAGCGCGCGCGATCGTAGACGGCGGGGTCGATGAAGTTCGGAATCACCTCGATCCTGCAGCCCGTGCAGCCGAACGCCGACAGCGTCTCCTCGCGGAGATAGTGCGACACAGCCGTGAGCCCGTCCGACTTCTCGATGGAGAACTTGGTGATCGGAAAGAACGACGGATCCTGGCCGACGATGGTGATGTCCGTGCCATGCAGCGTCGTGAGCACCTTGATGTCGGGGCGCGTGTTCACGAGCATCTCGCGTGCGATCCACGCACTCGTCGCATGCGGGATGGCGTAATGCACGTGCAGCAGGTCGAGCTTGTGCGTCAACACCACCTCATGCATGCGCACGGCGAGCGCGAGGTCGTACGGCGGATACTCGAAGAGCGGATAGCGGCCGACGTCCACTTCATGGAAGTAGATGCGCGGCAGGAACTCCGTCAGCCGGAACGGCTGCTTGTAAGTGATGAAGTGGATCTCGTGGCCGCGATGCGCGAGCGCGATGCCAAGCTCGGTCGCGACGGCACCGGAGCCGCCGTACGTCGGATAACAGGTGATACCGATTCTCACGCGTTCGTCTCCTCTCCCTTCCACCACGTCATGAGGCGCTCCTCCCAATCGGGCTCTGCGTCGCTGAAATGCGTCACGTCCTCGCCAACGAGCTGATGCCTGAACCAGGTGCGCTGCCGCTTCGCGTACTGCCGCGTCTCGATCACGATCCGTTGCGTCGTCTCGGCCCAGTCGAGTCGCCCTTCCACTGCCTCACGAATCGTTCGGTAGCCGCTGGCGTTCCATGCCGGCGCATCCAGCGGGACCGTTCGCAGCAGGTGATCTACCTCCTCGGGCCAGCCGCTGCCGATCATGTGGCTCACGCGTGACTCGATGTTCCATGCCAGCGACGCCCCGGGATCGACGACAAGATATCGCGCTCGGCGGCGTGGTGCCCGCCTGTTCTCACGGTGCAGGTCGCTCATTCGACGCCCTGTGAGCAGGGCCACCTCGATGGCACGCAGCAACTGCGTTCGACCGAGATGCGCCCGTTCGGGGTCCAGCTCAGTTACCCAGCGACGCAACTCCTCGGTGGTGTGATCAGCGAGCGACGCCTGAATGGCCAGACGATCACCTGCGTCCATCGGCGGCTCTTCGAACAGCGTGCCGAACAGCGCGCGCAGATAGAGTCCGGTCCCTCCAACGACGATCGGCGTCCGCCCCTGCGCCACCACCTCGTCGATCCAGCCGTCCGCCTGCTCGGCCCACCACGCCGCCGACGCACGCTCGGTCGGCTCGAGGACGTCGACGCCGAGATGCGGCGCGGCGAGCTGTTCGCGCACGGTGGGCTTGGCCGTTCCGACGTCGAAGCCGCGATACAGCTGACGCGAATCGGCACTCACGATGGAGATGTCGGCCACCCGCGCGAATGACACCGCCGTCGACGTCTTACCGCCCGCCGTTGGACCGCAGATGACGCGAATGGGCGTGTCGCTACTGTCGGCCAAAGCGACGCTCGAGCTCGGGCCACGACAGCTGCACGATCGTCGACCGTCCATGCACGTCGTGCGCGGGGAGACGTGTGTCGCCGAGCGCGATGAACAGCGCGCGCATCTCGCCCTGCGAGAGGTCGTCGCCCGCCTTGACTGCCGCCTTGCACGCGACCGTCGCGGCGAGTCGCTCGTGCTTCGCGTGCGTGGCGCCAGCGCGATCGCCGACGAGCGTCGCGAGCGTCTCACGCAGGCAGCGCTCAGCGTCGAACCGCGGATGTGGCATCGGCACGCTGTGCACGAGCAGCGTATGTCCACCAAAGCCGTCGACCTCGAAGCCGAGCTTCGCAAGCAGGTCGCGATGCGCCTCGAATGCGTCGCCTTCGGCGGGCGAGAGATGCAGCGTCAGCGGAAAGAGCAGTCGCTGCGACGGCGCTTCGCCGCGCTCGAGCATGCCCATGAACTTCTCGTAGAGCACACGTTCGTGCGCGGAGTGCTGGTCGATGAGCACGACGCCATCGTCGTGCTCGAACATCATGTACGTGCGCTTGAGCTGGAACAGCGGCGGAACAGTGATCGGCGTGCGCGGCTCGGGCTCCGCGCGTACCGGCGGAAACTCCGGTTCGGGCGGAGCGTCTGCGTAGCTGATCAGCGACACATCATCCTCGCGCTCGGCGAACAGGCCAGCTTCGTCCGGCGCCGTTGGTCGCAGCAACTCGACATCCGCCGACGCCGGCGCATTCCAGTTGGCGCCATTCACCGACCACCGACGCACGCCGAGTGCGGCGCTCGCGTCGAAGGTGCCAAGTGCGCGGCGAACGGCGTCCTCGACGGCGCGTTCGACGACCCACCGATCCTGAAAGCGGACTTCGGCCTTCGCGGGATGGACGTTGACGTCGACGCTCGCCGATGGTACGACGATCTCGAGCAACAGCGATGGGCGCAGGCCGGCGGAGATCGTCGAGCGATACGCCGTCTCGGCGGCGCGGATGATTCCGTTATCGCGAATGACGCGCCCGTTCACCGTGATGAACGTGCGACGGCTCGCGGTGCCAACGTCTGCCGGTCGCTCGGCGAGTCCACTGACCTGGATGGCGCCGCGCACGTCCTCCACGTCCACCATCCGGTCGGCGATGTTCGCGCCCCACAGTGCGGCCACGCGATCGCGCAGCGTATGCGCGGCAGGGAGCGAGAAGGTCTGCTTGCCATCGTGGCTGAGTGTGAAGCGCACGTCGCGGCGGTTGAGGACGATCGTCGTCATCGTCTCCATCACGCTGCGCCACTCGGAGCGCGCGCCTCGCAGGAATTTCTGGCGAGCGGGCGCGTTGTAGAAGAGTCGTGAGACGGCGACGGTCGTCCCGCGACGACGCGCGGTGTCGCGCACCTCCTGTATCGCACCGCCCGCAGCCTGCACGGCGGTGCCCGCACCGTCGGCGGGCGCGGTCTCGATGACCAGTTGACTCACCGAGCAGATCGCCGGCAGCGCTTCGCCGCGAAAGCCGAAGCTCTGCACGCCGACGAGATCGGACGCGAGGCGGATCTTCGACGTCGCGTGTCGCTCGAGGGCCAGCACGGCATCATCGCGCTCCATGCCGCTGCCGTCGTCGCTCACGCGAATGAGCTGGCGTCCGCCCTCCTCGATCGCAACATCGACGGCGGTGGCACCGGCATCGAGTGCGTTTTCGACGAGCTCCTTCACCGCTGATGACGGGCGTTCGACCACCTCACCGGCAGCAATCTGATCGGCGACAGCAGATGGAAGGACAGCGATGCGTGCCATGCGGGAATGCTAATCGATTGCGACGAGTGTGAAAAACAATGCTCAGTCGTCGATCGACATTCCATCCATCGGCAACACGCTGGCCGCGGGAACCCACCCCGCGCGCGCACCGTCGAGCGCGATGCGCACCCACGCGCCTTCGCGCGCACCGATGCGGCCCGTCTCCCCGATATTTCCGCTCGCCGCCGCGGCCTGCGAGCCCGGCGCTTCCAGCAACAACCGGCTCGTGCGCAGCACGGCGAGTCCGCTCGGGTCGAGACGGTCTTCGACGTCGAGTGCGCCCAACAGCAACACCACGCCAAGCGCGAGCGCGCCACCGGAGATGGCGCGTGCGTTGCGCGGCCGGCGTGCCGGTGGAATCACGAGCATCAGCCAGGCGCCCAACCAGCACGCGAGCGCGGCGAGCGCAACGGCGTCCGCCGGCAGGGGCGCGACGTAGCCTGGCGCACGAATCAACGGCGGGGTCACCGCGTCGAGGCGGTCGCGCGCGTCGCCGTCGAGCGGGTCGAGACGCAGCGCACGCTGCCAGCCGCGGACGGCTGCCGCACTGTCGCCGCGCGACCACGCGGCCGTGCCGAGGTTCGCCCAGGCGTCGACAGCACGCGGCGCACGCGTGACGACGCGCGCGAAAAATCGCTGCGACGTGGTGTATGCCGAATGATCGTATGCGTCGACGCCGCGCGCGAACGTCTCGGCCGCACCGCGCGGCAGCGCGAACGCAGCACTCGCTGCCCCGAGACCGAGGACGACGCCGATGGTCGTCCGCACCGCGGCTGACGCGACGAGCGGACGCACGGCCTGCGCATCCACCGCACTCGCGAGCTTAGCCGCCTCGACGACGGCGTCTTCGGCAATGCGCCCTGACGGCGAGAATGCCGCGGCATCGAGCCGCTCGAGAAACATTCCCGCCTGGTCCGCGGTTTCCGGCGTCACGCCGCCGCGCCGCAAGGCCCGCGCGAACACTTCGCGCTGCGTCGCACCGATCGTCGCCGGCACGCGTTCGCCGACGGCGTCCAGATACAGTTTGCGCAGTTCGCGCGCGGTGAGCCGATCTTTCTTCGACGCCGACTGCTTGATGCGGCGCAGCGCCGAGCGACGCTCCGTGCGCGTGCGCGCCTTGCCGCGTGCCCGACGCAGCGCCGCAGGCACGGGAGCGACCGCGAGCAGAATCCAGTACCACGAACGCGACGCGAGCGGCGGTGGTATCTCGGCGCGCAACGAGCGCCGGATGCCGAGCCGCGTCACTGGTGCGGAGTCGACGGCGGCGAGCGACGCCGTCGCGACGTCGAGCGAGAGCGGCGATGCCGTCGCCTCGGCGTACTTCCCCTTTTCTGCATCGAAGTACGGGTAGTCGATCTTCGGCACTTGCTGCTGGCCGGATTGCTTCGGCGTCAGCAGCCAGTCGAACTCCTTCGAGCCACGCACGCGGGCCTGCGATGTGTCGAGGACGACGCGCTCCTCGCCCTCTGCAACCGACGCCCACCCCAAGGAAATGGACGGCCGCGGCCAGAGCTTCACGTTGCCCGTGCCCTCGAGACGCAGCGTGAGCACGACCGGATCGCCCATGCGCGAACGCTCGGTGGACAACCGCGACGTTGCGCCGAGCTCGCCGACAGCGCCGGCAAAATCGGCGGGCCGGTCGGCGACGGGTACGTCCAGCGCAATGAAGCGCACGCTGTCGGTGCGCAGCTCGAAGCTCTCCTCGCGCGAGAAGAACGACGTCGACAGTGGCAACGAATACGTCAGCGCTGCTGGCGCGATCGCCGTCCGTCCGGCGAACAGCGGAAAGAGCGCGCGACGATACGAGAGCGTCTCGAAGCAATGCCGGCCGACGCGCGTCAACGCCGCGGGCGGCGCGAGATCGTAGGCGAGGACGCCCGGCATCTCGGGGGGAAAAAAGGTCGGATTGCGGCGCAGCCGCTGCCGCGCCGACTCGTTGAGTTGCACGTCGACGACGTAGTCGACCTGTTGGCCGACATACAGCGTATCAGCCGGAGCGCCCTGTCCCGAGCGATCGAGCCAGGCTCGGACGAGGACAGTCGGTGGCAGAATGTCGCCCGCGTGGACCTCGACGGGCAGCGGCGTTGCGGTCCCGCGCAGTGTGCCCACCGTCGCGACGAATTGCGGCAACACCACTTTGCCGACGCCTTCGGTCGCGACCACGAACGTCGCCTCGGTGAGCGCGGTCGGCTGTCCTGCCCCGTCGCGCTCCAGGCGATTGACGATGCTCGTCTTCAGCAGCTGCATCGACGATGGAAGCGACGACGGCGCGATCCGCGGCGCGGTCATCCCCGACGCGCGGGCCGCCACGCTGATTTCCATCGGCGAGCAGGTCGCCGCGGTATCCGGTCCATGCGCGACGACAACGAGCTGCGCAACGACGAGCAGCCCGATCACGCCCGACTCACCAGTCCTTTCCGCCCGGTGGCGGCTCCGGCCTGTTCTGTTTCTGCTTCTTGCTCTGGACGTCCCGCTCCTCGCGCTCCGCGCTGCCCAGCAGCTGCTCCGCCTGCCGCTGCGCAAGCGTCGGCTGGGGCTTCTGCTGCTGCTGCGCCGGCGACGGGTCGGCGTCCGACTGCCCACCCCCACCGCCACCGCCGCCCTTTTTCTGTTGCTCCAGCGCCAGCTCGTAATTCCATTTCGCGTCAGGATCGGTGGGCCGCTGAATGAGTACGCGCTTGTACAGCGCCAGCGTTGTCTTCATCTCCGCCGCTGCGGAGTCCCCCTGCGCTGCACGGCCGCGGAGGAGATGCGAGAGTCCGGCATTGAAGCGCGCCCGGTATTGTACCTCAGGATCGGCCTGTTCGGCGGCGCGCTCGACCTGTTCCTCGACAACCTCGATCCGAGTGTCGTGGGCCAGGCCGGCAGCTCACTCGCATCGACGATCGCGCAGGGAACCAGCCTGCTGGCGCTCACGAAGAGTGGAGCGGACCGCGCACTCGTGGTAATGAGCGACGGAGAGGGCTTCGAGCCGCGGGACGAGCTGCTGGCGGCGGCGAAGAAGGCAGCCGACAACAACGTCAGCATTGTGACCGTCGGTTTCGGCACGCCGGCCGGCGCGCCAATCCCGATCCGCGACGCCAACGGCGCCGCATCGCAGAAGCGCGACGAGAACGGTCAGGTGGTCATCACGCACTACCGGCCGGAGCTGCTGCAAGCCGCCGCCGAGGCGTCGGGAGGCACGTTCATTCCCGCCGAGGCTACCGACAAGGCGTCGCGCATCAAGTCGGCGCTCTCGCGCCTGCGGGCCGGGTCGCGCACGACGCAGGCCGGGGAGTCGCTCACGCCACGGTTCCAGTGGTTCCTGCTGCCCGCCGTCCTCCTCCTGTGGCTGGATACAGTGCTCGCCGGGAGGCGCGGACGCCGGCGCCGGCGTGCGG
>JBDSML010000256.1:0-3612 GCA_039915865.1 Gemmatimonadaceae bacterium | reverse complement strand
TTAAAGCGTTCCGCACGCGTCATTCCGGTCAGGATTGAATGCGTAGCGTAGCGAATCGTCGATACCCTGATGACGCAGCCATCGACGCATCCGCAGCTCCGCGAGTTGATCGCGCAGTGTCGATACGGGACCAGCGCGCCAGCGATGCCGCGCGCTACGCGGCAAGCGCGAGTCCGAGCTCCGTGGGATGGTGCGAATGCAACGCATTCTAGTGATTGACGATGACGCCGCACTCACGAGTACGCTCAAGCGCGGACTGGCGTATGAGGGCTACGCGGTCGACGCGGCGAACTCGAGCCGGCATGGGCTCACGTTGGCTCGGGAGCGTACTCCCGACCTCGTGATCCTCGACGTCATGCTACCTGAGCTCGATGGGTTCGAAGTGCTTTCGCGTCTGCGGAGTGCCGATGCCGAGTTGCCCGTGCTCATGCTCACGGCGCGCGATGAGCCAGAGAGCCAAGTGAAGGGACTGGAGTGCGGCGCGGACGACTACGTCTTGAAGCCATTCACATTCCAGGTACTGGCGGCACGAGTCAAGGCGCTCTTGCGGCGCCGGACGGCCGATCGCGCGGAGGTTCTACGATTTGCGGACCTGGCGCTCGATACCGGACTCCGCAGCGCACAGCGCGGCCAGCGCGAAATCGAGCTGACCTCCACCGAGTACGAAGTGCTTCGGCAGTTCCTGTTGCACCCGCGTCGCGTGCTGCCCAAATGCTTTCTCATGGACCGCGTCTGGGGCTATGCCGTGGAAGGCGGGTCGAACGTACTCGAAGTGTACGTCAAACAATTGCGACAGAAGCTCGAGGCGGCAAACGAACCTCGTCTCATTCACACGTTCCGCGGCGCGGGATATCTCCTGCGCGAGCCCTCGCCCGCGCCGAGTTGACCTGGCCCGACGGCAGGCTCCGCCGTCTGCACGACTCGTGAGACATCCATGAAAGGATCCCTCCGGCTTCGGCTCGCGCTCTGGTGCGGTGGCATCATCTGCACCGTTGTGATTCTCGTCGCACTCTACGGTTACGCGGTACATAGCCGCACGCACTACGATGAGCTCGACGGCGTCCTACGGAACGTGACGGCGAATGTCGCGAACGAGCTCGCACGCGGGGCGAACGCGGACGATCGTGCACATATTCTTGCCAGCGCGCGCGGCCTCGGCGTCGGCGTCGCGCTGTATGACTCGGCCGGACGCCTGCTGAGCGCCGGCGTTGCGGCCGCCTCTGGCCTACCGCCGGTAAGCCCGAGCAGCGTGATCGCCGGACCACCGCAGGCTCCGTACGGGCCGCTCGCGGCGCTCGCGCCAATGGTCCACCACGTCGTGCGAGCGCCCGGATCTTTCGGGCTCATTGAAGACGGATCAGAGCGATGGCGTGTCTACGTACTCCCCGTGGACATCTCGCTGCGAGCCGACGGACGCGTCGCACATTACATCGTGGGCACTGCGCCCCTCCTGGAACTCGACATGTCGCTCCGCCGGGTCTGGCGCTTCATGATGTTGATTGCTGTTGTGGGCAACCTCATCACCTTCGCAACGGGATGGCTCCTGGCCGGACGCGCATTGCGGCCCGTGCTCATGCTTACCGAGGCGGCGCGCGCGATCGCGCGTTCCGGCGCGTTCACGCAGCGCGTTCCGGCCGACATGCCGCGCGACGAGCTTGGTCGGTTGGCCGAGACGTTCAACGAGATGCTCGAGCGGCTCGAGCTCTCGCACACGGCTCAGGCTCGGTTCGTCTCCGATGCGTCGCATGAGCTACGCGGGCCGCTTACGGTGATTCAGGCCAACCTCGAGCTACTGGAGCATCGGCCCGAAATGTCGGTGGCGGAACGCGAAGACGCCATTCGGGCGGCTCACGCCGAGACCGCGCGTCTTGTGCGACTCGTCGCCGATCTCCTCGTACTGGCGCGTGCGGACACCGGTGTACCGATGCGTCATGATGCGGTTGACCTTGATCGCATCGTAGTGGCCGTGCTCGACGAGGCACGTCTCCTCGCGCCGCTTCGACTCATCGAGGTCGAGACGCTCGATCCCGCCGTGGTCGCCGGTGACGCGGACCGGCTCAAGCAGCTCGTGCTCAACCTCGTGGAGAACGCGATCAAGTATACGCCCGCCGATGGCCGTATTGCCGTCGCGATCCGTCGCAGGGGCGCGATCGCGGAAATCGAGGTGCGCGACACCGGGATCGGTATTCCGGCGGCCGATCTACCGCACGTGTTCGAACGCTTCTACCGAGCCGACCCTGCGCGTACCCGCGACGAGGGCGGCACCGGACTGGGACTGTCCATCGCGTTGTGGATCGCCAGGCAGCATGGCGGCGAGATCACGTTAGCCAGTCAGCCCGGACGCGGAACGGTGGCAACGGTTCGACTTCCAGTGCGCACGTGACGGAAGATTCCCGCGCGCACCCTGAACTCTGCACCAGGCCGGAGTTCATACGGATCCTCGAGCGGTACCAGCTCCGCGGGGTAACCCAGAACGTGGGCGAACGCAGTGTCACCGGTTGCACGTTTCGCGCGAAGTGAAGGACTCTCCGCGCGAATGAGTGACTTCACATGCTTCGAGTAGCGCTCGTGCGCCGGCTTGTCGAGCGCACCCGCGCTGCGCCGCGCCGCGAGCACGTCGGGCAAGCCCTCCTCACGTAGATACTTGTTGAAGTCCGACCCCTTGAGCCGAATCGTCTTGGGGTGCACCGAGGCGCCGAGCAGGTAGGTCCCCGCCTCGTCAACGCGTACGTGCCACGAGCTTTCCTTGCCGACCGCCGTCCATGTTGTGGTATCTGGATGCACCGAACCATGGGCGCCGACAACGGTAATATCTCGCAAACGCTCACGTGTGACTGGCGACTCGCTTGTCGTGAACGTGCCGTTGAGCACGCGTACGTGAACCTCGGAACCGGGCGCGACGACGAAATCCGTTGGACGCAGAAAGAGATCATGCGCGTCGGCGACCACGTACATGACGACCACGCCGGTGAACGCGGCCGCCATTGTGCCCAACCACTTTCCTCGCGTCGTCGTCGTCGATCGCCCGGCATGCCGGCGCGTCATGGAGTTCTCCGGCGTGAGGACCAGTGAATCGCGCGGAGCTGCCACGGGGCCGACCCACTCGTTGAAGACTCCGATTCGCCCTGCCGACGCACGCGAGTGACCACTATGAGCTCGGCCCCCACTGAGTTGATCGCGCGGCCGTTGAACTGACCCACCGTGATCGTTGTGGCGCTCACCCACGCCGCATCCCCCACAACCGACACGCCCACGAGGGTTCTGGAACCAGGGATCGCTCGGGCGAAAGCAATGTCCGCTGGAAGGTGATGGCGACGATAGTCATCGCGACGCTCCACGTCTCCGGACTCGAGGATCACAACGTCCGGTGCGAGGAGCGCGAGTGCGGCTGCGCTATCGCCACGGGCGAGCGCGTCGTGGAACCGCGAGACAGTTCCAACAACATCCGCGGAATCGTTTGTCGACGGCGTTTGAGGCTGCGCTCTGGCGACAGCGAACACGAACGTCGCCCAATCGACCTCCCATTCTGATGGTGCGCGGCCGACGGTCGTAGATGGTGCAACGGAGGAGGTCCGCACATTCCATAGTCCAGCGTGCGAAGCCGGCACCCGC
>JBDSML010000241.1:0-3382 GCA_039915865.1 Gemmatimonadaceae bacterium | reverse complement strand
CACCAACGCCCGGGCGTCCGACTCGAGCCTTACCAGTTGGGCTCGCGCGACGGCAGTGTCCGTCGGTAGCTCGGCTGTGTTGCTCGATGTGCCGGGTGCGGCGCACGCCACCGCTGAAAGGAGCGCGACCCACACCGATGCAATCGTGCCGTCGCTCAGTGCAAGAAATGGATTTTTCCGCACGCTCATGGAGTGGCGCTTCGCTTCGCCACACCATCGCGATCGTACACGACACGACCGCCAACCAGGGTCAGCATCACGCGCGCATCGCGAATTTCCTCCGGCTTCATGCGTGTGATGTCGTGGTCAATCAGCACCAGGTCCGCAAGCATACCGGGTCGTAGCATGCCGACCTCCTTTTCCAGAAATCCTGCGTGTGCGCTTCCGGTCGTGTACGCGTGCAGGGCCTGCTCCACCGTGATCTTCTGCTCGGGCACCCATCCGCCGGGATTCTTGTCATCCAGCGTGCGTCGTGTCGTCGCCGCGTATATGCCCTCGAGCGGCGTCGGTGGCGCGACGAACCAGTCGCTGCCGAAGGCGAGCCTCGCGCCGTTGTCCAACAGCGACTTGAACGCATACGTCCCCTTCGCGCGCTCGGCACCGATGACGCGTTCGGCCCACCGCCCATCGTCGATCGCGTGATACGGCTGCATGCTCGGAATGACGCCGAGCTGTGCGAAGCGCGGGATGTCGGCCAGCGCGATGTGCTGCGCGTGCTCGATGCGGAAGCGACGATCACGTGCACCATCTTCGCGCTCGACGCGCGCGAAGATATCGAGCTGTGTGCGAATCGCGCGATCGCCAATGGCGTGCACGATGACCTGGAGCCCCGCCTTGTCGGCACCGCTGGTCCAGTCGTAGAGATCCTTCTCGGTGTTGACGAGGAACCCGCGATCGTTGGGGGCGTCGGTGAACGGCGCGAGCATCGCCGCCGTGTGTGAGCCGAGTGATCCGTCGACAAATCCCTTGAGACCACCGATGCGAAGCCATGCGTCGCCTCGGCCGTGCGCCGTGACTTCGTCGCGCAGCCGTGCCCACGTCGACAGGGGCACGTTCGCCTTGATGCGCGTGCGAAGCGCGCCAGCGTCATGCGCGCGACGGAAGACATCGAGGTCGCTCCAGCTACCCATGTGATGGACGCTCGTGACGCCGCGCTCGGCGACGTAGGACATCGCCGCATCGAGCGCACGGAGATTCATCTCCAAGCTCGCCGCAGGCACTGCCCCGGACATGAGATCCTGCGCGTTGTCCTTCAGGATGCCCGTCGGTTCGCCGTTCGCATCGCGGACGATCGTCCCGCCGACGACGTCCTTCGCATCGCGCGTGATCTTCGCGGCCGAGAGTGCGAGCGAATTCGCGAGGTTCATGTGTCCGTCCAACCGATTGATCCACACGGGATTGTTCGGTGTGACGGAGTCGATCCAGCTGCGCTCGGGAAGCTCGCCGCCCCAGTTCGTGTGATCCCAGTCGCCGTTGAGGATCCACGTGCCGGAGGGGACGGTCGCGGCGAACTCCTTGATGCGGCGAATGAACGTTTCCTTCGTCTTCGCGTCGCGAAGCTGCACGGACGCCAGCGCGAAGCCGCCGTCGAGGAAGTGCACGTGCGCATCGATGAAGCCGGGCGTGACCATCATGCCCTTCGCGTCCACCGTCTTCACGGTCGTGCCGCCGAGCTTCTTCACTTCTGCGCTCGAGCCCACGGCCTCGATGCGCTCGCCGCGGACGAGAAGCGCGTCCGCCCAGGGTCGGCGCGTGTCGCCCGTCCAGATGCGCGCATTGACGATGGCGAGCGCCGGAACCGGGGCCGGCGCGGGGGCAATGACGGTCTGCGACATGGTGCGGGGGGGGAGCAGAGACAGGAGCGAGAGAGCGAGCGTCACGATGCGTGCTGCGCTGGCTCGAATGAGGGGAGAAGTCATGCGTCAGAGTTCGCCAGAATGTGCGTCGTGCGGAAGGGTGACTTGACGGATCGGCGCCGTCCGGCGAGGCTTAGGTCGAGTGGGGAGTAGCCGGCCGGCGCAGATGCGCTGGAGCAGCCGATCGTCAAGACGGAGCGTGGAAGCGCTTCCGGTCGGCTGAAGGGCGTCAGGTATGCCTTGGGCGAGACCACTACGACACCGTGCGTGCCGTAGTGGCTCGCCTTGTCGTTTTTCAGGCCTTTCCCCACTGACCTCATGATCGCGACCAACATCTGGTTCTGGGTCGGCTTCGTCGCCTTCGTTTTGGCGATGCTGTCGATCGACCTCGGCGTGTTCAACCGAACACCACACGTGGTGAAGGCGCGAGAGGCGCTGGTCTGGACCGGCGTATGGGTGGGGCTCGCGCTCGTCTTCGCCGCCGGCCTCGCGGTGTTCGCGGATCGTCAGGCGGCGCTGACCTTCCTCACGGGCTACGTGATCGAAGAGTCCCTCAGTGTCGACAACATCTTCGTCATCGTGCTCATCTTCCAGTACTTCGCCGTTCCGGCGCAGTACCAGCACCGCGTGCTGTTCTGGGGCATTCTCGGCGCGCTGATCATGCGCGGCCTCTTCATCGGACTTGGCGCGGCGCTGTTGGCGCGGTTCGAGTGGATCATCTACATCTTCGGCGCGCTGCTCGTCGTCACCGGCATCCGCATGGCCGTGAAGAGTGACGAGGAATTCGACGGCGAGCAGAATCCGGTCGTCAAGTTCGTGCGGAAGCTCATTCCGCTCACGGACGGGTACCGCGGCAAGCACTTCTTCTCCCTGGAGAATGGCAAGCGGCATGCGACGCCGTTGTTGCTCGTACTGGTACTCGTCGAGGCCACGGACCTGATCTTCGCGGTGGACTCGATACCCGCCATCTTCGGCATCACGCGCGATCCATTCATCGTCTTCACATCGAACATCTTCGCCGTGCTCGGGCTGCGCTCGCTGTTCTTCCTGCTGGCGCACGTGGTGACGAAGTTTCACCTGCTCAAGTACGGCCTCGCGATCATCCTCACGTTCGTGGGCGCGAAGATGCTGCTGGAGTCATGGGTGCACATTCCCATCCTGCTGTCGCTTGGCATCGTGGTGGGCGTGCTCGCGGCATCGATCGCTGCGTCGCTCGTGTGGCCCGCACCGCAGTCCGAGGGAAAGACCGGCTCGATGTTCGGGAGGTAGCCGCTAGCGTTTTTCGACGGCGTCGCGAACGTCGAGCAGGATTTCGAAGTACAGCTGCTCGCGACGATAGGCGAAGTCGAGCGAAGCCATCTGCGAGTCGTCGCCAGTGGTCTTGGCGCGCTCGAAGGCTTCGCGATACATGTCGTCGAGATTGGCTAGAATGCGGTCGCGGGAGCGAGACATGCTGACACTCTGGATGGCTTGAGTTGTGAGACGCGGAGGCTCGCCGCTGACTTTATCGAGCTGTTCTTCATTCG
>JBDSML010000228.1:0-3305 GCA_039915865.1 Gemmatimonadaceae bacterium | reverse complement strand
CGCGAGGTGTCGACGCCTTCGATGGTGAGCTCGAGCAGCGCCCGATGCATGCGCTCCACCGCCTCGGCGCGCGTCGCTGCCCAGACGATCAGCTTGGCGAGCATCGGATCGTAGTACAGCGAGATCTCGCTGCCCGTCTCGATGCCGCCATCCCAACGCACTCCCGGCCCGCTCGGAATGTGCAGGTACTGCACCCGCCCCGTGGACGGCAGGAAGTCGTTCGACGGATCTTCGCTGGTGATGCGGCACTCGATCGCCCAACCGCGCGGCGTGATCTCCTCCTGCACGAACGGCAGCTTCTCGCCCGACGCGATCCGCAGCTGCCACTGCACGAGATCGATGCCGGTCACCAACTCGGTGACCGGATGCTCGACCTGGATGCGCGTGTTCATCTCGAGGAAGTAGAAATGGCCCGTCGCGTCGAGGAGGAACTCACACGTTCCTGCGTTCACATATCCCGCAGCCTTGGCGGCGGCGACGGCCGCCGCGCCCATCCGCGCGCGCAACTCCGGCGTCACCGCGACGCTCGGCGCCTCTTCGATCATCTTCTGGTGGCGACGCTGCACCGAGCATTCACGCTCGCCGAGATGGAGCATCGTTCCGTGCTGGTCGCCGAGCACCTGGATCTCCACGTGTCGTGGACCGACGATGTACTTCTCGACGTACACCGCGTCATCACCGAAGGCATTCTTCGCTTCGCGCTGCGCTGACGCGAGCGCCGCCGCGAGTTCGTCGCGCTTGTGGACGACGCGCATCCCCTTGCCGCCTCCACCCGCCGCCGCCTTCAGCAGGATGGGATATCCCATCCCGTCGGCGACGGTCGCCGCCTCGTCCGCATCACGCAGTGCCGTCGTCGTCCCGGGAACGACAGGAGTGCCCGCGGCAATCGCCAATGTGCGCGCAGACGTCTTGCTCCCCATCGCCTCGATGGCTTCTGCGGGCGGTCCGATCCACACGAGGCCCGCGTCTCTCACAGCGCGAGCGAACCAGTCCCGCTCGGACAGAAATCCATAGCCGGGATGGATCGCTTCGGCGCCAGTGCGCAGTGCGGCTTCGATGATCTTGTCGCCCTTGAGATACGACTCGCTCGACGGCGAGGGGCCGAGCAGCACGGCTTCGTCGGCCTCACGCACGTGAGGGGCGCGTGCGTCGGCCTCGGAGTACACGGCGACGGTACGCACACCGAGCTCGCGACAGGCGCGGATGATGCGGAGCGCGATCTCGCCGCGGTTGGCAATGAGGATCTTCTTAAACAAGAAGCAAATCCTTCGGTAGGCTCAGGACAGGCATCAGAGCGGGATGTTCCCGTGCTTCTTCGGCGGATTGCGATCGCGCTTGGTACGCAGCGTGTCCAGCGCGTCGATCAACCGCGGCCGTGTGTCACGCGGATCGATGATGTCGTCCAGGTAGCCACGGCCGGCCGCGACGTACGGATGCGCGAACTTGTCGCGATACTCGTTGATCTTCGCGTCGGTCGCCGCGGTCGGATCGTCGCTCTCGGCGATGTCCTTTCGGAAGAGAATCTCCACCGCGCCCTTGGGCCCCATGACGGCGATCTCCGCCGTCGGCCAGGCGAGATTCAAGTCGCCGCGAATGTGCTTCGAGCTCATGACGTCGTACGCGCCGCCGTATGCCTTGCGTGTGATGACGGTGAGCTTCGGGACCGTGGCCTCGCAGTACGCGTAGAGCAGCTTCGCGCCATGACGGATGATGCCGCCATGCTCCTGCGCGACCCCCGGAAGGAAACCGGGGACGTCCTCGAGCGTCACGATGGGAATGTTGAACGCGTCGCAGAAGCGGATGAACCGCGCCGCCTTGACCGATGCGTTGATGTCGAGCACACCGGCGAGCATCGCCGGCTGGTTCGCCACGATCCCCACGCTGAATCCGCCGAGATGCGCAAAGCCACAGAGAATATTCTGAGCGAACCCGCCATGGACTTCATAAAATGTCCCGTCGTCGACGATACGCCTGATGACGTCGTGCATGTCGTACGGCTTGTTCGGATTGTCGGGCACGATGTCGAGTAGCGCCTCGTCACGACGATCGCGCGGATCCGTTCCGCGACCGCGCGGCGGTTCGTCGATGTTGTTCGACGGGATGTACTGCATCAGGTCGCGGATCGCCTGCAGGCACGCGGGCTCGGAGTCGTGCGCGAAGTGCGCGACGCCGCTCGTCCCCGTATGCGTGTCGGCACCGCCGAGCTCCTCCATCGTGACGTCCTCGTGCGTCACGGTCTTCACGACGTTGGGGCCAGTGACGAACATGTAGCTCGTCTTGCGAACCATGTACGTGAAGTCGGTGATGGCCGGCGAATACACGGCGCCACCAGCGCATGGGCCGAGGATTGCGCTGATCTGCGGTACGACACCGGACGAGAGCACGTTCCGGAGGAAGATGTCCGCGTAGCCGCCAAGTGACACGACACCCTCTTGAATGCGCGCGCCGCCCGAGTCGTTGAGCCCGATGAGCGGCGCCCCGTTGCGCACCGCCAGATCCATCACCTTGCAAATCTTCTCGGCAAACGATTCGCTCAGCGATCCGCCGAACACCGTGAAGTCCTGCGAGAAGACGTAGACGAGCCGGCCGTCGATGCGGCCGTAGCCCGTCACCACACCGTCGCCGTAGAAAAGCTGGTCTTCGAGGCCGAAGTCGTGCGACCGATGGACGACGAATCGGTCGAGCTCGACGAACGTCCCTGCGTCGAGCAGGAGATCGAGGCGCTCGCGCGCGGAAAGTTTGCCCTTCGCATGTTGCGCCTTGAGGCGCGCGTCGCCTCCGCCCAGCTCCGCCTCTGCGGCGCGGCGCTCCAACAGGGCCAGCTTGTCTCGCATGGTCATAGGCGGAGAAAGGTAGCGACGAGAAGCGACCCCCTCTAGGCGGCGTCGTGGTTCGGGGCATTGACGGCGAATGACGCCAACCGCGGCCTTCGCGCTACTCGCCCAGCCGGTCGCCCCAAATCGACGGCGTCTCTCTCCCCGCAGACGCGGGTTTCCAGTCGATCAGACAGATCTCCGAACAGGTATTTTGCCCGCGCTCAACGCGGCCATCGAGGCGGCGCGCCGGTCTGGGTGGGCGTGGATTCGCCGTTGTCGTCGCGGATCTGACGCGGTGCCCCAACGCGGCTCGCCACCGAATAGCAACGGGCATGTCGCCCGATCCGGTCGACGAACCGCACCTACGCCGCAACACGATTCGCAACGCGCCGCACGCCTCACTCGTCACGGCGCGCCGTACGCCGTACGAAGCATGCCGGCTAAACGGAAGCGCGCCCGCCACGATGACTCGTGACGGGCGCGCTCCTA
>JBDSML010000166.1:0-4710 GCA_039915865.1 Gemmatimonadaceae bacterium | reverse complement strand
GGATAGAAGACGAGCACCGGCCCGGTGGAGCTGAGGTAGCCGGTGCGTAACGCGTCGGCGATGCCGCGCTTGGACCGGTGCCGAACGGCGCGCAGAAATGGATACTGCGTCTGCAGCCGCTGAAGAACTTCCCAGCTGTCATCGACGGAACCGTCGTCGATGACGACGACCTCGTACCGCGTACCGGAATCGGCGGCGAATGCTTCCGCCGCCAATTCCATGAACGGAATGAGGTTGTCCGCTTCGTCCTTCGCCGGCACGAGCACGGAGACGTCGACGCCGTGATGCCGTCGTGCGACGAGCGGCGTGGCCGCTCGTTCGTCGGTAGTCATACTCGCTTGCGCATGCGCGCCGAGAGCACGCCGAGCTGGTCGCGATACTTGGCGACCGTGCGGCGGGCAATCTGGACGCCCGTCTCCTTCAGGATGTTCACGATCGCCTGGTCGGTGAGCGGATGCTTCGGGTTCTCCTCCGACACGAGCTTCTGGATCTGCGCCTTGATGCCGCGCGCCGACACGTCCTCGCCGGCCGTCGTCGAGAGACCCGACGAGAAGAAGAACTTGAGCGGCAGCACACCGCGCGGTGTCTGGACGAACTTCTCGTTCGTCACGCGGCTCACGGTGCTCTCGTGCATGCTGATGACTTCCGCCACCTCGCGCAGCGTGAGCGGCTTGAGGTACTGCACGCCCTTCTCGAAGAACTCGCGCTGCCGCTCGACGATGTAGTTCATGACCTTGAGCATCGTCTGGCGACGCTGCTCGATGGCCTGGATCATCCAGTTGGCCGAGTTCAGCTTGTTGGAGATGAACTCCTTGTTCTCGCCGTCGAACTTCTTCTTGTCGCGCGCGATCTCCTGATACGCCTTGCTCAGCTTGAGGCGCGGGAGGTTGGCGTCGTTGAGGAAGACGTGATACTTGCCGTCGATCTTGTCGACGATGAGATCGGGGATGATGTAGTTGTCGCTGGCATCGCTGTAGACGAGGCCGGGCTTGGGGTCGAGCTTCGCGATCTCGTCGGCGGCCTTCTGGACGTCGCCCGGGCTGATGCCGAACCGCTTGGAGATCTCGCTCCAGCGATGGGCAATGAGCTCGTCGAAGCAGTCGCGCACCAGGCGGAAGGGCACCGAATGCTCGAGCCCCGCTTCGCGGAGCTGGAGCATGAGGCACTCGCGCAGGTCGCGCGCACCGACGCCCGGCGGATCGAGGCTCTGCACGATCCCGAGCATCTCTTCCGCTTCGCCCATCGTGTACATCGGGAGGTCGAGGACTTCGCGATCGGACTCCTCGGCCACCTTGGCGACGCTTTCGTTCACGCCTTCGACGATGCGCTCGAGGCCACAGGCGAGATATCCGTCTTCGTTGATGTTGCCGATGAACTCGTCCGCCAGGTACATCTGGCGGCCGTTGAGGTCGAGCAGCGAGACCTGATCGCGCAGGTGGTCGGCGAGGTCGCGCGTGTCCACCGTGACCGGCTCGTAGTATTCGCGCTCCTCGTGCTCTTCGCGGCGTCCGCCGGCGTCGAAGCCATCGAGGAGGATCTCCTCCCAGTCGATCTCGCCCTTCTCCTCCTTCTCGGCCTCGGTCTCCGGGTTGGGATCTTCCTGCTGTTCGACGCCATCCTCCTCGTCCTCTTCGTCCGGCTCGATCATGTCGAGGAACGGATTGTTGAGGAGTTCCTGCTTGAGGTGGTTCTGGAGATCGAGGAGGGGCATGTAGAGCAGATCCATCGCCTGGTACAGGCGTGGATTGATCTTCAGCTCCTGCTTGAGCTGAGTGTGTTGGCCGAGTCCAGGTCTCATGCGCCTTCCCCTTGCATCTCTCGCTCGAACCTGGCGCGGAGGCGCGCCGAGAGGGTCGGACCGAGGTAGCTCTTGGCTACAGTGTCGTCGAACACGAGCTCGCGCACCGTGCCGGAAACCTGCACCTTTCCGTCGAACATGATGTATGCGCGGTCCACGATGTCCAGAGTCTGCTCCACGTTGTGATCGCTGATCAATACGCCGATACCACGTGTCCGCAAGTTGGCGACGATGGTCTGGATGTCGTGCACCGCGATGGGGTCGACCCCAGCGAACGGCTCGTCCAGCATCATGAACTTCGGCTCCGTGACCAGCGCCCGCGTGATCTCGAGGCGACGGCGTTCACCTCCCGACAGCTGGTAGGCCTTGCTGTGGCGGAGATGCTTGATGCTCAATTCGTCCAGCAACTTCTCGAGGCGAACCGACCGCTCCTGTTTCGAGAGCGGGAGGGTCTCCAGGATGGCTACGATGTTGTCCTCGACGGACAGCTTTCGGAAGATGGAGGGCTCCTGCGAGAGGTACCCGATCCCCTTCCGCGAGCGCTTGTACATCGGCATGGACGTCACGTCGGTACCGTCCAGCAGGATGCGCCCATTGAGCGGCTGGATGAGTCCCACGATCATGTAGAAGGTGGTCGTCTTCCCCGCTCCATTCGGGCCCAGCAGTCCGACGATCTCCCCCTGTTGCAAGCGTAAGGCCACGTCGTTCACGACCCTGCGCTTGCGATAGATCTTCGAGAGGCCGCGCGCTTCGAGCACGCTGCCGGTGGAGACGTTGGGCGCTGTCGTCGCGCCACGTGGGTCGCGCGGCGTCGGGTGCTCGCCCGTGTGGCGAAGCACATCCGCGACTTCCGTCCGCATGCCGCTCACTTCCGCCCAGAGCGGCGGCGAGATACGAAGCTTGGCCCCAGGCGCGAGGATACTACCCGCGGGAAGCTCGATGATGGCCTCCGACACGAGGCGAAGGAGCACGGACGTGGCGAGGTGCGAGCGGACCTGATCCATGCTCAGCTCACCCGCTTCACGCTCGGCGTCACGGCCAGCGGCTCGTTGTGCGGAGAGGTAGTCGCCACGATAGGTGACGGCCACGTCGTCGAGGGTGGCGAATCCGTCAGCGTCGGCGGCCATGATGATCGCGTGCAGCGCGAGCGCCGTGGATCGATCGCCGCGCGACAGACGATCGATGAGCGTTTGAATGCGCGGCGAAGGAAGAGGACCGGTCATGGGCGCTTGGCCGGAAGAGCCGGAGTCGGCGAGACCGGCGGAGGATTGCGGGGCGGCGAACCGCCGGCGGGAGGAGTGGTCTTCGGCGGCGTGGTTCCAGGGGCGACCTTCGCCTTGTCCGATTCGGGCTCGAGGTACATGCCGCCACAGGGTGGATTGGAGTCTTCGACCTTCACGTCGTTGACCTTGGCGGAATCGAACGTGACGATGATTCGCTTGCCGCAGATGTAGTTGATCGCCGGCTTGCGCAGCGTGGTGTCCTTCGGCGGCAGGTGCTGCAGCGATGACGCGTGGCCGATGGCGACGAGCCGGCGGATGCGCGGCTTGGTCGTTGTATCGTTGGCCGGAATGGAGTCGAAGTACGCGATGATGGTGTCGCCCATGAGACGGTCTTTCTGGTCGGGCGTCGTATGGACCTTCGTGGAATCCGGCGGGCCCTCGGCCACGGCGCCGCGGATGGCGTGCATCTCGCGAACGCGCTGCTTCGGCATGATGACGTCGATCGAGTCGGCGACGATGTTCTGCTGCGGCGACGTCGCGTGCGCGCGACTCTTTCCCCACGCGGTGGCGCGCTGGAGCAGGTCGTCGGTGACGCGGAGGTCGATGCTGTCGGACTTGAGGTTGAGGTCTTCGCTCTTAGCTT
Organism: Gemmatimonadaceae bacterium; assembly: GCA_039915865.1. Classification (GTDB taxonomy): domain Bacteria; phylum Gemmatimonadota; class Gemmatimonadetes; order Gemmatimonadales; family Gemmatimonadaceae; genus AG11. Next base: position 1,046 of record JBDSML010000166.1, on the reverse strand, counting down.
CGGCCGCGTTCTTCGACAGGACGCGATCGAGCTTGCGCTTCTTCGACAGCAGGTCGATCGTCTCGCCGACGAGCGTGAACGGGCGACCCTTCGTGCCCGTGACGCGCGGCTTGCGCATGAGCCGCAGGAAACCGCTGCCATTGTCGAGATAGAGCGAGTCGCCAGTGGCGGTGAGCTCGGGACGCACGACGACGACTTCACCCGATGACGCGACGACGCTGTCGCCTTCGAGCCAGACCGTGTTGCCGGTGACGGTCACGGGTGGCTGCGCCTTGCCCTGCGGATCCTTCTCGATGATCGAGATCGTCGGACGGCCGATGGATACCGCGTGCTGCTTCGGGCGCACCTTGGGAATGGAGCGCCAGAACTCGAGCGAGTTGCCCTTGAGCTTCGAGCCGCTGGGCAGCGTGGCATCGACGTTGGCGAAGGCGAGTAGTCGCTCCTCGCGCTGGAAATACGTGAGGAAGTCCGCCTTGAGGGAGAGTCGCGGCTCCTTGTAGTCGACGTGGCCGACGAAGTAGAACCGTCCTTCGTCGCCGTAGGACTCGAGGCTGTCCGATTTCAATACGATCTTTTGACTTGGACAGCGGGCGACGACGCCGTTGCCGAGGAAGGAGTTGTATTGCTTGCTCGGCAACTGGAACGTCGTGAGCGACGTGTTGGGCGTGTTGTCGAACTGAAACTGGCAACGGCCCTTCGGCGCACCGGATGCCTGCGCGCCTGCCGTGAGCGACACCGCCAGCGAGGCGGCCAGCACGTAACGCAGCATCAATCCGTACCCGGCAGTACGAAGCTGCCCGTGCCCTTCGCGCCCTTCTTGATGCTGAAGTGCGTCAGCTGTGGGTCGGACTTGAAACCGATTCCCGAGAGCGTCTTACCCGGCTGCACGAGTGTGAACGACGTATCGCTCGACACTTCATTGATGCCCTGCATGTAGCGCAGCTGCGGCGTCGTGAGGCGCTTGCCGTCGTTCGTCACGATCACGACGTTCCCGAACCCTTCGAGCATCTGCTGCCGGATGTTGTACTTGCCGCGATCGGCGCTCA
>JBDSML010000149.1:0-8519 GCA_039915865.1 Gemmatimonadaceae bacterium | reverse complement strand
GCAGCCGTTCGCCGAGTGCGCGAACCTCCGGGCCAGGCTCAGCGTCGAGCTCGGAGCGAACACGCTCGGTATAGGCTTCGAGGTGTCGCACTGCGTTCACGCGTTCACCCGACGATGCCAGAGTGGAGATGAGGCCGATGTTCGCTCGCGTCTTCAGTGGATCGATGGCCACGAGCCGGCGCCACCAGCCCGCAGCGGCCCGATGGTCACCGGCCGACTCGGCGCGCGCCGCCAGCTCCTCGAGCGCGCGTTCTGCGTTGCGCGCATGCCGCGTTCGTGCGACATCGGCCCACCGTTCGAATTCCTCGGCATCGGGGAAATGCACGCCGTCGAGGAACGGGCCAGCGTAGAGCGCCGCGGCGTCCTCGTAGCGCCGATCGGCGATGGCCGCATCGAAGTCGGCGACGTCGCTGGTGATGTGCGCGGAGTTGAGGCGGAGGGTGTCCGAGCCGATGACGAGGTCACCGCTCAGGGTGTCGCGACGGAGCGCGTACAGCGACTGTGAAAGCGCCTGTCGTCCGCGGGCTTCGTCGGCGTCGATCCAGAAGAGGGCGAGGAGTTTGTCGCGTGTGAGACCACGATCTCCGCTCGCCGCCAGCGCCGCGAGGATCGCCAGGCGCCGGCGCTGGCGGGCCGCGCCCTCGAGCTCTTGCGTCTCGCTGTGGAGCGAGAGACCGCCCAACGTCTGTAATCGCAGCAACTAGGGTCCCGTGGCGGTCGTCGCAGGCACAGGCAGGCCGCCGAAGATGTCAGGTGAGAATCAGGTGAGATGGGTGTGCCAAACTATTGGCGGCAATACATCGCGGCAAGCAACCATTCATCGCGGAGCTTCCCTATGCTAGCAGTGAGTCTGGCACCTGAACAGGGCATCCGATTCCAGACATCGGGGGTGCATCATGTGGCGCTGCGGTCGACCGACCTGGCGCGGTCGCGCGTCTTCTACATCGAACGGCTCGGCTTCCCCGTGTTGCTCGAGGCGCCCGGCGTACTGATCTTCGGCGCTGGGCCGAGCGCCATCGCCGTGCTCGGACCGGACGAGCAATCGCCGGCGGCGGACGCCTTCAATCCGCATCGCGTGGGACTCGACCACGTCGCGCTCGGCTGCGCTGACGAGTCCGAGTTGCAGAGAGTCGCGAGCAGTCTCGATGCCGCGGGCATCGAGAATACCGGCGTGAAACGGGATGCCACGCTCGGCAAGAACTACGTGGCGTTCAAGGATCCCGACGGCATCAAGTGGGAATTGTACCTGGCCTAGCGCCTTCATCGGACATCGGACGCGGAACCTCCACGACCGAATCACCATCCTCGAGGACCAGACAATGAGACAGACCAAGATCATCACGCTGGCCGTGCTTGCCGTTGCGATCGCATCCACCGCTAGCGCCGCGCAGGCGCCGGCGATCAAGTACGGACCTGCCCCAGCAGTGTTTCCCGCCGGCGCGAAGATGGCCGTACTGGCGGGCGATCCGGGCAAGTCCGAGCAGTTCATCGTGCGCCTCGATTTTCCTGCCGGCTATACGATCAAGCCACACTGGCATCCGACGGACGAGCACATCACCGTCATCGAGGGCACGCTACTCGTCGGCATGGGTGACGCGTTCGACGAGAAGCACATGATGAAGGTGGGCGAGAGCGGCTTCGTCACCGCTGGGGCGAAGATGAACCACTATGCGCGGGCCAAGGGTCACACCGTGGTGCAGATCGACGCCATGGGTCCGTTCGCCATGACGTACGTGAATCCGGCGGACGATCCCTCGCGGAAGTCGGCTTTGAAGAAGTAGCGATTGCGGGAAACGTGAACATCACAGGCACGATCAGGCTGTGAGCGTGAGCGCGAGCTTCCAGCTCTGAGCAGTTCAGAGCTCGCGCTCGAGCTCGGGCTGGAAATGCTCAATGCTGGAGGCTCGGGCTCGAGCTCAAAGCTGGGCTCCGCTTTACGGAACGATGGGCTTCTGCGGATTCTTCACGTAGACGTCGAACCACGCCAGCCACCGCGCCCAGAGATCGAGATCCGTCGCGTACGTCGCATCACTGTGATCCTCGTACGGATACATGTACAGCGCCGCCGGCTTGCCGAGTCCCTGCAGCGCATGGTACATCCGCTCCGAGCTGATCGGCGCCGTACCGACGTTCTGGTCCTCGAGCGCGTGATACATCAACAGCGCGCCGGCGATCTTGTCCGCCCGATAGAACGGCGACATGTCGAGATACGTATCCTGCGCCGTGAAGAAATCGCGGCGCTCACTCTGGAATCCGAACGGCGTGAGCGACCGGTTGTACATGCCGTCGCCGGCGATGCCCGCCTTGAAGTACGGCGTCAGCGTCAACGCATTCACGGTGCTGAACGCGCCGTAGCTATGACCGCCGATGCCCATCTTGTTGCGGTCGACGTATCCCGCATCGACGATGGCGTCGAGCACCGCGTCGAGATTCTCCTTCAGGTCGCGCGTGTAGTTGTCGTTCATCCTGCCAGAATCGCCGAAGATCGGGATGTCCGGTTCGATGAGCGCATAGCCCTGCGTCACCCACAGCTTCGTGCTCGACGCAGGCCGCGCCGGCGCGAGATCGGGGAACCGATTGATGTTCGTGACGTAGCGTGAACGATCGTACTCGATCTGCGACGTGAATTCACGCGGATAGAACCAGATGATGCCCGGCAGCTTCGTGCCCGGCGTCCAGTTCGCCGGCAGCGTGATGTCGGTGACGAAGCGATAGCCATCGCGCGGACGAGTGATCGTCATCCGCTTCCGGATCGCATTGGTTACCTCGGGCGCAACGTCCCTGTTCCGCGTCAACTGCACGCTCTTGCCGGTCGTCACGTCACGGAGATACGCGTCGGGGATCGTCGTCGGCGACTCGTGTGTGTAGATGTACGCGGTGTAGTCGTCGTCGAGCGACGTGATGATCTCGTCATAGCCGTCGGCCGGACTGTCGAAGACGCGACTCCTCTTCCCCGTCTCGATGTCCAGCTTCTCCACCCACGGACGCGGCGCCACGGTTTCCCACTTTGCGCCAGGCGTACGCGAGCCGCTGACGAACACGCTCTTGCCATCGCTCGCGACGACGACGACCTGTCCCCCATGCGGGCCAGGCTTCATTGCCAGCGCTCCGCCTGTCGGCAGCGTGTCGTTGGCCGCGTTCGCATTTCCGCCACGTCCACCGCCACCACCGCCGAACGCGCCGAAGCCACCGCCGGCAGGCAGCGTGACGCCGCGGCCGAGTGGATGACGCTTCGTCAGGTCGCTCGTGCGCAGTGCGTAGACGCTCGCGCTGTCGGAGATGAACATCGTCTTGCCGTCAGCGCTGTACGCAACGTTGCTCAGGCGACCCGTGCCTTCGTAGATCAGCGTCGTGTCGCTCGGACCATAGGGCGGCATCCAGCTCATGTAGCGGATGGACGTCGGCTGCGGACGCTGTGCTGCCGCGCCCGGACGACCAGCCCGGCGCGGCGCAGTGTCGGCGGGAAAGACGGACTGCAGGTACACGAGACCCGTGCCTACCGGATTCCACTGGATATTGCGCTTGCCGGTGTCCGTCGGCGACGACTGCGCGCCACCGCGTCCACCGCCCGGCGTGTCGCCGTCGCCAGTGCGCTCGCCATCGCGCAGTGGCGTCTTCGCGAGCGCCGTCACCAGCGTGCCGTTCACATCCCACAGCTCGTCCGCGGTGCCGAAGTTCGACACGGGCACGATATACGAGAACGGCTCGGTCACCTTGGTGACACGGAAGAATTTTCCGTCGGGCGACGCGTCGGCCGAGCGGATCATCGCGGGCGCGCCGATTTTCTGTGTGCGCCGCGTGCGGACGTCGATCGACGCGAGCTGCCCAGTCGTGTAGTACTTGAGCATCGCGCGATCGTACGGCGTCGTAAGGAGCGCCGGATGAATGACCTGCGGCAGCGCGCGCGATTCGGTGAGCTTCACCTGCGGTCCGTCGGCGATGCCCTTGTTGCCGAACACCGGCACCGCGCCACGCGCGTCGGGCACCAGCACCGTGACGATGCTCTTGCCGTCGGCGGTCCAATCGAGCGTCGTGAACAGCGTGGCGAGCAGCGGCGTGCTGGTGATTCGCGTCGCCTTCCCGCTCACGACGTCGGCGACATACACGTGCGACGCGTCGTCGAAGTTCGCGACGTACGCCAGATGTGTTCCGGTCGGCGACCAACTCGGCGCCGAGATTGACGCGTCCTTCGGCGTCTCGATGGTGCGCGTGGCCATGGTGCGCGGATCAATCAGCGTGAGTCCGCGACGCGTGCTCGTCGTCAGCGTGCGCGCGCGATTCGCCCTGGTGTCGATCTGCACGCCGCCGAGGTTGACGTGGGCCTTGCCGAAGTCGTTGATGTCGCCGCGATCGGCGCCCACCGTGCGCACGAACCACTTCTTGTCCGGGCTCGGCGACGTGAACGAGATGTCCGTGCGCGGCGCCATGATGATCCGCTCGACGACCGCGGGCGGCTTGACGTACGTCTCCGTATGAAGGATCTGTTGCGGATTCCAGGGTTGTGCCTGCTGCTCGACCGCGGTGTTCTGCGCGGAGAGCGGCAGCGCGAGCGCCGCGAGACCCAGGATGGCGACGCGAAACATGACCTTCATTGATGACTCCCGAGGGACGAGCGGGTAGGATTGACGACTGGAGGGATGAGCACTCCCGAGGGTATACGCGCCGAGCGAACTGGTCGCTGGGGGCGTTGGACACTATCCGGCGACGTCTCGCGTAGGGAATTCGTAGTGTTGTCGCCCCGAGCGTAGCGAGGGGCCTGCTCTCTCTGGATCTCCCTCGTAGCTCGGATCGATGCGCATGACGCTGAATCCACAAGCCGCCGCAGAAGCACCTCAAGCCCCCGTTGCACCGAAGGCGTCAACGGCCCCGGATGCACCCGGCGCGCCGGTTGTCCTGCCTGCCTTGCCGAGGGATGGCGGCCGATTCACCATCACCGACGATGGCGATAACAAGACCGTCACGATCCAGCAGGTGCCGCCCCAGCTGATGCCGCTCGCACGCATGGCGCAGGAGACGGCACTCGGCCTCATGGGCCTGCTGGCGGCGATCTTCATCCTCGGTCCGTTTGCTCGGATGATCGCGCGACGCATGGAGCGTCGTCCGGAGTTGCGCGCGGCCGAGCAGCACGACCATCTCATCCAGCAGCAGATGCATCAGCTGGAGCAGCTCCAGCAGAGCGTGGACGCCATGTCCGTGGAGGTGGAGCGGATCAGCGAGTCGCAGCGGTTCCAGAGCAAGTTGATGCTCGAGAAGAATCGGGAGCTGACTTCGTAGAGCGTTCTCGTTAGAGCTTCTCGTGCCGTCGGTCGCGCGCATTCCTTCCGAACGGCCACTTCGCGCTACTGTCGTTCCCGGCTGGCACCGGGAACTCCGCGCACTCAGAAGCCGTCTCCACGAACGCGCACTCCCTCCATCCAGCCACTCGACGGACGCCGTCGAGCCAGCGCTTCTTCTCAAGCTTCAAACGCCGTTTGATCGCGCTCCCCTCGATCCGGCGGAGGGAGGGCACGATCTTTCACGCCCATGGCGTCCGCGGTGTTCGAGATGCTGGAGGGAGGAAGTGGGCGCTCCTGGAGGAGGGCATCGCGCGTAGCAAGAGACTCGCGGCAGTTTTGCGAGGCTCGCAGCGTGTAAGCGCGTAGCCCGACGGAAGGAGTGCCCGCTAACGACCGCGCACGAGTCTCAAATCCAAAGAGATCTCTTAGACCCGAGAACGAATCTCACGGATATAATCCATCACATCCAACGTCGGCAACCACCCCAACTCGTCGCGCGCCTTGGTTGGATCATTCGCCACGTCCGAGCGACCTGGATATTCGTCGGTCATCTCTACGCGGCCGCCGAACGCCTGCGCGATCTCGAGGATGCTATAGCTGTTCGCCCCGCGCAGGGCATAGCCGTCGCCCTGGCCCTTCTCACCCACGAGCATGATGCCCCGCGCCAGGTCCTTCACGTACGTGAACGAGCGGCGCTGCGTGCCCGGCGACGCGACCGTCAGCGGCTGGCCCATGCGATGGAGCTCCTCGAACCGTGCAATCAGCGTCGCGTATTTGCCGTCACCCACCTCGCGCGGGCCGAACGCGTTGTAGAAGTAGCAGATCGCATACGGCAGGTCGTACCAGCGCCCGTAGTTGTTGATCAGGTCGACGTTCGTCGCCTTGGTGAACGAGTACGGATTCTGGTTCCGGCCGTCACCCTCGATGGCGAACTTCGTGCTCGATGCCGCATAGACGAGCTTCGGCACGGCGCGCTCGCGACAGAATTCCGTGACGGCGAACGTGCCGACGATGTTCGAGTCGTACACCGTGGCGACGTCCTCGAAGCTCGTCTTGATACGGGCGTATTCGCCGAGGTGGTAGACGATGTCCGGTGTCTCCGGCACGAGGACGTGGATGTCCTTCGTGTGCCCATCGCGATACTCGGCGCCGTCGATGTGGTTCGCTCGGCTGCCATTCGAGTAGTTGTCGAGCGAGATGATGCTGTCATCGCCGCTGGACAGCAGCAGCTCGATGAGATGCGAGCCGACGTGGCCTGCACCACCGGTGACGACGATCGTTCGACGGGACATGAAGCCGGGAGTTGGTGAATGGGTTTATCGCACGCTGACGACGCGACTCTAACAATATGTCCATTCACAACCCGATGTGGGACAACGCGGCCATGAGCGGTGCTATCGCGCACGGCCGCGCTGATTTCTCACGCTATTCTCTAGACGAGCGGCGGATCCGTCTCGCGCTCGGGGAACCGGTGCTTCGCGACGGACGACATGAACTTCTTCGCGATGCCCTTGTCGCTCGCCGACGACACAAGCAGTCCTGCGTCGGACTTGGCTGTTACCGTCACGCCGGCTTTCTCCAACAGCTTGCTCGACGCGCCGAGTGCGAGAATCGTCTTGCCGTGGCGGAACTGATTGGTGACGAACTCCATCGTGTGACCATCGGCCGCGAGCGCCTTCACGCCGGCCGCACCGTCGGGAAGGATCAACGCGTCGAACAACACCGGCGGCGAATTCTCCATCGACGCGTCGGCTTCGATCGTATCGCCATCCGATGTGGAGTAGGTGCCGAGGCGAGGACCGATGAAGCGCGGCACGGCGCCGGCATCCGTCAGCGCGGCGTGCAGCGACGTGAGCGACGCGCCGTGGACGCCGTTCGCCACGAGAATGGCGATCTTGCGCGTGCGCACGCCGACTTCACCGGGCAACGCCGTGAGCGACAACGCCGGAGACTTCGTCACCTCCGGCTTGCGTGGACGCTTCAGCGCGCGCGGCAACGGATCCGGCAGGTCGATCCCGAGCCCCTCGGCCACCTGCGCCGCGAGGTCTTCGTCCACATTCCGAAGTGATGCCACCATGCGCACGCGGATTGCCGGCACGGTAAGCTTGCTCAGCTCGAAGCGGAATCCGCCGACGATGTGCGCCTTCTCCCATTCGGTCTGGCTGTTGTAGAAGAGCGTCGCTTGACTGTAGTGATCGGCGAACTTCTCCGGCTTGCCGCGCAGCTTGTCTTCCTGCACCGGCTGCGGGAATGAGACGAACCCCTTCGCGCCCGCCTGGAACGGGCAGCCGCCGCCGAGTGAGTTGGGCTCGTACGCCACGCGTCCGCGCGGGATGCCCTGGCGGTGAATACCGTCGCGCTGGTTGTTGTGCACCGGTGCCACGGGCGCGTTGATCGGGATCTCGTGGAAGTTCGCTCCGCCGAGTCGCGAGATCTGTGTGTCGACATACGAGTGGATGCGGCCGGCAAGCAGCGGATCGTTCGAGAAGTCGATACCCGGCACCACATGCGCGGTGCAGAACGCGACCTGTTCCGTTTCGGCGAAGAAGTTGTCGGGATTGCGGTCGAGGACCATGCGGCCAACGGGCATCACGGGCACGAGTTCTTCCGGAATGATCTTCGTGGCATCGAGGATGTCGAAGGAGAAGTCCTCGCTCTGCTGCTCCGTGAAGATCTGAAGGCCGAGCTCCCACTCGGGGTAGTCGCCTGCTTCGATCGCCTCCCACAGGTCGCGGCGGTGGAAGTCGGCGTCGGCGCCCTGGATCTTCGCCGCCTCGTCCCACACGAGGGAGTGCGTGCCCTGCTTCGGCTTCCAGTGGAACTTCACGAAGACGGATGCGCCCTCGTCGTTCACGAGGCGATAGCTGTGGACCCCGAACCCCTGCATCATGCGGTAGCTGCGCGGTATGGCGCGGTCCGACATCGCCCACATGACGGTGTGGGTCGACTCCGGCATGAGGGAAATGAAGTCCCAGAAGGTGTCATGCGCCGATGCGGCCTGCGGCATGGCGTTATGCGGCTCGGGCTTCACGGCGTGCACGAGGTCGGGAAACTTCATCGCGTCCTGGATGAAGAACACGGGGATGTTGTTGCCGACGAGATCCCAGTTGCCTTCGTCCGTGTAGAACTTGACGGCGAAGCCGCGGATGTCGCGCGCCGTGTCGACCGAGCCACGCTCACCAGCCACGGTGGAGAAGCGCACGAATACCGGCGTCTGCTTGCCGGCTTCCCGGAATGGTGCGG
>JBDSML010000216.1:0-3964 GCA_039915865.1 Gemmatimonadaceae bacterium | reverse complement strand
AAAGAGGAGCTCGCACGGCGCGAGCGCATTCCCGTTCAGCAGCTGCATCGCAGCACCGGCAGATGGCGACTTCACTCCCATACGACGAGCACGACGCACCACGCATGACGCGCGGCGTGCGAGTGCTACTCGCGATCTGCGCCGTGATGTTGTTCCTGCAGTGGACGCTCGTGAGCGATGCCGATGCGTTCGCCGTGCTGGGATTCCAGGATGGGAGCCTGCAGCGCACGCTGTGGAGTGCGCTCACCTACATGTTCGTGCACTACGGGCTGTGGCATCTCGCCCTGAACATGTACGGACTGGTCATGTTCGGCCCTCGGCTCGAAGCAGCGATGGGGACGCGTGGCTTCACGCTCTACTTCCTGTGGTGCGGACTGGGCGGTGCGATGTTCCACTTGCTGTTCGTGCGCACCGGGCTGCTCATCGGCTCATCGGCGGCGGTGTTCGGGGTGATGTTCGCGTACTGCCAGCAGTGGCCGCGCGAAGAGGTGGGATTGTTCGGCACCGTACCAATTCGCGCGTGGACGCTGGTCGTCATGCTGGTGGCCGCGAACCTCGCGTTGGGGCTGTTAAGTGCGGGCGACCCGACGGCTGGCGGCGAGCGCTGGGCGTACGCGGCGCACCTGGGCGGGTTGGCGTTTGGCTGGCTGTACTTCCGCACGCCGCCAGCGGCGAGCCTGGATCGCCTGCGGCAGCGCATCTCGCCGGCGCCGGACTATCCGGAGGAGACCCCGCCACGGGCGATTCCGCGGACGTTGCCTCGCGCAAGGGCGCAGCGCGACGAAGTGGATGAGATCGTCGCCAAGAGCAAGGCGGTTGCGGCGCAGAAGCGTCCATCGGCGCGGGCGGTGGTGATGCCGGTGCGGACGTCGCGAGAAGCGCGGGCGGCGGAGTTGGACCGGGTGCTCGACAAGATCTCGTCGTCCGGGCTGGACAGCCTGTCGAGCGACGAGCGCGCCGTGCTGGACGAAATGGCGCGCCGACTCCGCGGCGAGGACTAGAAAAAAAGAGCCCCCTGGACTTGCCAGGGGGCAGTACCGCCAGGCCGTTCTCCCGGCGGCAACGGCCGGTCCAGAGGGGACCGGCACGACGTCAACATACGATGAGCGACCCGTCCGGCGCCAGAGTCACCTTGGCCGGATTGATTATTGTTCGTCCATGCCACGACCTGACCTGTTGGAGACGTTTCCGAATCCGTACCCGGGCCGCCCGTACGAGATCGAGATGGAGTGCCCGGAATTCACGTCGCTCTGCCCGATGGGGGGAATTGAATCGGACGCCGAGGAGCTGAAAGCGCTCGAGGGCGGCGCACCCGATTTTGCGACGATGCACATCAACTACATCCCGGGCGACGTCTGCGTGGAGCTCAAGAGCCTGAAGCTCTACCTGTGGAGCTTTCGCAACGACGGGATCTTCTACGAGCGCGCGGTGAACCGCATCCTCGACGACGTGTCCTCGGCGGTGAAGCCGGTATGGATGGAGGTCGTAGGCGACTTCAACATTCGTGGCGGGATCAAGAGCGTGATCCGGGCGCGGGTGGGCGCGCGCACCGCCAGCGCCGAAAAGTGACGATATCGCTGGGCGCGCGGGTCAGTGCACAGTTGGAGCGCCGCCGGTTACGTGAGGTCGCGTAACCTGTGCAGCCTTCGAACGATGTGACTCACCGGTTACGATCATCTCTTGCTGGACCGGGCTTCGTCACCCTAGCTTTTGGGCCTCCTCCCTTCTCCTCCCAGAGAGCATTCATGCTGAGAATTCGAACGCTATTCGGCGTCGTCGCCGTTCTTGCGCTTCTCTCCGTTTCTACTACATCCGTTTCCGCACAGGGCGTCACGACCGGTGGGCTCACTGGCACGATCACTGACGCCACTGGCGCCACGATCGAAGCGGCGCAGATCCAAGTGCGGAATCCGCGCACTGGGTACAACATCGGTGCGACGTCCCGCGCGTCGGGACAGTACACCATTCCTGGCATCGAGCCGAACCAGGGCTACATCATCACCGTCCGCCGCATCGGCTATGCGCCGATGACGCGCGACGGCGTGGTGATCTCGCTCGGCCAGACGCGCCGCGAAGATTTCAGGATGACGCGCGAAGTACAAACGCTGGGCGAAGTGTCCATCACTGCATCGACGACCGACGCCGTCATCAACGCGTCGAAGACGGGAACGAGCACGTCGATCTCCGATTCCGCGCTGCGCCGGTTACCGACGATCAACCGGAACTTCACGGACTTCGTGCAGCTCGTTCCGCAGGTCTCCACGTCGGGCGGCGTTGGCCTCTCGGGCGGTGGTGCGAATCTTCGCCAGAACTCCATCCAGATCGATGGAGCACAAGCCGGCGACCTGTTCGGGCTCGGCACGTCGGGACAGGCTGGCGCATCGGCGAATGCGAAGTCGATTCCGCTCGATGCCGTGAAGGAGTACCAGGTGCTGCTGTCGCCCTTCGACGTTCGTCAGGGCAGCTTCGGCGGAATGCTCATCAACGCAGTGACGAAGAGCGGCACGAACGAATGGCACGGCACGCTGTACGGCGATTCGCGCAGCCAGAGCCTCACGCGCTCGCAGCCGTATCTTCAGGCGTACAAGTCGCAGCATATCAGTGCGTCTGCTGGCGGCCCGCTGCTCAGGGACAAGGTGTTCATTTTCGCCAGCGGCGAGCTCCAGAAGCTCGACCAGCCGGCCTCCGGCTCCTACCTCGGCGCTCCGGACCAGTTCGTGACGCAGTCGACGATTGATGGCGTCACGACGGCCGCGGCGAAGTACGGGCTCACGAATGCCGGCGGCGGCGAGCAGGTATTCAAGAAGAATCCGAACAGGAATGCCTTCGTCCGCATGGACGCGTACCTGCCGATGTCGACGCGCCTCGTGATGCGCTACAACTACGCGTCGGCCGACAACAAAGTGTTCAGCCGCGGACTCGCGACCTCCGCCACTCCAAACTTCAACCTGACGTCGAGCGGCTACGACCTGAGCAACACGTCGAAGAGCGGCGTCATCGAGCTGCTCACGAATACGTCGAGCGGGATGTACAACGAGTTCCTCGCGAACTACTCGACGATCAAGGACTTCCGTACGGTACCGGTAATCTTCCCGTTCCTCACGGTTCGCGGTGTCGCCCGTACCGATGACCCGACGAAGACGGTCATCTTCGTCCTAGGCACGGACAACTCGTCGCAGGCCAACTCCCTCGACCAGCGCACCATCGAGTTCACGGACAATCTCACCATTCCGTTCGGGACGCACGCCGTCACGGTTGGCGGCAAGGCGCTGTACTACAAGTCGATCAACCTGTTCGCGCAGAACTCGTTTGGAAACTGGACGTTCAACAACCTGAACGACTTCAACAACGGCGTCGCATCGTCGTACGTCATCAGCGCGCCGGCGCCGACCGATCCGTACAATGGATTGGCCACGATCAAGGCGGCGACGTACAGCGCGTACATCGAGGATGCATGGCAGGCCACGCCGACGCTGTCGCTCAACTTCGGCCTCCGCATGGACAAGCCAAAGTTCGACAACGTGCCGCCGCTGAACCAGGAAGTGCTCACGGATTACAATCGCTCCACGAGCAGTGTGCCGAGTCAGGCGCAGTTCTCGCCGCGGTTCGGCTTCAACTGGGACGTGACGGGCAACCAGGTGAACCAGCTTCGCGGTGGCGTGGGCTCCTTCAGCGGCCCGACACCGTTCGTGTATCTCTCGAATGCATTCGGCAACTCGGGGCTGAGCGGCTATTCCTCGATCACCTGCAATGGCGCTGCGCTGAGCAACACGTCCACGACGTCGGCTGGTGTGCCGGCGTTCAACTCGGCAAATGTGACGACTCCGCCGCTCAAGTGCCTCGATGGCGTGAAGCCGAATGGCACGACGGCACCGGGCGCTTCCATCTCCGGTCCGGCCGCCGGTGCGGCGGTGAACACGATCGATCCGGACTTCAAGAACCCGAAGTACCTGAAGGCGACGCT
>JBDSML010000070.1:0-12066 GCA_039915865.1 Gemmatimonadaceae bacterium | reverse complement strand
GTCATCCGGAGAAGCTTCGCGACGCCCACCTGAGCAAAATCAGCATGCCGGTACTGGCATTGAGCGGCACTCGGGATGCACTGTGTACGCGCGCGCTGATGGAGCGTGCGCTGGAATCGGTGCATACGAACTGGCAAATGCGTTGGATCGAGGGGGCCGACCACGGTTTTCACGTGCTCAAGTCCTCGGGCCGGTCGGACGATGATGCGATGCAGGACATCGCGCGTTTGAGCAGCGAGTGGGTGGGTGAATTGCCGTCACGCGTCTGATCTTATCTATCGCCTACAGGGGAAGCGTCATGCGGACTGTTCGTCGGGGAGAAGCGGCATATCTCGAGCTGATGCGCGAGGCAAAGGCGCAGTTCGACGCCGAGATTGCCAAGAACAAGGAAAAGGGGAAGACGGGGCGTCCGCGGAAGGAAGTCGCGCCGGTGGTCGTGGAAGACGACGACATCGAGATCGACTTCAGCGACGTCGTACCAGAGGCCGAGGCGAAGGAGATTGCCGCGGCGGCAGTGCCGAAGGCGGCGGCGGCACCAGCACCCAAGGCAGCTGCGCCGGCCAAGCCTGCGGCCGCACCGGCGAAGAAGAAGGTCGCGGCCGTGAAGAAGAAGGCGACCAAGGCGTCATCGAAGCCGGACGCCAAGGTGCATTCGTCGGCGAAGAAGGCTCCCGCGCCGGCGAAGAAGGCCAAGCCGAAGGCGAAGGCCGCAACGAAGCCAAAGCGGAAGTAGCTCGGCGGTGCCGGCGCAGCGCGCCGCTGCACAGCTGTCGCATCCGCGCGTGAGTGTCATGGGTGGCATCACCCGTAATTGGCGAAGGGCAACTGCCTTCCTGAAGAGCAACTGCTTACTACGGATCGCAGAAAAAGGCGCAGGCTTCGCCACGCAGAAATACGCTGAAACTGCAGGAACCGCGGTAAAACGCAGGAACAGTGTCCTTCTGCGTTCGCGCAGCCTGTGTAGCGCGCGAAGCGCGCTCTGCGTTCCGTATTTGTAGTTCCATATCGCCCAGCGAGGTCATCCAAAGCCGCAATCGGAATGAGTACACCAATGGCGGACGCGGAGTCCATGCTGCAACCATCCGCTCTGCTCACAGCCGCGCTCGTTGCGACCAGCGTCGCTGCACCGATGCATCGCGCCGCCGCACAGATCGTCCCCCGTCCGCACCTCAGCCTCATGGGCGGCGTCTCGCAATTCGATCTCTATGGTCTGGGACGACGCCCTTCGGCGCCATGCGCGTCGACGTCCCACTCGTGTTCATCATCGCCGAGGGGAGCCTGGGGGTCTTTCGTCCGAAGGAGGACATCGGGACGAGCACGTACAGCAACCCGAAGCCCAGCTGCAGTACCAGTTCCTGCCCTTCCTCGTGAAGCCGTACATCGGCCTTGGCGGCGGATTGGTCAAGGCTGTCTCCGGCCCGATGCTTCGGCGGCAGCGCCGCGGATTACGTTGGGCCTGAGCTGGTAGCTCTGCTTGACGCGCGGTGTCGCGCTCGGCTTTTTAGCGCGACACCGTTTCCATCGGAGCTTTCATGCGCAGTGCGTCCGTCGTCGCTGGTCTGAGCGCCGTCCTTTTCCTTGGCGATGCCGCCGTCGCCCAGCGCAGCGGCGGCACGCCCATCAAGGCAGGTGAGGTGTGCCCGCCGGGCACCACCGAGATCCGGCCGCGCAACTGCATGGCCCCCGAGATTCCGGCGCCGAGCATCCTCGACTATCGCCCGAAGTCGACCTTGGTGGTGCCGGCGCACATGGTGAGGACGGCGAAATACCCCGCCATCGACTTCCACGGGCACCCGCAAGGACTCCTTGGCTCCGCGGACGGACTCGCCAGCCTCGGCGCATCGCTCGACAGCCTGAACGTCCGCATGATGGTATCCGCCGACAACATGTCGGGCGACCGCCTGAAGTCGACGATCGCGAGCGTGAAGGGGTCGGACAAGATGAGGGACCGCGTGCGAATCCTCGCGGGCATCAGCTTCCAGAACGTCGGGCCGGGCTGGGCGGCGAAGGCTGTCGCGCAATTGGAGGCGGACGTCGCCGCGGGCGCCGTGGGCGTGGGTGAAGTGGGAAAGGGATTCGGCCTGTCGACGCGAAAGCCCGACGGTTCACGACTCAAGCTCGACGACCCCGAGCTCGATCCCATCTGGGCCGCGTGCGCCCGGCTCAAGCTGCCGGTGTTCATCCATACGGCGGATCCGGAGCAGTTCTTCCACCCGATCGACTACACGAATGAGCGGTGGCTGGAGCTGGCGCTGTTTCCCGGGCGACGCTATCCGCAGGACCAGTATCCGAGCTTCGAGACGCTGATCACCGAGCGCGACAACCTCTTCCGGCGCAATCCGAAGACGACGTTCGTCACCGCGCACCTGGGCTGGCAGGCGAACGACCTGGAGCGGTTCGGCAAGATGCTGACGGAGCTGCCGAACGTGTATTCGGAGGTGGGCGCGGTGCTGTACGACATCGGGCGCCAACCGCGTGTCGCGCACGACTTCTTCGTCAGATTCCAGGATCGCATCCTCTTCGGGAAGGATTCCTTCCAGCCGGAGGAGTATCCGTACTACTGGCGCGTGTTCGAGACGAAGGACGACTACTTCGACTACTACCGCGGCTATCACGCGTTCTGGAAGCTGTACGGCATCGACCTTCCCGATGCGGTGCTGAAGAAGGTCTACTTCCAGAACGCGCTGAAGATCACGCCGGGCCTGCCACAGACGGGCTGGCCGAAGTGATTACGACTTCTTGTACATCATCCTGGTCGTGGTCGGCGGTCCGCCCCCACGGCCTGCGCCGGTGGATTCGACGACGAGCATCCCCGACGCGTCGAGCCACATCGCCATCGTGGACTCGGACGCATTGCCGTTGAAATTCATCGTCGTGGTGACGATGAGCTTGTCGCCATCCCACTTGGCCTTCGACAGCTGCTCGACGGCGTTGCCGCCCATGGTGAGCGTGTTCTTGCTGTCGGCGCCGTCGAGATTGTAGACCGACTTCATCTCGCCGTTCTGCGTGGTGCGCGGGACGGTAAGGGTCTTGGCGTCCTGCGCGATCGTTCCGCCCTGACCAAGTCCGCGCCCACCACCACGTCCTGGCGCCGGAGCCGCTGCGGGATCGACGACGACCGTCCACGTTCCAGCGAAGTTCTTGCCCTGCGCTGACGCGTTCGTCGCACCGACGATGAGCGCGACCGCGCCCATGAGTATCGCTGCTTTCCGCATGAGTCCTGCTCCTGGTTGGAAGACACGGCGCAAAGGTGGTGCGCCGATGGTGGGGTGAACAGACGACGCTCACATGGCTGCGCGGGTGTGGCGCAGTTCGGCAACGCGCGTCGGCAATGCTCGCCCTAGTTCTAGCCACATGACGTTCCAACTGTTGGAAAAGCGCATCGATGTCTCACGCGTGAACTGTCGCGAGGCTCGGATTGCGGCGGCGTCCCGCCGGAGATCCTCCCGGTGCGTCTGGATCACCTGGGCGACGACCGAGTCCTCGGCGTCGGACAGCTTCAGCATGGTGCGGAGGACGAGCCGGTGGTACTCGTCGTCGTCCTGCGCGAGGGCGATGGCGCGAAGGGCGTCGCGCTCGGCCGATGCGTTCGGCATGCCGAGCCTGGTGAGTGGAAGCGACCAGTTGTCGGTGGCAAAGACACCGTCCGGATTCGCGGCGTAGATCCAGGCGTGGAGGATGAACAACCTCGGGGAGTGCAGGTCCCTCGCGTCGCTGGGGACGACAGCGTGCATATGGCCCATCGGCAGGCTCTCCTCGTTCACGGCGCCGCTGTGCTCGTGCCACGCGCCCTTGAACGGGAATACCGGCGGCGAGTCGTGTCCCGTGAGCAGCTTCGTGTACGCGACGCCGACGAGCCGAGGATCGCCGTTGATGTTCGTGTAGATGAGCACTGAGGGCCGGTTGGCGACGAGCGAGTCTTCGTTGACGCGCGCGAAGCTCACCCAGTGCTCGCCCATCGCGGGAAACTCCACGCCGACGCGGGTGAAGCCGTCGTTGATCGCCTCGCGCTGTGATTCATAGCGACGAGTCGCGTGGCGTGCGTCGGCGATGAAGGTCGCTACGTCGACCGCGGGCTCGTACGAGCTCGGCCAACGCGGTGCGGCGACGCTGGCGGCGAGCACGATCATGCCAATGGTGAAGGCGGCGAACCGCGGATGGCGAAGAGATGTCATGGCGTCGTCCCCTCGAGCCTGTCAGGCGCGCTCTGTTTCGAAAGGTCGAGCAGCCGAGCCATCGCCGGTGCAGTGATGCCATACGGAAAGCGACTCACCTGCCTGCCCTTTCGCAGGGTGCCAGGCGCCATGTGTCGCTCGGGACCGACGTCGTTCGTTGCGAAATCGTCGAACAAGATGGTCTGGATGCGCGACAGCGAGCCAATCGCGATGCGGTTACGCAACTGCATTGCAACGGTCGAGTCGTCGAGCGCCAGCAGCTCGCCGTAGTGCTGACGCCCGTCGATCATGTACACGCTGCCGAAGGTGCCGCGCTGCGGATCGGCCTTGGCGACGGTCAGCGGCGGCGGGGACGTAAGGCACGCCGAGAGCGACGTCATGAATATCATCGAGGCCAGTGTGCGTTTCGTCATGCGATCGGCACCCGACGCGTGAAGAACAGCGTCTCGAGGGAATCACGACCGCCGCGCCAGCTGCGCAGCAGATCACGGATGGAGGTCTTCGATTTCGAGAACGGTTCGGCGGTCGCGGCGTCCTTCATCCACGAGGGACGTAGCCATTCGACGTAGTAGCCCTGCGCGGCGAAGAAGAAGGTCCTGTTCGTGCCGCCCGCTGTGTCGGCGTCGAACTCGATGTGGAACTGCTGGCCCGGATGCGTCTCGACATCGCGGTCGTCCGCCTTCGCGAGCATCGCGACGATGTCGGGGCGCGACTTGCCGTCGGAATCCACTGCCCGTGCGATGGGAATGAGCCGTTGCTCGAGGCGTCGCGCCTTTTGTGCGACGCCGATCTGATCGATGCGGAACGCGTCGGCGGCGAAGGTGAGCCGGATGCGCAGGCTGTCGTCGGCGCTGTGGACTGGTGGAATGACGACTCCGACGCTGCGCCACGCCGTTGGCCCGAAGTCCATGAGGCGGATGACGGGGCGCCAACTCGAGCCGTCCTGCACCTCGACGCGCATGCCGAAGTTGCCGCCGTACCAGGAGGCGAGCGTCGCGAGCGTCGTGATCTTCGAGAGCTCCTCTCCCATGAAGTCGAGCGCGAGTACGCCCTGTCGTCCCATGAGGTGCTCGTACAGCACGGACGTCGTGAGCAGGCTGCTGCGTGCCTTCATCACGAGCGCGACGCTGTCGACGCCAGCGCGCCGTGCAACGGTGATGGTGAGCTGATCGTCGGTGACTCCGCCGTCGATGGCGCGATCGAGGAAGCCGTTGTCGGTGGCGAACGCGACCTCATCTGCCTTGGCGACGATGCGACTGACATCTCGGCCGGCGCGATCTCTCACGCTCGCAACGGCGAAATCGGACACCGCGAGCACACCGCCGCGCGGCGAGGGCACCGCCAACTCGTTCGCGCCCTGACGCACCTCGACGAGCTCGATGTGATCGAGATGGTGCGTCTCGAGCGCTTCGTTGCGCACGGCGAGCCTGATCACCCCCATCGAATCGGGTTTCACGTTCATGCGATCGACGTCGCGCTTGGCCAACAGCGGCGCGATGCTCGACGAGAACGATTCGGCCTGGAGCGTCTCAATACCGGCGCTGTCGGCGTAGATGGTCGGGCAGGAGCCGAAGATCGCGACGGCGACGACCGCGGTGCCCAGGATGGATGCTGCAAGCGTCACCGGAGCGTAGACGAGCGTTCGCAGCGGATTGATTCGACGCTGATAGACCTCGAAACCGAGCACGCTGTCGAGCGGCACACCGTCGACGAGCTTCATCGCCCGACGTGCGACGTCGTACGACTTCCCGTTGCCGGTGACGCGGGTCGGGCGTACCTCGGCGCCGTGCTCGAACACGACGACGCTGCCGTCGATCAGGTGCGCCTTCAGCGGCGTGCTCACGTGCGTGTTGGCGACGTCAGTCGCGTCGGCCATGTGGCTGCTGGTTGTCGTCGACACCACGACGCACGCCAGGACGAGCATCGAGCAGATGACGAGAATGAAGATTCGTTTCGCGCGCAGGAATCGTGTGATCATGATGTGTGTTCACGGATAACGGTGTGACTTACCAATTGAGGCCCACGCGGATGAGACGATGTGCGACATGGCCGGCCAGTGCTGGCTCGCCGCGTGCGAGCGTGAATGCGCGTCGCACATCGGGGCCGAGCGCGTGTCGCGCCGCGCCCGACTTCCAGTACGGCACTGCGAACAGGTAGAGCGGAAACACGGGCGAGCGAACGCCGTCGCGGAAGTCGAGTCGCGGCGCAACCGGCTCCGATCGCCACAGTCGCGCGAGTGCGTCGAAGAGGTCGACGCCGGAATTGCTCGCTGCGTCGATCGAACCCCAGGGCCGAGGGTTGAGCTCGAGAAAGTGATAGTGGCCAAGTGCGTCGCGGATGACATCGATGCTCGCGAGGCCAGTGACCTCCGCTGCGGCAAACACCCGCAGGGCGAGATCGGTGAGCGCCGGATCGCGGACCGACGTGATCTCGGCGGCTGGTCCCGTGCGCGACGGGTATTGCAGGGTCTTGGCGCCGGAGAAGAATCGGAGCGGACGGCCACTGTCGAACAAGCCGCCCGCGAGGTGGGTGACGCCGCCGATGTATTGCTGGGCGAATGGTTCGCCATCGTGGCTCGCGCGCTCGTTCGCGGCGGCGAGGGCAGTCTCGAGCGAATTGCAGATGCGCGTCGCGTTTCCGCCGCGGCCGGTGATACCCTTGATGACGATGGGGAGGCCGAGCTTGCGGACGGCGTCGTGGACGTCGGCCGCGGAGGTGGCGGGCAGCTCACGAGGAGTCGGCACACCGGCCTTCGCGACGAGGCCGCTCATTTCCCGCTTGTCGCGCCGGGTCTGCTGCTGGTGCGCGTCGACGTGCGGGAAGACTTTGGAGCCCCAGTCGGGCTGTCGATCCCAGATGAGCGCCTGAAGCGGCTCAGTGATCGGATAGATGACGTCGTACGCGCTGCGTCGCACCGCGGCGTCGATCGTGTCCATCAGTCGCTGATTGCCGACGCGCGGCGCGAGCTGCCACGTGCCTCCCGCTACGACGCAGCGGCCATGGCCGCCGGTCGCTGCAATGACGTCGACCGTGCAGCCGGCTGATCGGAGTCCCCGTGCGGTGGCCGTGCCGCTGATGAAGCCTTCGTCGAGCAGGAGCACTCGCATTCGCATCCTCGGGGAAGGGGCGGGCGAATGTGCGCGCCTTTCGAGTAACGCGAGAAAGCGTGGGAAATCGGCTCAGGGGGACCTCCGATGCCGGTCCGCGGTCCTTGCTTGCGGCGCGCAATCACCCGTCTAGCTTCGGGCGATGAACCCGATTGCGTTGTTTCTCCTGGTTGCATCTACTCGCACCCTGAACGCGCAGGCCCAGCGTGCGCCCATGACGCCCGAGTTCGCGAACTCCGCCGAATCGGCATGGGTCCGGAAGCCGGTGCTGGCGACCAGGGTGCTCGACGACATGAGCGACTCGAGCACGTGGCGCTTCTCGGGCACGGGCCGATTGACTTTTCCGGCCGAGCCACGGCGCGACGGCATGCGTGTGCTGCGGGTGGACATGCAGATGTTCGTCGACAAGCCAGCGCCGACGCGGAACGGATTGTCGTCCGTGAACCTGCAGCGACGCTTCGCCAACGAAGACTGGCGCGCGTATAACCGCATCTCGATGTGGATTCGTCCCGACGTCGCGGGGTTTCCGATGCTGCCACTCCAGATCGTGCTGCACAACGACGGCGCGGAGAAGGTCCCCGACAGGTACAACCGCGAGGGCGTGCACTTCGTTTCGCTCGCGAATGGCTGGCAGCACGTCGTGTGGGAGATCGAGCCGCTGGCGCGCGATCGCGTGGCGATGCTCGAGGTGGGCTACTGGGTCAACAAGATGCTCGCCGCTCCTGGCGATCGTGTCGGATTCGAGATCGGACGAATCGAGCTGCAACGCGTGAACGCGGATCATCACACGGGATGGAGCGTCGCGCCGGGCAAGATCGCGTTCAGCAACACCGGCTATCAGAGTGGCTTTTCGAAGACGGCCATCGGCGTCGACCTGAAGGCGACGGAATTCCAGCTCGTTCGCGTGAACGCCGATGCAACCAATGCAATCGTGCTCAGGAAGAAGATCCGGAACGTGCCGACGCCGCGCGGCACGTTCCAGCAGATGGACTTCTCGTTGGTGAACGCGCCGGGCCGCTACTTCCTTCGCGCCGGCGCGTTGGCAACGCGGACATTCAGCATCGGCGACGACGCCTGGAAGCCGACGATCTGGAAGGCGCTCAACTTCTTCTATGGAGAGCGCTGTGGCTTCGCCGTGCCGGGCTCCCACGGTGTCGACCATCTCGACTGGTTCGCGACGCACGGCACCGAGCGCGTGACGATGAGCGGTGGATGGCACGACGCCGGCGACCTGTCGCAGGGCGTCATCAATACGGGCGAAGCGACGTACTCGATGTTCGCGCTTGCCGAACGTGTCGGCGACAGCGATCCGGAGCTGCGCGCGCGGCTGATCGAGGAAGCGAAGTGGGGACTCGAGTGGGTGCTGCGCGTGCGCTTCGACGGCGGCTATCGTATTTCGTTCGCGAGCCACAATCTCTGGACGAACAACATCATCGGCGACGCGGACGACCGATCGCGCGAAGCGAAGAACAACCCGAACGCGAACTACATCTCGGCTGCAGCAGAGGCGATCGCGTATCGCGTGTTGAAGGATCGCGAGCCGGAGTTGGCGGCGCGCAGCCTCAGGATTGCCGAGGATGACTGGACGTACGCGATCGTGGGGGTGGAGGGTCCGTCCACGTGGCAAACGCCGGCATTCGCGGCGACGAAGCTCGAGCTCGCGGGCATCGGCATCACGGCGTCGGTCGAGCTCTATCGCGCCACGCACGACGAGAAGTACGCCGACAAGGCCGCCGAGCTGGCGCGCATCATCGTCGGTTCACAGCAGCGGCATCCTGTCGGCAGGGCATTTCCGCTCACTGGCTTCTTCTACACCGGCCCTGAGCGCGATACGATCTTTCACCAGTTCCATCGGGGCAACGATCAGGCGCCGATCGTCGCGCTGACGCAGATGGTCGACGCTTTCCCCGATCGCGCCGATTGGATCAGATGGTATTCGACGGTCGCGCTGTATGCCGAGTATCAGAAGGCGACCGCGGCGACGACGAGTCCGTACAACGTGCTGCCGTCGTACGTCTATCGCGCGACGGATGATCGCGAGGTGCCCGACTCCGGCGCACTGCACATGGCGACACGCGCGTCGTATCGCGCGCAGGTGCTCGCCGGGATGCCGATGGGCGACGGCTGGTATCTCCGCAACTTTCCCGTCTGGTTCGCTCGACGCGGCAACTTCGGCATCCTGCTGTCGCAGGCGAAGGCGCTCGCGGCGACTGCTCGGCTACGTGGCGATAGCGCGGCGGCCGATCTCGCGCAGCGGCAGGCGCAGTGGATCGCCGGACGCAATCCGTTCGTGCAGAGCACGATGTGGGGCGAAGGTTACGACTGGGCGCAGCAGTACAGCGTGTCGTCGGGCGATTTCGTCGGGTCGCTGCCGGTGGGCATGCAGAGCCGCGGCGACACCGATCTGCCGTATTGGCCCTCGCAGAACACGTATGTCTACAAGGAAGTGTGGGTGCACTCGACGAGCCGGTGGCTGTGGCTCATGGAGGATCTCGCGCCGGTGGTGCGGAAGACGCGTCCCGATTTTCAGGTAACTGCAACGACCTCGAAGAATGGCGCGGTGACGATTCGTCTCGCGGCGCGCGGCAGTGGCACGCATGCATTCGCCGTGCGCGCCGACAACCTCGACGTCGATGGATCGCTGCGCACGGTGACACTGCGCGCGGGCCGGCCCTTCACGATGCAGTGGAAGGCGCGGGCGATGTCGTCAGATGCGGCGTGGGTGGCCGTGGTGCTCGCCGACGGGGATGTCGCGCAGCGGCGCGATGTGGTGGGGATGCCTCGACGCTGATACCGTAGCATTGAGCATGAGCGTGAAGCCTCGAGCTTTGAGCAATCAGAGCGCGAGCTTCAGCCCGAGCCCGAGCTCGCGCTCTGAACTGCTGATGGCTGGAGGCTCACGCTCTGGCTCATCGCTCACGCCGGCGCTTATTGCGACGGAAACGTCTTCAGGAACGCTCCCACTGCCGGCGGTCCAGAGCCGACGCCCTCGTCGTGCTTGAAGTACACGTACGCATCGCTCCACGGCATCGCCGAGAGCTTCCTCGACCACTCGGCGAGCATCGGCTCGTCGTAGTCGAAGCGATGGAGCCGCATGTAGCCCCATGATGCCGTCGCGACGACGGGACTCGCGAACTCCGGCTGCTCCACGATGCACATCGCGACGTCGTGTTCGCGCAGCGCATCGAAGACGTCGTCGCCGAACCAACTCTCGTGGCGGAACTCGATCGTATATCGCCGCCCCCTTGGCAACGTGTCGAGGAACACGCGCAACCGGTCGAAGTCGCGCTCGAGATTGGGTGGCAGCTGAAAGAGGACGGGACCGAGCCGGCTGCCGAGTGACGCGGTGTTGTTCAGCAGGAACTCCACCGCGCTCGCGCACTCTGGCCTGAGCCGAGCGAAGTGGGTGATGCGCTGGCTCGCCTTGATGGCGAAGGTGAAGGGTTCCGGCACCTGCTCCGCCCAGTCGAGCAGCACCTGCTCCTTGGGCAGGCGGTAGAAAGTGTTGTTGATCTCGACGGTGGGAAACGCGGCGGAGTAGAGGCCGAGCATCGCGTCGGGCTTGCAGTCCTTCGGGTAGAACGAGCCCTTCCACTCCTTGAAGGCAAAGCCGCTCGTTCCGGCGAGGAGCTTCACGACGCTTTCCGCCCCTTCTTTGGGGCAGCCTTTTCTGCTTTTTCGGATGCCGTCGTCGTGGCGAGACTCGCCTTGAGGGCCTCCATGAGGTCGATGATCTTGCCGCCCGAGTCCGGCGTGATGTCGGCCGTGATGTCCTGGCCTTCGATCTTCCGTTGGATGGTCTCCAGCACGCGCTCGCGCACGGTGTCCTTGTACTTGCCGGGTTCGAACTCCTCGTTGGTCGTCTGGTCGATGAGTTGCTTCGCGAGTGCGAGCTCCATCGGCTTGACGTCGCCTTCGGGAACCGTGACTTCGGTGGTCGAGCGCACTTCGTCGGCGTAGTGGAGTTGCTCCATCACAAGGACGCCATTGAGTGGACGCAGGAGGACGAGGTGCTGCTGTCCACGCGCGGCGTACTGGCCGAGTGCGGCCTTGCCTGTGTCGAGCAGGGCGGCGACGAGGAGACGGTAGGCGCGATCAGCGCCCTTGTCGGGGCCCAGGTAGTACACTTTCTCGAGATATTCGCGATCGACTTTCGCGAGGGGCACGAACTCGATGACGTCGATCATCCCCGTCGCCTTCTCCTCGAGGGACTTGAGCTCTTCGGTGGAGAGGATGACGTACTGGTCCTTGGCGAACTCGTATCCCTTGACGGTGTCGTTGCGTTCGACGACTTCGTTGTCGTCCTTCGGGCAGATGTACTGCTGCTTGAGCCGTCCGCCGCACTTCTTGTGCAGCATGTTGAACGACACACTCGCCTTCGACTCCGACGACGAGTAGAGGTTGACGGGGACGGAAACGAGACCGAAGGAGATGGTGGCGTTGCCGATGGAGCGTGCTGGCATGGCGCGAGAACCGTGATGAGGGTTGTTGATATTATGCGTTGGGCGGGGATCGGAACAGTTGCAGGGGCGGCCTGAACTGCGTTGACTACGGAACCGCTCAACGACGCACGCAGTGCGCGCTTCGCGCGCGACGCAGGCTGCGCCAACGCAGAAAGACGCAGAAACTACGCTTTCCAGAGAATTAAAAGAAAAGTTGTGCAGTTGCAGCGTCCTTCAGCGTACGCTTGGTACAGCGTCATCAGCGTTCCGCGGTCTGGGTATGGGTGTTCCCCGAGGAGGTTTCATGTGCTTTCTCGTCTAGGGGCTGACTGGGGCGCGGCG
>JBDSML010000055.1:0-17362 GCA_039915865.1 Gemmatimonadaceae bacterium | reverse complement strand
GTGATGCCGGGGCGCGCGGCGGCAATCACGGCGTCCGAGACATGCCGCACCATCTCCACGAGTGCGCGCTGCGACGGCGTAAACCGTTCGCTCACGGGAAAGGTGCGCCCGACGTCGCTCACATAGTGTGCGTGTTCGCAGCCGACGTCGTAGATCACGAGCTCGCCGCGCTGCATGGCGCGATTGCGCCGGTCGTACTGCGCGCCGAGGATGCGCCACGGCCAGAGCGAGTTGTCGCCGGACTTGATGATGGGTGTGAAGGCCACGCGCTGTGCGCCGAGCGCCATGCAGTCGGCGGTGAATGCTCCGGTGAGTGTGCGCTCGTCGACGCCCGGCCTCACTCGTGTCGCACCTCGCGCGATGGCGACCGAGGTGACGCGCGCGCTTTCGCGCAGCAGCGCAACCTCGCGCGGCGACTTGACCATGCGCAGTGTCGCCATCACGTCGAAGGCATTCGCGATTCGCGCCGCCGGTACGACTTGCCGGATGCGCGATGCCAGCAGCGACCCGGGCGTCGATCGGACGAACATCGAGTTCGTCATCACGCCGGTGCCGCCGCCGTTGATGACGATGCGCTGACCGCCCGACGCCAGCGACGCGAGGACGGCTGGCAACGCATCATCCGTCAACACGGAGTCCACACCACTCAGGGCCCTGAGCGCGGGATCTGACGCGAGCAGGCGACCGGGGAAATCGTTCGGGCGTCCGGCATTCTCGAAATTCGGATCACGCGCGGGCACGAAGAGCCAGCTCTGCCGCGTCGCCTGACTGATCATCAGCACGGCGCGCGGAATCTCGAGACCGACCAGGTATTCGAAGTCGTCCGACTGGCGGAAGGTGTCGCCGCTGCTGATGCCCTCTGCGGACGGTATCAGCAGGACATCGTCGGTGCCGAGCAGCGCGATTGCGGCGCGACGTCGGGCGACATATTCCGCGACGGGAAAGACGGGCGACGTCCAGCTGGTAAGGCGCTCGGCGCGCTGCGCGACGATTGCCTGGCCAGGCGCGAACGCCATTATCGCGAAGAAGACGACGCGGGCAGCGTCGCGGGTGGTGCGGCCGTGTCGGTGAGCGGTGTGATTCATCGAGACATCATCCCGCGGCGCGTTCGGTGAGTCAAGCACAGGTCGACGATGATCGAGCTCGCCCGTCCTCCACCCGACAATGTCCGCGCAATAGTCGGGATGCACAGGGACGAGTCGGTGACGAGCACCAAGTCCGCCTCGATCGAAAACGACGCCTCTCGGTCCTGACACGAACGGGTAGTCGCAGGACTACGCCAAGGTGGGAACGCGACGAGGATCCGACATCGGCAGCCTTAACCCCGTTTCCTACTTCGTGAGTCATACGCTGATGACGCGGCGATCTACCTACCAGACGCACGATTCGGGCGGCATGAAGGCGCTCGGCGGTGTGTACAACTACGTGCTCTCCTGGGGGCTGGCGAAGCCGCTGATGGACCTGTGTACCTGCGCGCATCGCAGATCAACGGCTGCAGCTATTGCATCGACCTCTATAGTCACGACTCGCGCGCAGCGGGCCTCTCGATCGAGAAGTTGATGCTGGTCTCCGCGGCGTCCGCACAGTTCACCGAGAAGGAGCGGGTTGACCTCACGCTCGGCATTGGGCTCATCAACGCTTACAACCGGATGGCGATTGCCTTCCGTCGCCCCGCGGATCCACTTGCCGACTAGTCGCGCAGTCTAAGGCTGATGAGGTCACCGCGGCGACGTCTTCGGCCTAGGCCGCGCACGCTCGCACAACTCGCCGTCATCGTTCGCTCGTCCGTGCCTGCGGCCGAGCCTCGCCGACGGTGGAGAAGGTGCGTGACGCGCTCGAGGGGCTCGGTATCGGCTATGGCACGGCGAGCAGCCAGCCCGGGCGTTTCTACGAGTACCCCGGCGATCCGATCGCGCGCGGTGTCGGCACGCCAGTGAGCCACACCACGCCTCAGTAACGGGCAATCGTCGGACGCCGAGCGCCGCAAGGCGAGAGCGTTCCGATGTGTGCTCGATAACTGACTCCATTCGCCCGGCGACGACGTCCGCCGGGCGACCCCGCGATACCGAGAAACCCGCGCCGAGTTACGCTTCGCTGCAGCACTTCGGCGTCAACACGTTCCGCTTCACGAATAGTGGCGGTCAGCGGCGACTCGTTCGGTATTCAGCAAGTCGCACGCAGCGACTGCGTCCAAGGAGTATCCGGAGCGCACGCTGGACAATCCATAGAGGTCACCTCGAGCGGCCACCGCGTCACTTCGCCTCTGGTGTACCGAACCCCTTCCGTGTCATGACGCCCCAGTCCTCCGATTTCTTCATGAACTTCCAGAACGCCTGCAGGCGATACCACACAGTGAGTTGACGGTATCCCAATCCCTCGATGAGGCCGAAGAAGAGCAGCAACGCCGTGTCCGATTTCCGCCGAGAGCGACGCTCGTCTGGTAAGGGCCGCCCCGAGTGCTGCGACCGTGTCGGCCGCGGACTAGGCTCGCTCGCGGCCGATCCGCAGCGCTTCCTCTGGCGTGGTGCGTCCTTCGCGAGCGAGCCGAGCTGCGTCGTGCGCCAGCGTCCGCATGCCGCCCGCTGAGGCCAGTGCTCGCACGCGCTCGACGGCAGCACCGTTCGTGATCGCATCTCGCATCTCCTCGGTGATCACGAGGAGCTCGTGCACACCGGTGCGGCCGACATAGCCGCTGCCGCGACACGCGTCGCAGCCTGCACCGCGCCTGATGGTCGTGAGAAGCGGGTCGCCGAGTGCGGTGCGTTCGACCTCCGTTGCGGGTACGTCGGCTGCGCAGGCTTCGCACACGGTGCGAACCAGACGCTGTGCAAGGACGGCCTCCACCGTCGCCGCGACGAGAAAGGGCGCGACGCCGAGATCCACCAGCCGCGTGATCGCTCCCGCCGCGTCGTTCGTGTGCAGCGTCGACAACACGAGGTGACCCGTGAGTGCTGCCTGTGTTGCAATGTCGGCGGTCTCGCCATCGCGGATCTCGCCAACGAGCAGCACATCCGGATCCTGGCGCAGCAGCGCGCGCAACGCGCTCGCGAAGGTCACGCCAGCGCGTTCGTTCACGGGCACCTGAGGCACGCCGGCGAGCTGGTACTCGACCGGATCCTCGACGGTGACGATCTTCTCGCGGCCCGTGCGCAGATGCGCGAGTGCGGCGTAGAGCGTGGTCGTCTTGCCCGAACCCGTGGGCCCAGTGGCGAGCACGACGCCGTGCGGTCGCGCGAGCACGCCGAGCAGCTGCTGCAGCACGTCGGGCGACATGCCGAGTGACGCAAGCTCGAGCTGGCCGCCGGCGCGATCGAGGAGGCGCAGCACGAGACTCTCGCCGTGCAGCGTGGGCACCGTGGCGACGCGCACGTCCACCTGCCGGTCCTGTAGCACGAGCCGAATGCGTCCATCCTGCGGCACGCGACGTTCGGCGATGTCGAGATCGGCCATGACCTTGAGGCGGCTGACGATGGCGCGCGCCATGGCCGGCGGCGGCGATGGTGCGTCCTCGAGCACGCCGTCAACGCGATAGCGGATGCGCAATGCATCCGGATACGCCTCGAGATGCACGTCGGACGCGCGGGCGGCGAGCGCCTCGGTGAGCAACAGGCTCACGAGCCGAATGACGGGCACCTCGTTGGCAAGCGCGCGGAGGTCGTCGATCGCGGGCTCATCGCCGGCGATGTCGCGCGGGGATGAACCACCCATGGCGTCGATGAGCGATCGCGCACTCGCTTCGCCATACACCCGGCGAATGGCGTGACGCGCCGCGTCCTCATCCACCGGCTCGAGGCGGACGCGCTTGCCGAGCAGGGACTCCAGTTGCCAGAGCGCATCGGGTCGCGCCGGTGCGCCCCACGTGCCGACGTGCGCCGCGTCGTCGTCGATGCGGAGCGGCAGCAAGCGCTGCTCCTCGAGGAACTCGGGGCGCAGCCGGCTCGAGAGTGCGCGGACGTCGTCGAGCGATGGCGTCACGGCGAACGTGGCGGCACGCGCGTGACCGGAGGATTGTCGCCGGGCTTCCCGCCGACCGCGTCGAGGCGCCCTTCGATGCCCTTCTTCAACACCTCTGCGTCGGCGTCCGTCGCGACGATGTGCGGCGTGAGAAAGAGATAGAGCTCGCTCTGCAGGTCGGTGTCGTGCGTCATGCCGAACAGTCCGCCGATGAACGGCAACGAGCTCAATCCGGGAATACCGGAGCGCGTGCGTTCCACCTGGCGGTCGGCGAGGCCACCGATGACGACGGTCTGACCGTCCTGCACGAAGAGGTGCGTCGACGCCTCGCGTGTGCTGATCACCGGCGCGCCGAACGCGACCTCGTTCGTAGCGGAACTGACTTCCTGGATGACCTGCAGGTCGACGTAGCCGTCCGAGTTGATGGTCGGCTTGAGGCGAAGCGACGTCCCGACGTCGCGATACTGGACGACCTGGTCGCGCACGGCTCCCTCGGTGGGGAGTGAGCGAAAGACCTGCACGAACGGCCGCTGCGAGCCCACGAGGATCTTCGCCTCCAGGTTGTTCTCGGCGAGGATGAGTGGGCGGGAGAGGATGCGCACGTCGCCACGTTGCGCGAGCGCGGAGAGCGCGACGTCGATCGACACGCGGCCACCGCGCGTGATGCGCACGAGGAAGTCATCAGGTGTCGCGGAGGAGATGCGTCCGCTCGTGATGTTGTCGCCGTTCGTGCGCGTCGCGCTCGCCGAGACGCCGAGGTCGAGCGACGTGGTGCGGCGCACCTCGGCGATGAGCACTTCGATGAAGACCTGAAGGGGTCGCAGGTCGAGGGCGTCGATGGCCTGCCGGATGCTCGCGTAATCCGAGGGCTGCGCGCGAATGAGCAGCGAGTTGGTCGTTTCGTCGGGGACGATCTGCACGTCAGCGGCGGGAGCGACGATCACGTTGGACGCGCCGAGTGCAGCCGCGTTGGCGCCGCGCCCGAGTGTATCGAGGTTGAGCGGCGCGATGCGCGTGGCGCGGAGGGCGTCGCTCAACTGCCGGTCGTTCATGGACGACGACGATGCGTAGGACGACTCCGGATATCGTCCGCCGAAGAGCGTCTGCAGCGTGGCAGCAAGGCGCGGTGCGCGCGCGTGCTTGAGTCGATAGACATAGAGCTGTGGATCGGCCTTCGCTGCTGCGCGCTCGCCCAAGGCGGGTGCATCGGCGCTCTCGACGCGCACGAGGTTGCCGTCACTCGTGACGCGCAGTCCGTGCGTCGCGCCGAAGGATCGCAGCAACGGCAGCATGTCCGCTCGCGCGAGCGCCTGCGGCAAGTGCAGTGTGACGCGCTTGGCCGGAATGTCGCCGTAGGTGACGTTGATCGCGCCCGCCTCGGCAATCGCGGTCACGACGGCGCGCAGCTCGGCATCCTGGAAGTCGATGCGGATGCGAGTGGTGTCCTGCGCCGCGAGGGGAGTGGCGCAGACGAGGAGCGCGAGCAGCGTTCGTCGAACGATCATGGTGTCGAGCCTGTGCCCGGCGCGGGTGAGCGAAGCGGAACGCGATGTCCGGCGGAATCAAAAAAGACGGCGGTGCCGTGGCCGACGGCGCGCAGCGTGAAGCTGCCGGCGCGCTCGCCAATGCGCACGAGGCGGAGGCTGGCGTCGGGCATCTCGACGATGACGAAGCCGCCGCCTTCCTTGACGACGGTACCCACGAGGCGCGGGAGTGGGGCTGCGGCTGCGGACCACGACTGGTCGACGAACGTCGTCGGTGGTGCGACGACGGCACTGCCGCCAAAGGGTGCCCGCTGTGCTGCGGCGGAGACGAGCGCGGGGTCGTCGAACGCGCGACGCCGGATGGTGGGCAGTGTCGATGCCGCATCTGGCGCGGCGAGCGGCGCTGCACCGGGAAGTGGACGGACGAGCACGACGACGTCCCACGCGAGCGCGACGACGAGCGCCAGGGCAGCGATGCGGCGTGATGTGGGCCAGTCGCTCCACGGCATCACGGTGCACCCGCCGAGTAGCCGGACACCGTGCCCGTGATGCTGACGAGATCCCCACCGAGCGGGCCGCCGCGCGCACCAGTTTCGAGGCGCAGCTCGCGGACGTCGATGAGCGGCCCCGCCGACTCGAGTGCCCTGATGAAGCCGACGGCCTGTCGCCAGGTGGCTTCGCCGTGGAGCTCGACGGCGAGTGTAGTGAGGCCGCCCACATGCGACACGGGCCGCGCTTCGACGGAGCCGAGTCGCGTGCCCGTCGCGCGTGCGACGTCGCTCACATAGGTGGCCAGCGCAGCGACGGCAGCGATGGAGTCGCCGTTGAAGAGGCGGTCGCGCGACTCCTGCATCGCGCGACGGAGCGTTTCGCGCTCCCGCGGCAGCGTCGACATCCCGGCGAGCAGCTCGCGCTCGCGCTGTACGAGGGACGACTGTTGCCCGAGTGTCGCCATGCGAGCGGAGGTCTCCGCTACCATCGGACGCCACAGCTTTGCGTAGCCGAGCATCGCCACGACAGCGAGTGCGCCGATGACGAGGGTGCGCTGGTCGCGGGAACTGATCATCGACCGCCGCGCAGGCGTGCGGAGAAGGTGAACCGTTCAACGAGGCTGTCGGCGCCGCTGCGGACTTCCTGACGGAGTGGTGCGGCGAGACGCACGTCGGTGAGCACGCTGGACTGGCGCAGCGCGTCGTACACCGCCGCACTACGCGCGCTCTCGCCATCCATGGCGAGGCTGTCGCCCGTCACGCTGAGCGACGCGAGGGTGGTGCAGGCGGGAAGGGCGAGCGCGACGGCGGCGATCGCGCCGGCAACCCGCGAGGCGGCGGCCTCGCGCTGGGCGAGCGCGATGGCGACCTCGCGTGCGGTCGTGAGCGAGTCGCGCGCGACGAGCGCGGGGGTCACGCGCGAGGCGATGGCGCGGCGTTCGTCGGCGACGCGGACGAGAGCGCGATCGACGCGCCACCGCTCGATCATGGGCGCGGCCATGAGCGCGATGAGCGTGGCCGCACCGAGCCATCGCGCGCTCCATCGGCTGCGCTCGCGAGCGCGCTCACGTGTTGCGCGCGACGCGACGGCGAGCGTGGGCACTGCCTCCGCGGCAAGGCGCGCGAGTGCCGTGATGATGGTGCTGTCGCGCGAAGCGATCGTGCGCACCGTGGCGCGTGCGTCGCCGGATGCGGCGGCGAACTGCGCGATGTCCTCAGCCGTACTGGAGGGCGGCAGCGTGCGTCCAGCGTCGGCGCGGCCGTCGCGCGCGTGCGCAACGCATGTCGAACCACCGCACTGAAGCTGAACGATCGTCTCACCACGCCCGCCGGCTGCGGCCGCGAGGATGTCGTCCGTGGTTGCGACGTACGCGATTGGTACGCCGGCCTCCGCGGCCGCCGCCGCGACCTGCTCGCCGATCTCCGTTGGGACAAAGGCAGCGCGCCACGAGCCAGCTCCGATTCGCTCCGCGGCCACGGTGTACGGCCCCGCCGCGGCGCTGATCACATGGCGCTCCCAGTCGCGCGCGAGCACGCGCTCCGCGTCATCGCGCGACATCGCCGGCAGCGATACCGTGCACAGGTGCGCGAGTGGCCGAGTGACGATGACGGTGATCGCATCGAGCGCGGCATGCTCGTGTAGCAGCGCGCCGAGCCCCGCCGCGAGCGTCTCCGCCCGGCGCTCAACGACGCGCGGCGACGCGGTGCCATCGCGCGCGACGCACGCCAGCGTCTCGCCGTCCCACGCGACGCCGGCGTGGCGAGTGCGGAGCGCGCGTGACGTCACGGGTCGAGCGTGCGACGGTGTTGGACCATCATGGCATCACCGGTTCGGAAGGCGAGCAGCTCGGCACGCGAACGCACCGGGCTGCCGTCGAGCCACCCCTCGGCGCTCACGACGATCTCGCGCGTGTCGAAGATGATGCGTTGGGCGAGCTCGGGGCCAGCCTCGGCGATCGCCGCTGCGGCGCCGCGGGACAGTTTGCGGGTGACGTCCTCGAGGGAACGCAGGGGGCGCGCACGCTCGATGATCGTCGCGGCCTCGATGCCGATGCCCGGCAGCGAGCGAAGCACGAGACCTGAGGCGGCGTTCACGTTCACCTGTCCGCTGCCCGCGAGCGTGAGCGATGGCGCGATGCGCGCGAGGATGGCGGTGGACATGCCGTCCACGTCCGCGAGCTCGCCGATCGTGGCGAAGGGGGCGTCGGGCGGCAGGACACGCGCGCCATTGCGGAGGTAGGCATCGCGCTCGGCGCCTCGGCCGCGCGGTGCGCGGTCGGCATCGCGCCAGTCCATGATGCGCTGCGCGAGGCGGTCGGCGTCGCCGGCGTCCACTCCCGCGGCGTTCAGCAGGCGGCGCAGGTCGTCCTCGCTCGCGGTGTTGAGGTTCAATCGGCTCGCCGCGTCGTAGATGTCGATCGTCGCGCGCGCAGCCCCGAGTGCAATTGGACGCGTGGTAGTGCGGGCGCCGAGCGTCCATGGATCGGCGCGCAGCGTGTCGTCGTCGAGCCAGGCGAGGCCAGTCTCCAGGGCCGCGCTTGCCGCGGCGCGCGCCGACACGAGCTCGATGGCATTGGCCGCAGCGAGGCGCCGCTGGCGCGAGCGCACCGATAGCTCGAATGCCGACGCGCCCATGAGGACGACGAGCCACATCGCCGCCATGAGGGCGAATCCGCGACGCGGCCTCATCGCCGGGCTCCGAGCAGCACGGTCAACGGCAGGGCGACCACGCTGCCTTCCGCCGTGCTCGCCGACGCTGGCGCGAGCGTGAGGCGCAACTCGACCGCGGCGGGCAGCACCGACGTCGAGCTCCATGCCGTGAGCCATTGGCGCGGCCCGAAGATCGACGCGACGTATCGCACCTCGAGACCCGTTGCCTCGGGGACGAGCGACACGATCACGGGCGTTCCCGACGGCCACGGCGCGATCTCGGCGAAGAGTCCGCGCGAGGACGCACCGTCGATGAAGAGCCTGACCGTCGACCGCGCGGAGAGCGCTGCGGGTGCGATGCTCGTGGCGGCCGACGTGACGAAACGCAGCTCGGCATTCGCGGTACCGTGGGTCGTGCCGGTGAAGCGCATGCGGCCCGTGGTGCCGACGTCCGCGCCGGCGAGCCAGTCGCGCAATGTCTCGCGCACGGCGACGGCCGACGTCACCGCCGCCGCGCCGAGCCGCTCGTGGCGATCGGTGAGGAAGCCGATGACCGTGGCACCGGCGGCGAGGGCCGTGCCCGCGATGGCCAGCGCGACGACGACTTCGAGCAGCGTCATGCCGCGGCGATGACTCATGGCGACGGCCGATGCCGGCGTGTGACGAGCGTGGCCGAGGTGCGGGCGTCGGATGCGACGACCGTGATCTCGAAGAGCGAGCGCGTTTCGGCCACGCGTACGACTCGCGCATCCCAGCGTGCGCCGGCGAACGGCGGCGCAAAGGTGCCGCGCAGCACGCTGTCGGGGAGTGCGTCGAGCGCGCCGGGATACACGTCGATGGCCGCGATGCGCTCTTCCGCGAGCACGACGAGCGG
The DNA here is from genome assembly GCA_039915865.1 of Gemmatimonadaceae bacterium. Taxonomy (GTDB): domain Bacteria; phylum Gemmatimonadota; class Gemmatimonadetes; order Gemmatimonadales; family Gemmatimonadaceae; genus AG11. Next base: position 7,910 of record JBDSML010000055.1, on the reverse strand, counting down.
CAGTCGTTCGACCGCCGTCGCCTCGGCGCGCAGTGCCGACGCCTCCGACGCGAGTACGCCGACGCAGACCACGCCCACGATCGCCAGCGCGACGATCGCCTCGAGCAGCGTGAAGCCGCGCCGTGCGGGCATCATCGCGTGCCTTCGCTGCGCACGCGCACGACGCCGCTCCATTGGTCGACGTCGACGATCACGTCGCGCACGCCGCGGATGGCGAACGCGCACGGTGTCGCCGCGCCGGTGGGCAGGAAGCGGCATGACACGCGCTCGGAATCGGCAGCGACGATCCGCTGTGCGGGAGAGATGTCGAGCGCGCGCGTGATGACGGAATCGCGGCTCACGAGCCAGTAGCGCGCCTCACGTGGCGCGAGCACGAACGTGCTTGTGGTGCCCGACTCGCGCGCCAGGTCGCGCGCTTGCTCCAGCAGCGCGGCGACCTTCGTGGCGGCCGCCACATCGGGGTCGGCAGTGCGGCCCACCAGCACCGGCACGGCGGCCGCGGCCGAGATGGCGAGGAGCAGGAGCACGACCAGCAGCTCGATCAGGGTGAAGCCCGCGCGGCGCAGTCTCATGGGCGTCCGCCGCGCATGGGCGCGAGGTTGATGCCGTAGATCGCCTGCACCAGTGCGAGCGCGATGAGCCCAACGATCACGCCGAACGTCACGATGAGCGCCGGCTCGGCAACGGCGACGAGTCGCGCGGCCGAGCGGCGGGCGCGCTCCTCGAACAGGTCGGCCGCGCGCGCGAAGAATGTTGCGAGCTGGCTCGATTCCTCGCCCGCCGCAACGAGGCGCGCGAGCACCGGCGGAAAGAGCGTTCCCTCGGCGATCGCCGCAGCGGGCGACACACCTTCTCGGGCGAGCGCGCGGATGCGCAGCAGCTCGTCGCGCGCCTGTGGGTCGTCGATCGAGCGTGCGGCGTCGTCGAGCGCGACGACGAATGGTGCGCCACCCTCGAGCAGGATGGCGACGAGGCGCGACGCACGTGCGGCGAGGGCATCGCGATAGAGACGCGAGATCCACGGCGTCGCGAGGAGCAGTCGCGAGCGCGAGACGGCAGCGTCGGCCGCCGTGGCGAGCCAGAGCGCCGCCGCCACGCCGAAGAGTGCGAGCACGCCAAGGACAGCGGCGTTCGCGCGCAGCCATCCCGAGACAGCCAGCACGAATGTCGTCGAGGCAGGCAACGCGCTCCCCGACGAGGCGAACAACGCGCCGAACCTCGGCAGCACGACGAGCAGCAGCACGAGGATCGCCGCGCCGCCGACCGTGGCAAGCAGTGTGGGGTAGATGGCGGCGGTGAGAAGCCGCGAGCGGAGTTGTTCGTCGGCTTCGACGGCATCGGCGAGGCGGGCGATGGACTGCGGCAACGCGCCGGCGTGCTCACCGGCGCGCACGAGCCCCGAGTAAGTCGGCGGAAACACGCGCGGATGCGCGGCGAGCGCATCCGCGAAGCTCGCGCCGCGCTCCACGCGCTGGTGGACGTCGTGCAGGGTGGGGTGCATGGAGCGCGGCGCGATGTCGCGTGCGATCGCGAGCGCGCGCACGAGTGGCAGTCCGGCGGGCAGCAGTGCCGCGAGCGCGCGCGTGAATTCGGCGAGGTCGCCGCGCGATGGTCCTCGCGATTCCCAGGGCCCGCGTGCGTCGCGCTGCGCGACGTCGAGCACGATGAGGCCACGCGCTGCAAGAATTGCCGTGGCCGCCTCTGGCGACGCCGCGTCCACGGTGCCGGCTTCCCGTGCACCCGCGCGGGTGACCGCGCGATAGCGCAGGAGAGGCACGGCGTCGCTAGGGCTTCCAGTTGGTGATGTCCGCCGCGTCGCCGCTGCCGCCCACCGCGCCATCGCCGCCGAGCGACGAGAGGTCGAACCCGTTGGCGATGTGTTCGCCGGGCGCGCGATAGACGTACGGCGCGCCCCACGGATCGGCCGGCACCGGCTGGCGCAGGTATGGACCGCGCCAGTTGGACGGACGGGCGCCGGTGGTCGGCATCTGCCAGAGCGATGCGAGGCCCTGCTCCGTGGTGGGATAGCGCCCGTTGTCGAGGCGGTATGCGTCGAGGGCAGCGCCGAGCGTGGAGATCTGCGCCTGCGCGGCCACGGCCTTGGCGGTTTCGACGTGACGGAACACGTTGGGCGCGACGAGCGACGCCAGCACCGCGATGATGACCACGACGACGAGTACCTCGATCAACGTGAACCCCGCGCGCACAGCCCTCACGGCGCGGTGTACACGTATGTCACGGGCGCGACGCCCGTCGTATCCACCAGCGAGATGGTCTTTCCGCTCCACGTTCCCTTCTGCTTGGTGTCATCGCTTGCCGTGAAGGTGATGCTGGTGCCGGTCTGCGTCCATCCGCCAGTCGTCGTGTCGGTGTAGACGGACAGGTGGTTCTCCACGCGCTCCTCGGAAACGAATGCGGCGAGGAAGCTACCGTCAACGGAGAGCGTGAGCGTGGCCTTGGCGACGTCGACGCTGTAGTTGACGTCCGAGAACAGGCGATAGGGAAGCGCCTTCCCCTGCACGGTGGTGAGCTGGTAGGTGGCCACCGGCGTGGTCGGTTGGCCGGCACCGGGACCGGTGCCGGCGTCGCCACAGGCGATGGCGAGGACACCCACCGCCATGAGCGCGAGACGACGGACGCTGGTCCGAACGCGTGTCGTGCCATAGAGTGTGCGGTCAGGCATCACTTTGTCCCGAGTCGACATGAAACGATCGCTGCTCATGATGGTCATCCTGCTCGCTGGTTGCGGCGGCGGTGGTGACGCGACGCCCCCGGTGATACTGCCCGGCAGTGTGGACGTCTTCACTCCGGGCAACACGTTCAGCCCGTTTTCCGTGACGATCAAGCTGGGCGGCACCGTGAACTTCAACATCACCGGCACCCCCCACAACGTGATCTTCTCGCGCACCGTGACCGGTGCGCCGGCGGACATCAATGTCGTCAACAACGTGGTGGCGGCGCGCATCTTCGGCACGCGCGGCACCTTTCCGTACGACTGCACCGTACATCCCGGCATGAGCGGCCAGGTGGTCGTTCAGTAGTCGCTAGCGCGTCACACCGCGCACGGTTGGTGACCATGACGGGAAGATGAAATCCAGGTTCGTGTTGCCCAGGCGCCTGTTCACGATCTCGGCGAGGATGTCGCGGTAGTCGATGGTCACCTTGAGATCCTGGCCCGACTCGAGATTCTCCTTCGCGAGGCCCGGCCACTGGTTCACGAGCACGCGGCCGCCGTTGATGCCCTTCCCCATCGTGAACATCGCGGTGCCGCGACCGTGGTCGGTGCCGGCGCTGCCGTTCTCGCGCACGTTGCGGCCGAACTCGGACATGGCCACCACCGTGACAGGATACGTCGTGCCGGCCTGGATCACGTCGGCGTAAAAGGCGCCCAGCGCGTTGCTGAAGTCGCGCATGGTGGCCGCCATGGAGCCGTTGATGGGATCCTGGCCCGAATGCGTGTCCCACCCGCCGATGTCCACCTGTGCCGCCTCGATGCCGATGTCCGCCTTGATCAGCACGGCGACGGACCGCAGCGCGCGGCCGAACGACGTGTTGGGATACACCGCGGCGTTCGCCGGCTGATAGCCGGTGAAGTTGACGGAGCGCAGGAGCGTCATGGTGGTGCCCGCGTCGAGGGCAGCGGACATCGCGGGCTCGGGCGCGGAGGCGTAGTCGCCTCGCAGTACGGCGAGGCGTGCGTCGGCGGTATTGGCGTTACCGCCGATGGTGTAGTTGGCCGGATCGGCAATGGGGAGCGTCTTCGGCGCACCGACCAGCGTCTTCTGCAATCCGCTCGCAATGCCGAGCGCGCGCAGCGGCGCAGTCGTTCGCACCGGCGGCGCGCTCGCGAGGTGACGCCCGAGCCATCCGCTCGCGATCGATGTGTCGGCGGGCTTGCCCACCTCGAGGTAGCGCTGGGCGTCGAAATGCGAGCGTGAGGTGTTCAGCTGGCCTGCCGCGTGAACGACGAGGAGATCCTTCGCCTGGAACGCGGGCATCAGGCCGTTCATCGCCTGCGGGAAGGCGAAGAAGCCGTCGAGGGCAATGCCACGCGTGGCGGGCGTGGTGGCGTCGGGCCGCGGAATCGCGATGGTCGTGCGCGACGTGTAGTAGCTCGGGTCACCGAACGGCACACAGAGCGACAGGCCATCGGCGCCACCGCGGAGGAAGATCGACACGATGACGTCGCGCGTGGACGCATACGTCTCCGCGAGCGTGACGCGCGGCAGCCACGCGGGAAAGAACGCGGTGACGCCGCCAACGGCGGCGGCACTCACGAACTGGCGTCGCGACAGCGCGTTGTATTCAGTGCACCCGCAGTCGTCGTGCTCGAGACGTTCGTCGTCACTCATGCGTGCGCTCCGGTCAGTACCACTGGAAGTCGGACGACGCGATCGCGAGGCCGAGGCTCTCGCGGACGCGCGCTTCGTTGACGGTGCCGGCCGAGAGATAGGCCTTGATCGCGGCGCGCATGCTGGGCGACATCTCGCCCGCGAACACGCGTTGCTCGATGGCGACCATCGCCCCCTCCGCGCCGCCGGTGAAGAAAGGGGTGTGATCGACCGTGATTGCCGTCGTCTTGTAGTTGGCGATCACGTTCGCGAACAACCATCGCGGTGCAATGCCGCCCGACCAGTACTCGATGGTGTCGGGATACCCGTCGGGCGTGTCCCAGATGAACAGCGATTGTCCCATCGCGGCGAGCTGGCGATTCACGGAATCGGTGGACGTCACCGTCGCGGACAGCGCACGCATCGCCGAGACGAGATAGTGGTACGGCCGCTTGTAGCGTGCGGGGGCGGCGGCGATCCAGGCGTCGTTGAGGATGGCACGCACCATGGCGGTGATGTCGCCGCCGGTGCTCCGAAAGACGCCCGCGATGGTGTTGACCTGCGTGTCCGTCGGCTCACTCGAGAGGAGCCAACGCAGCATCTTCGTGGCGATGAAGCGCGCGGTGCTCGGATGGGCGATGAGCATGTCGATCACCTTCTCGCCTTCCTGCATCCCGGCCTGTCCCTGCGACACCGATCCCGCCGGGATGGTCATGCCCATCACGGTCTTCGCCCCCCAGTCGTGACCGCTGGGATCGAAGTTGAAGTAGCCGCGCCCCTTGATGGTCCACCCGGTGAGCACGCGCGACAGCTCGGCCACATCCTCCTGCGTGTACCCGCCGTCCACACCGAGCGTATGGAGCTCCATCAGCTCGCGCGCGTAGTTCTGGTTCGGCCGCCCAACCCGGCTCGCGGTCTGGTCGAGATACGAGAGCATCGCGGGGCTCTGCGCGCTCGCCTTCACCAGGTCGCCGAAGCGGCCGAGGGCGTGCTTCCGGATCACATCGCGATCGTCGATGATCTTGAGGAACCCGACCTTGCCGACGTAGATGTTGAAGTGGTCGCTCCAGAACTCGACCATGCGCTCGTAGAGCTGGCGCTGGGAGAACGCGGAGCGGTAGAGCGTCGCCTGCTGGAGCTGGGCCGTCGCGGTGGTGACGTCGGTGGTGTAGATCGTGTCTGGCGTACCGACGAGCACGGGATAGAGCGTCGCGACGTTCGTCGTCACGGCGAGATCGGGGATGCGCGACCACTTGAGCTGCTGCAAGAGCCAGCCCTGGTAGCCGAGGGTCTTGATCGCTGCGACGTCGGCCGGCGTGGGCCCATAGGTGGCGCGGCGCAGCAGGCGGTTGTTGGTCGCGGCCCACGACGCGGGCTTGGACGGCGCCTCCTGCTGCTGCACCAGCTGAAACGCGGGCGCCGCGCGCCTGGGCAACTTCGGCAATTGCGCCGACGCCGGAGCGGAACGCAGCAATGCGCCGCCTGCGGCGAGAGCACCGGCCTTGAAGAAGGAGCGGCGGGAGGACGACTCTGAGGACATGCGCGCGCCTCGATGGGGCGGGGAGCTACCGTGAACGGCGGGCAATATGGAGCGGCGGCACTGTTTCTCCGGTGACCGTGGTCACCGCAGCATCGGTGCGCACCCTGACTGACGACTCGATTCTGGGTGTGTTAAGGCTCGGGCGCCAGCGGTGCCGAGCCAGAGTCGTTCTTCGCCATGGCAGTCGTGCAAGGACATTTCGCATTGGAGCAGCGCGCGATTGACACCAGCCGACGGTATTTGGTGACGGTGCCAGGCGTGCTTCGGCTGATCATGGCCGAATGCCGAATTGCTTCCCCTTCGCCGAGTGGTGTATCGTATGGGCATGCCCCCGACGCATGTGGAATGGACCGTCGACATGCTCGACGCCATGCCGGACGACGGCCAGCGGTACGAGGTCATCGACGGAGAGTTGTTCGTGACGCCGGCTCCCGCCGAGCGGCATCAACTCGTTGCACTGAGGCTTGCGCTGCTGCTTGACCTGTACCTGGGTCAGCGCGGCGTGGGCCGGGTGCTCATGGCGCCAGCGGATGTCCGTCGCGGCGACCGGACGAACAACCGCGTGCAGCCGGATGTACTCGTCGTGCGCCTGACCGAGGGGAAGCGCCCACCGTACCCGTACGAGTTGCATGACCTGTTGCTGGCGGTGGAGGTCAGCTCGCCGACCAATCCGCTGCTCGACTATCAGGTGAAGCGCGACATCTACCTCCGCGAGCGCGTCGGGGAGTACTGGATCGTGAACCCCGACGCGCGGAACGTTTCGCGCTGGCGCGAGCATGCGGATCGCGGGGATCTGCTGAGCGACTCGATCGAATGGCATCCAGCCGGGATGCCGGCTCCCTTCGTGTTGTCGCTTCAAAAATTCTTCACGGACGCGATCGACTGAGGCGCTGGCTGTACCGCATCGGCCGGTAGCTACTCGACTCCGTCTCGGGACGGAGCCACTCGCGCACGCCAGAGCGGGCTGTAAGATTCGCCCATGACTCCTCCCAAAGAGCTCACGATCCGAGGCCTGGTCCTCGGCGCATTGCTGACGACCGTCTTCACGGCGGCCAACGTCTACCTCGGACTCAAGGTCGGACTCACCTTCGCGTCGTCGATTCCCGCGGCGGTGATCTCGATGGCGATCCTGAGTGCCGTGAAGGACTCGTCCATTCTCGAGAACAACATCGTCCAGACGGTCGCGTCCGCGGCTGGCACACTCTCGGCGATCATCTTCGTGTTGCCGGGCCTGGTGATCGTCGGATGGTGGGTAGGCTTCCCATTCTGGCAATCCTTTCTCATCTGCTTCAGCGGCGGCGTGCTCGGCGTGCTGTTCACCATCCCGCTCCGGCGCGCGCTGGTCACGACGTCGGACCTGCCCTACCCCGAGGGTGTCGCAGCGGCCGAGGTGCTCAAGGTTGGATCGGGCGTTCGCGGTGAGACGAAGGACGACACCGGCGAGGCGAGGGAAGGGCTCCGGGCAGTGATGCTCGGGACCTTTGCATCGGCGGGACTCGCGATACTCGGCGCGACACGGATTGCCGCGACGGAAATCGCCGGCGTATTCCGCCTCGGCGGCGCGGCGTCGAGCGGATATCAGATCGCATGGTCGCTCGCCCTCCTTGGGGCCGGACATCTCGTAGGCCTGTCGGTCGGTATGGCGATGCTCGTCGGACAGGTAATCTCGTGGGTGATCGCGCTACCGATCCTGACGTCGATGCAGCCGATCGCCGAGGGTGTCACGCTCTCCGCGCACACGATGGGCATCTGGCGCACGCAGGTGCGGTTCATCGGCGCCGGCGCGATCGCCGTCGCCTCGATCTACACGCTCGCCAAGCTGGCGAAACCGGTGGTCGCCGGACTCGTGAGCACACTGGCCGCGTCGCGTGCCGTGAAGACGGGCGACGAGACGGACCGTGATCTCGAGCCGGCGTGGATCTACGTGCTGACGGCGCTGTGCATGCTCATCACCGCATACCTCGCGTACTCGTTCGCGCAGTCGGTTCCGGCGCTGGCGGCGAGCTCACTCAAGCTCACGCTGATCGCGGTGCCATTCG
>JBDSML010000040.1:0-21255 GCA_039915865.1 Gemmatimonadaceae bacterium | reverse complement strand
TTCCGGAAGGAAGCCGCCCCGCTCGTACTGCCGAACCACAACTCGTAAGACTTACGCCTTCTTGTTGCGGCGACGGCGAGCCATGCCGACGATGCCGATCAGGCCCGTCGCCATGAGCACCGTCGTCCCGGGCTCAGGAGTCGCCACGAGCTGGCTGTTGATCCACTGCGACTGGAACGCCACGTCGGTGAAGCCGGAGTACTCGCCAAAGCTCGAGTCGAGGGCGCCGTTGATGTCGCCGTAAGGGCCGGGGAAGGCAGGTCCCGCCGAGTACGCACCAAAGGTCAGGCCGAACGACGTGACTGAAGCAATCTGACCGTTGATGAATCCGGGACCGCCGGAATCACCACCGCCGCTGATTGCTTCGTTCAGTCCGAGGCCGCTGTTGCACTCCGATGTGCCGAGGCTCATGTACTGCGGGTAGAGCGCGGCACCGAGGAAACACAGGCCGTCGTTCGACAGTGGCCCCGTGGTCCCGTTATCGAAATCCGTGAGCAGCACGTGATCGAAATTGGGAGCGGCACCAACGTACTCCCAGAAATTCACACCCTGGTCGCAGTACTGCGACGTCACGGGGCAGTCCCAGCGACTGTCACCCAGTGCGATGTCGAACAGGTTCTGACCCTTGCGCCGACTGGCGAGTGTGAAGTTGGGACCGCCACCATTCGGGGCGTTGACGCCTTGACCGTTCGATCCACGCTGCCCGAAGCCGACGAACTCGAAGTTGTTGTTCTCGGCAGTACCGGTGTACAAGTCGTAGCGTGTGACGCCGGCCGATGCCGCATTCGCGAGACGAATGACGCCGATGTCATTCTCGTCGATCACGTTGCCCGAATAGGCCGGATTCGCGTTCCAGCTGACCGCGTTGATCACTTCCGCCGTCGCGTTCGTCGGATAGAAATTGACCGAGACCGCGGACACGTTCCCGATGCCACCGGTGAGACAATGCGCGGCGGTCAGCACCGTCACACCGTCCTTCAACAACGACCCAGTGCAGATGAACGTGCCGGAGTCGGACGTGATACGGATGGATCCCACGCCATTATAGGCTGGGCTCACAGGCGTCTGGTAGCGTGGGTCGGTGTTGACGTTGCCGGCAGCCGAGACCATGCTCTTGACGATCGCTGTGTACTGATTGGCGTTGCCAAATGTCAGCACCTGCTGGGACTGCGCGGAGAGCATTGCGGGCGTGAGCACAATGGCCGCGCCGACAGCTCGAGCTGCGGAACGAAAATTCATACGTCGGTACTCCGTGGGGGGCGAAACGAGCAGGGGGACTGTACCGAGATCTGCGCTTCACCGCGCCGAATGACGGTAACTGGCTACACAGTGCGGCCAAGGGATGAAACCGTCAAGAGGGGCGGATAAACATTAGACCAGCGACCCTCCCTCCTAGCGGCCGAGGACGAGCTTCTGCGCATCGTCCATGCGCCTGACGTGACAGCCGTTTGAACTTCGCCCAATGCGCAAAACCGTCTGCGCCGTCTGTTTACCACGAGTCGCCCGAACGATGAACCGGGCGCCGGCCGCCGGAACCAGCTCCAGCGACGAGTCATCCATCACGACGTACTCTCCCGTCGGCGACATGTCTGCCATCGCACCAGGGACGACCTTGCCATCCTTCTCCCGCCTAACGTCGACAATCGCGTCTGTGACTGGCGCGCCTTTCATGTCCACGACCGTTACCAGAATCAGCGCGAATGGCCCACATGATGTCGTTGCCTTGGGCCGGTTCGCCATCGACGTATCCTGCGCACGGAGTTCCGCAGGCCCACCGATGGCGACGAGCGTCGCCACCAGTGTGCTCCACAGTCGTACTGCCGGTCGGCTCACTGCCCGCCCACCGGTCTCGGCGCCGGCGTTGCGGCCTTGCCGGCGTCGAGATCGTTCCAGTTCATCAGGGCATTGAAGCCAAGCATGTAGGCACCCTGCGTCTGCCAGCGCCAGAACGGGCGGATGGCGAACATGACGACGTGTCCCTTGCCGATCGGCGCATCGACGAGCTGCGCGCGACCCGAGAGACTCTGGCCGCCCGCCAACGTGCCGGAGAGCAGCATGTCGTTCGGGTTGGTCGGAAACGACATGACCACGCGCGGACGCGCCGTCTCGGCCGCCTGCTGGCCGAACTGACCGCCGCCACCACCGCCGGCACGACCACCGCGAACCGGCGCCGGTGTCGTCGCTGCCTCGTACGCCGCCGCCGCCGAATCCCACGGCGAGAGCTTGAGCGGCGTCGCGTTGGGCGTGACGTTCTGGCTGCCCACCGCACCGCGGCCGCCACCAAAACCGGCCGCCGCCGTGCCGCCAGCGTTCAGCACCGGCGTCTGGCTGAAGTACACGGGCAGCTGATTGCCTTCATAGCCGTACACGAGTGGGCTCTTCTTGTCCGAGATCATGCCGCGGAGAATCGAACCGCGCGCGAAGAGGTCCGCCGGCGTCTCCACCGTGATGCCACTCGTGAGGTTGTACTCGGGAAAGATCGTCGACGTCGCGCCCTCGGTGATCAGCGTGCCGCCTTCCTCGACGAACTTGTAGAGGTTCATCAACCCTTCGATGCCCATGCCACCGCGAATGTCGTCGCTCTGGTCCATGAAGCCGAGGTTCGGCGTCGCGTCGGTCTTCTTGTACGGCAGCGCGAGTGTGCCCGTCTTCGGCGTGCCGGCCACCATGCTCTGTGCCGTACCACCGACGTGCGGGAAGACGATGACGTCGTACTTCGCGCGCAGGTTGCCGTCGCGCAGCTTCTGGTCGGCGAAGTAGGTGTACGGAATGCCATACGTGTCGAACGCGGCGCGCACCCAGCCTTCGTCCTGCGTGCGCGACCACGAGTGCACGTAGCCGATGCGCGGCAGGTCGAGGTCATGCGACTTCACCGTCGGTGCAGTCGCCATCGCCCACGCCGAGAGACCGAGATCCTTGAGCTGTGCGTCGAGCTTGGCGTGGTCGCCGTTCGCGATGATGAACGCGCCGGCGCGGAAGTGATGACCCATCGCGTCGAAATCATCTTCGGCCGCCTGCATCTTCACCGCAGCGTTCTTGAAGCGGAACGACGCGAGGTTGTTGTCGGCCGTGTTGTCGACGACGATGACCGGACCCGACCCCGCGATACCACCCGCCGCTTTCACGTCGCTCGTCACCATCGCCATCTGCTGGCCGAGGATCGCCTTGTCGGTGCAAGGGGCGATGACGAGGTTGCGCATCAGCTGGAAGGTCCAGCCGGTGTCGTCGTACGGCGCCGGGTTGGCGATCGGATAGTTCTGCAGTGAGAAGTACATGTCGGCCAGCGTGCGATACGGCTGGTCGGCGCGGACGATGTAATCGCCCGCCTTCACGTCCATGCTGCCCGCCTTGAACGCGCTCGTCGCCGTGTGAATCTCGAGCCCCTGGCGACGCAGGTCGTTGATCGCATCGGCGGTGTTGGCCTTGCGCGTCTGCGCCGCGGGGATGACCCACGCGTATGTCGGGCCATTCTTTCCCTTGTCCACCGATCGCTTGTTCTTCAGCCAGTAGTTTTCGAGGAACATGTCCTTGTTGTCCGCCATCTGCTTGAGCGAGATGAGGATGCCGGACTCCTGGATGTTCGTGTTGTTGCGCGGCCCCCACTTGATGGACGGCAGCGGCGGATTCGGCCGGAACCACTCTCGGCTCGTCGTCGTGGCCGGAAGCGTCAGGTTCGGATTGTTGTCCGGCCCGTAGCTCTGCACTTCATAGAAGCGGCCCACCGAATTGTGCGCGTGCGCGATGAAGAACATATAGTTTGGCACCCACCCATCGTAGAAGCCATAGGTGAAGACGCCGGGGACGCCGCGCTTCGTCATCTCCATGACGTCGTTCTGCGCCATCACCCACCACTCGTTGATCGTGATGGGATCGAGCTGCTCGTTGTACGGGCCCGTGCCCGTGCTCGAGTAGAGATACGACTGCGCCTCGTGCAGGTCGTGCAGCACCGTCGGCGTCCACTCGAGGAAGGTCTTCGTCGTCTCCTTCGTGAGCGACAGGAACTGTCCCATGCCGTCGCGGTTGTTGTCGTGCTGGACGTACTTGCCCCAGTACATCACGGGGAGACGTGCTTCTCCCGTCGCGCGCTTCTTGTTGAAGTAATACGTGTCCACGACCTTCTCGCGTCCGTCCACCTCGAGCACCGGCGTGATGAACGTGATGACGTTGTTGCGGATGCCCTGGATGTACGGCGTCTCCTCGACGGCGAGGCGATACGCGAGCTCCATCAGCATCTCGGGGCCGCCCGTCTCCGGGCTGTGCATGCCGCTCGTCAGCCAATAGATCGGCTTCGCATTCTTGATGACGGCGCGCGCCTCGGCGTCGGACGTCTTGCGCGGGTCGGCAAGCTGCTTGAGCATCCCCTTGTACTTGTCGAGATCCCTGATCGTCGCCTCGTCGGCCACCGCGAGGACGACCATGTCGCGGCCCTCCTCGCTCTTGCCCATGCGCCACACCTTCACGCGCGGACTCGCCTTGGCGAGGGCGTCGAAGTAGCGGTGGATGTCCTTGGCATATGTGAGCTCGCCCGGCGTGCCGACGATCTTGCCGAGGAACTTGAGCGGCGTCGGGACGGTGGCGGACGCGGGGAGGTGATCGACCAGTTCCGTCGAGATGCGGGGATCCTGGAGGTATTCCTTGATCTTCGCGGTATAGGCGGAGTCGTTGGCCTGCGCCTGGGCGTGCGCGCGAGGGGCCGACGACAGAATGGCGGCGCTCGCGAGCAGCGCCGAGGCGGCGACGCGCGGGAGAGACTGGCGGCGGGACATGCTATCTCCTCAATGTGGGACGATCCGGGATGTCGATATGGGTACGGCTCGCCGGAGGGGAGCGTTGGCGTGGTTCATTCTACGGTTCGTGCCTGTAGAGGGGAATGCGAGGGGGCGATGACGCGGATCGCGGCTAACATACTCGCCGGATCGAAGCGATCTTCCCGAACCCCGGATTTGGAGACGCAATGCACCCCTCGCGCCGCCACTTGCTCGTCATCGCGCTCGTATCGCTCGGCAGTAGTGTCGGCGCGCAGACGACGAAGCGACCCCTCGCCATCGAGGACTACTACCGCCTCAAGACCGTCGGCGCACCCGAGCTCTCTCCCGACGGCCGCTGGGTCGCGTTCACCGTCGGTACGCGTATCGAAGAGTCGAATGGGATACTGAGTGAAGTGTGGGTGGTACCGTTCGACGCCTCCGCACCCGCACGACGCGTCAGCCCCGAGCGCGCCAACACGGTCGCGCCCTCGTGGACGACCGACGGACGCCTCCGCTTGACGACCGGCGGGCGCACACTCACGGTCCAACTGACGAACCCCGAGCGCGTTGACAGCGCTGCCATGCCCGGCGGTCGCGGTGGCCGCGGAGGCGAGGTCGCGCCGCAGACGAGCCCCGACGGCAAGTGGGTCGCATCCGTGCGCGATACGCCGCCCCCCGCGCGCTCACGCGTGTATGCGAGCGACTTCGAGAAGCGTCACGAAGAGCGCTTCAAGGGCGTGCAGTACGACTGGATGGAATTCCATCGCGACGGCGGGCCGTTTCCCTTGGCCAATGCGACCGACCCACAGGTGAATCCGCCGCAGGAGGTCTTCATCGCCGCGGCGGGCGACGACGACAAGACAGCGCGGCAGCTCACGCGTCTCGCCGTGCGTCCCGCCGGGCTGCAGTGGAGTCCCGACGGCACGGCACTGCTGTTCAGCGTCGACAGCGCGTATCGCAACGAGCATGTCTACGGCAGGACGGACATCTATACGGCGACGCTCGGTGGCACGCTCAGACGACTGACGCCGAGCACCGAGTTCGATTACAATGGCGCGCGCTATTCGCCCGACGGCAAGTGGATTCTCGCGTCGCGCCAGCTGTCCACGGACGCGATCATCGCGAAGAAGATGACGCACGGCGCCGCGGTCGATCTCGTCGTACTGCCGGCGCATGGTGACACCGAACGCGTGCTGACCGACGACTGGGACTACATCCCGACGAACGCGCAGTGGAGTCCCGACGCACAGTTCGTCTACTTCGTCGGCGGCGTCGGTGGCACCGAGCATCTCTTCCGCGTGCCGGTGAGCGGTGGTGCGGTCCAGCAGGTGACGTCGGGGCAGCGTCGCCTCGCGGGCTTCAGCTTCGACAGGACGTTCGCGAAAATGTCGTACAGTGTCGGCACGTTCGAGGCGCCGAGCGAGCTGTGGGGCGCGAACATGGACGGGAGTGGCGAGCATCAACTCACTCACGTGAACGACGATCTCGTGGCGGAGCTCGCACTGAGTCGAGCGGAGCGGCTGCAGTTCAGGAGCGTCGACGGGACGCCGGTTGAAGGGTGGCTCACGTACCCGAATGGCTATCGCGTCGGTGCAGGGAAGTATCCGCTCGTCGTGAGCAACCACGGCGGACCGCACAGCGCCATCGAGTATGGGCTCAACTTCAAGAACCAGTACCTCGCCGCGAATGGCTACTTCGTGCTCGAGGTGAACTTCCGCAGCTCGACCAACTACGGCGAGGAATTCCTCTGGGCCACGTGGGGCGCGTGGGGAACGAAGGATGGCCAGGACGTGATGGCGGGCATCGATCACGTGATCGCGCGCTATCCGGTGGACAAGAGCAAGGTCGCCACGATCGGGCACTCGTACGGCGGCTTCATGACCAACTGGCTGATCACCCAGTATCCCGATCGCTTCGCGGCGGCGATTCCCGGCGCGGGCATCGTCAACTGGACGAGCGATTACGGCAATGCCGACATCCCGCGCACGAAGGAGACGGAATTCTTCGGCGGACCGTGGGACGCGAAGGCGCGCGACATCATGATCAGGCAGTCGCCACTGACGTACGCCGACCGCGCCAAGGCGCCGACGCTGTTCATCAACGGTGAGGTCGATCAGCGCGTGCCGGTATCCGAGGCGCAGCAGATGTTCGTCGCGCTGAAGAAGCACGGTGTGCCGGCGAAGATGATTCAGTACGCGGGCCAGCCGCATGGCATCGCAGGTTCGTGGAACATCGTGCACCGCATGTTGAACGAGCGCGAATGGCTGGACCGGTGGATGAAGGGCGGAGGCGCACTACAGCCGTGAGCGACGGACTCTCCCTCCGCCTCGCCACAGCGGACGATGTTCCGTCGATCGTGAAGCTGATCGACGCGTCCGTGCGCGGGTTGAGTACGAGCTACTACTCGATCGCGCAGATCGACCAGGCGCTGCGACACGTCTTTGGACCGGACACGCAACTCATCGCCGATCACACGTACTACGTCGTCGAAGCGCCCGACGAGTCGCTTGCCGCGAGTGGCGGATGGAGCAAGCGCGGCACGCTCTACGGCGGCGATCAACACAAGGGCCACGCCGCGGATGCGCTGCTGGATCCCTTGGTGGACGCCGCCCGCATCAGGGCGTTCTTCGTGCATCCCGCCTATGCTCGACGTGGACTGGGGCGTCGCGTGTTCGAGGCGTGTCGCGCGTCGGCCGAGGCGGCGGGGTTCAAGGCGCTCGAACTCGGGGCGACGTTGCCCGGTGTTCCGTTCTATGAGACGCTCGGCTTCAAGGCGATCGAGCGCGCGGACGCCGCGCTGCCGGATGGCATGGTGCTGCAGATCGTAAAAATGCGGCGAAGCATCGAGCGGTGAGGTAGCGTTCAACTCGGGAAAGCCCAACTACGCATCGCAGAAAAAACGCAGGCTGCGCCATCGCAGAAATACGCAGTAACTGCAGTAACAGCGTCGTTCTGCGTTGGCGAAGCCTGCGCCGTGCGCGAAGCGCGCACAGCGTTGCGTAGTTCCGCCTTTGCCCAAGTGCGTGCCTCCAAAAAAAAGCGCCCCACTCCAAATCTGGAATGAGGCGCTTCTCTGAGCCGATCGTCTTGCTCAGACCGCATCCGACAGCGACGTGAAGTTGAAATCCTTCACCTTCAGCGACGGCATCACCTGACCCGCCGCCGTCCGCTCCGCCTTCCCGATTTCGTCGATCTTCGAGAGCATGAACAGCGGACTCTCGTTCCAGCGGAAGTTCTTCAGCGCCTGCGTGACCTTCCCCTTCTCGATCAGGAAGGTGCCATCACGCGTCAAGCCGGTGAGCAACACCGTCCGCTGATCGAGAAAGCGGATGTAGAAGAAGTGCGTGACGAGAATCCCGCGCTCCGTACTCGCGATCAACTCGTCCGTCGACTTCGTACCGCCGACGAACTTGAGACCCCCGCCGCCACCGCCACCTCCTCCACCACCCCCACCGCCGCCGAATCCGCCACCGCCACCCGTCGTCGCCGCGACGTTTTTCTGCTGGGCCCAGTAGCGGTCGTACGAGAAGTTCTTGAGGATGCCGTTCTCGATGTACACCACCCGCTTGAGTGGAAAGCCCGACTGGTCGAACGGCTGCGTGAGGAGATCGGCGTCGGTAGGATCGGAGTAGATCGTCACCCGCTCGTCGGCGATCTTCTCGCCGAGCTTCGTGCCGCCTTCCTTCTTGCTGAACGTGCCGCGCCCTTCGTCATTCGCGCGCGCGTTGAAGGAGCCGAGGAGCTGCGGCATGATGTCGGAGACCGCCTGCGGTTCGAGCACCACCGTATACAGGCCAGGCTCGATCGCCTTCGGCTTGCGGCTCGCCACTGCCTTGCGCGCGGCAGCGCGACCAAGCGCCACGGGATCGATCAGGCTCCAGTCACGCGCACCGGCGCTCGCCCACCCTGAGCCGGTGGCGTCGGGCGTGCGCACCGTCGTCGAAAAATCGGCGTCACTGTTGCGGTGATACGCGAACAAGCCCTTGCTGGTCGCCACCGCGTTGCAGCCGGCGGTCGCGCGCAGGAAGCCCGCGACGAACATGTTGCCCACCTCCTTTCCCGTCTGCTCGGCGACGTCGATCGTGCGCTTCGCCGCAACCGCGCGCGATTCGGGAGTGAGGTCGGCGGTCTTGTCGAAGTAGCCGTTCACGGGCACGTACGTCTGGGCGCCGAGCTCCGGCATCGCTTCCGGATCCTCCGGGCTCAACTTCGCGAGACGCTCGGCGAGATCCACCGTGCGCTTGAGGCTCTCGTCATCGAGAATGTTCGTCGACGCCGACGCCCGACGCTTCCCGATGCTGGACGTCACCGTGATGCTCGTGTTCGTCGTGCCGCCGCTCGTCGTGATCTCGTTGCCGGCGAAGCGCGTATTGCCGCTCCAGCCGCTCGTGATGTTCACGCGCGTCTCATCGGCCTTGGCGAATGAGAGCACGCGATCGGCCAGCGCCTTGGCCTGCGCCTGCGACAGGAAATCCGCGTCGGACGCAAAGAGGGACTTCGTCATTTACTCGCCCCTCCCGGTGGAGACGATGTTCACGCCCTTGAACCGCGCGGGTGGACAGCCGTGGCTCACGGAGTTCGACTGCGCCGGCTCACCCTTGCCGTCGCCGAAGGAGCCGCCGAGCCAGTACGAGCTCTTCCCGCCGATCATGTCCATCGAGTTCCAGAACACCGGCGTGTTCGCCTGGTACGCGACGTCCTTCAGCATCCCGACGATCTTCCCGCCCTTCACCTCGTAGAACACCTGGCCGGAGAACTGGAAGTTGTACCGCTGGTGATCGATCGACCACGAGCCGCGATTCTTGATCACGATGCCGCGGTCGGTCGCCGCGATGATGTCGTTCAGGCCGATGTCCTTGTCGCCCGGCAGCAACGACACGTTCGGCATGCGCTGGAACTGCACGCTGTCCCACGAGTCGGCGAAGGAGCAGCCATGCGACTTCTTCACGCCCGTGAGCTTGGAGATCCACGCCGCCTGTTCGCGCGTCGTCTGGTAGTCCTTGAAGATCCCCTTGTCGATGATGAGCCACTTGTCGGCGCCGACACCTTCGTCATCCCACGCCACGCGAGCGAGCGAGCCCTCCTGCGTGCGATCGCCCTGGATGTTCATGATCGGCGTACCGTACTTGAGCTTCGCGATCTGCTTGTCCGGCGGCGCGACGAAGCTCGTCCCGGCGTAGTTCGCCTCGTAGCCCATCGCGCGATCGAGCTCCGTCGGATGCCCGATCGACTCATGGATGGTGAGCCAGAGATTCGTCGGATCGAGGATGAGGTCATAGCGGCCCGGCTCGACGGACTTCGCACCGACCTTCTCGACGGCAAGTGCCGCCCACCTCGCGGCGTTGCCCGGCATGTCGAGCGACGTGATGTACTCCCACCCTGAGCCACGCGGAGCAAGCTCTTCGCTGTATTGCTGGAATCCGCCCGCGCCGACGGCAGTGGCCGAAAAGTTCGGACCGACGCGGACAAAGGTCTGCGTGGTCTCGGTGCCTTCGGAGTTGATGTACGTCTTCACCTCGCGCAGCAACTGCATTCCCGAGTTCACGAAGCGGACGCCCGGCACCTTGAGCGCGGCCTCGTTGGTCGCGAAGAGCAGGGCGACCTTCTCCTCGATGGGGACGTCGATGGGATCGCGGGTGACGGGCGTCATCCATGTGCCCTTGACCACGGGCGTGGGCGCGAGCTCGACCGGACGCTTCTGCACGCTCTTGGCCGCGCGCGAGATGCGCGC
Organism: Gemmatimonadaceae bacterium; assembly: GCA_039915865.1. GTDB lineage: Bacteria > Gemmatimonadota > Gemmatimonadetes > Gemmatimonadales > Gemmatimonadaceae > AG11. The sequence goes on along the minus strand of JBDSML010000040.1, from coordinate 10,776 downwards.
GGCTTCACGAGCGGCCTTGACGACGCCATCCGTCGTCATGTTGCTCGTCGCCGCGAAGCCCCACGAGCCGTTGACCAGCGTGCGAATCCCGATGCCGTACGACTCGGAGTCCGCAACGCCGGTGATGCGGCGCTCGCGCGTGTTCACCGACTGGCGACGATAGCGGCCGACGCGGACGTCGGCATACGAGGCGCCCGCATCCTTCGCGGCATTGAGCGCCTCGTGCGCGAGATCGAGGACGTACGTCTCGGCCGACGGAGCGGCGAGGTACGGCGTCAGTGCGTTGAACGGCGCCGCGGCGTGCAGCAGGTGCGGCGCGACGAGCGTGGCAGCGGCAGCGCCCGCGCTCGTCTTGAGGAAATCTCGACGGGAAGTGGACATGGACTCAGTCGAAGGTGGGTTGTCGGCTCTGAATATGTACGCCGCGACCGTCCTGGAAGTTGAGAACGACCCTCAGCTACGAGCGTGGTGAGTGAAGGGCTATAGGGACCGCTCGCCGGAATTCCGCGAAGTCCCCGTCAATGGTGAAGATGGCGAGGTTTCGGCGGACGGCGACCGCACACATCAGGAAATCCGTGTTGGATCCCTGAATGCCCTTGGATCGGCACCTGTTGTACATCTGGGCTGCCTCCTCGAAATCGGCGGTCTCGAGCTCGAGATCCGGGAAGGCCCGCAGATGCTCTCGGAGGTCATCGAACTGCGAGCTCGTCGTGACGCCCGAGAGAAGCTCCTGACGGACCGGGCCGACGATCTCGACGCGAGCTTCACTGACCAGTTCCGCCAATTCCCTCACGATCGGCGACGGCAGCGCCTTCGCGCGGCGCAGTGCCAAGGACCAGACGGACGTGTCGACGAGAACGTTCACGTCCGCCGACGCTGCTTCTTGTACTGGTAGGCTGGGTCGAAGTCGATCGTGCCGAACAGTTCGACGACCTTCGCCTGCTTGCGGTGTTGGATGTACTCCGCCAGCGCTTCGTTGACGGTGTCCTTCTTGGTCCTGTGGCCGCCGACGCGGAGCGCCTCGGCGAGCAGTGCGTCGTCGATTGCGAGGTTGGTTGCCATGTGTAGGAACCTACACATACCCACCGGAAGGGCAACTGACGGACGGCCATCAGCTCGAGCCTGAGCCATGAGCCTCAGCCCTGAGCCATGAGCCTGAGCGTGAGCGTAAGAGCCTCCAGCATTGAGCCAATCAGAGCTCGAGCTGGAGCTCGGGCTCTGACATGCTGGTAGCTGGAGGCTCACGCTCACGCTCATGCTCCCGCTGGCGGCTCGCCGCTCGAGCTCGTGCTCACGCCGTCACGGCGCCACCGTCTGAATCTCCACGCGCGACGCCTGCGAGGGCGTCCTCCAGATGCGATGCAGCTGCGCCTTGAAGTCCGACTCCTTCGCCAGGAAAATATTCGGCACCCAGGTCTGCGGATTCCGGTCGATGATCGGGAACCACGTGCTCTGCACTTGCACCATGATCTTGTGCCCCTTCTGGAATCGATAGCTCTGCGTGTGCAGGTCGATGGTGAAGGGCGTCACCTCGTTGGGCACGAGCGCCACCGGCCTCTCGAACGACTTCCAGAACCGACCGCGAAAGACGTCGTTCGCGATCATGAACTCGTAGCCTCCGAGCTTGAAGTCCGCCGGATACTCCTCCGGATAGACGTCGATGAGCTTCACCACCCAGTCGGCGTCCTGACCCGTCGTACTCGCGAACAGCTTCGCCGTGATCTCACCAGCGACGACGACGTCCTCCGCGAGCGGCTCGGTCTCCCAGCTCAGGACATCCGGCCGGTTCTGCACGAACCGCTGATCCTCGAGCAGCCACGTGTACCATCCCGATCCCTTCGGATAGTACGTCGGCTCGATTGGCCGAGGACGATACGGCACCGGCTTCGCTGGGTCGCTGATGTAGCTGTCGTTCGCGCTGCCTCCACCGCTGGTCGGTGCGTCGAACGAGAGCTTTCCGTCGGCATGGAAGTAGAGCGACCGCTTCACCGCGCTCTTCGGCGGCCACGAGTCGAACGTCCGCCACGTGTTGCTTCCGGACTCGAACACGGTGGCCTCGGGCTGATTCACCGCGCCCTTGTCCTTCAGGTAATACGCGAAGAACGGCGCCTGAATCTTCTGTCGGTAGTACTCGCCGGTCGGAGAGCCGAAGTCGATCTTGCCGAGCTTCTGCCCTGGACCGCCGCCCCAGCCGCCATGACGCCACGGCCCGACGACGAGTGAATTCTGATTCCGCTGGTCGTGCTTCTCGAGCTCACGGTAGATCGTCACCGGCCCGTAGAAGTCCTCCTGATCCCACCATCCCGCGACGTTCAGCGTCGGCACCGTCACGTGCGTGAGATATGGCTTCATCGCCTGCCGCTGCCAGAAGCCGTCGTAGTTGGGATGCGCGGCGAAGTCCGTCCACGTCGGCAGCTTCTTGTCCTTCAGCACCTTCGCCTGAACGTTGGACAGCGCTCCCAGCTTCAGGTACCACTCGTACGTATCGTAGGTCCCGAAGTCGAAATCGGAATTCTCCTTCGTCGCCTCGGTGAGATACGCGTACTCGAAGCCGTAGCTCAGGCGGAAGGCACCGTTGTGATGAAAGTCGTCGCCGATCCACATGTCCGCCGGCGACGCCTGCGGGCTCACCGCCCTGAGCGCGGGATGTCCGTTCAACATGCCCATCGCCGTGGTCCAGCCGTCGTAGCTCACGCCGAGCATGCCGACACGCCCGTTGTTCTTCGGAATGTTCTTGAGCAGCCAGTCGATGGAGTCGTGCGTGTCGGTTCCCTCGTCGATCGCCTGCGCGGGCGAGTCGACCGGACGGGGCGGACGCTGCATGACGAACGTGCCTTCGCTCTTGTACCGTCCGCGGATGTCCTGGAAGACGAAGATGTAGCCTTCCTCGGCGAGATCCGAATAGCCGCCGGTCAGCCGGCCCGCCGAACCTGCGACGCCGTATGGAGTCCTCTCGAAGAGAAAGGGCAGTGGCGCAGTTGCGTCTTTCGGCCAGTAGATCTCGACATGTAGCTTGAGTCCGTCGCGCATGGGGACGTCGGCCGACGAATGCTCGTAGCTTTTCGGGTCGTACTTCTGCGCCGGCAACACCGTGGCGACACAAAACGCGGTGATGAACAGGGCGAGTCGCGACGTTTTCGTCATACGTTGATTTTCCGGGAGAGGTTGCGCCGAACATACCACTCCTGCGCGCGCGGTGAAAACCCAATGCTGCAAGTCAGGCTCGTGCTGTTGTAGTACTCGGGCACGATCAGCTCATGTGCGAACTCACCAGGGTCAGGTTGTCGGCATGGCGCAAACACAAGACATGAGACTCGGCGGCGTGACCTTCCACCACGCTGGCGCATTCTGGTTCGGCGTGGTCGCGGTCACGGTCGGCACCATCATGCACATTCCCATGTACCTGATGGGACGCAGCATGCACTACAAGCTCGCCGGCATGCCGATGACCACGACGATGCACATCGGTATGGCGGCGATCCTCCTCGGCCTCGTCGCGGCGTTGTACGGTCTGTATCCACGCACGGCAACCGCGACGGCGCACACCGCGTCGCGCATTCGCGTCAGTGCGCTCGACGACGCGCCGATCACTCCGGCGCATATTGGCTTGCTCATCACGATGGCCATCGCCGTGACGATCGACATCATGAAGCCCACGGCGCTGGCGTTCGTCATGCCGGGCATGACGATGGAGTACGGACTCAAGTCGCCGCTGAACCCAACAGGGACGACGCCCGCCGCCTGGCTCGCGTTCAGCGGCATCTTCGGCACCGTCCTCGGCTCCTTCCTCTGGGGATGGCTCGGTGATCGCATCGGACGCCGCGCGTCGATCCTCTATGCCGGTATCGCGTTCATCGGGACGTCCATCTGCGGCACGATGCCCAGCTTCGCCTGGAACCTGGTGATGTGCTTCGTGATGGGCCTTGCTGTCGGAGGAATGCTTCCCCTCTGTTACGCACTCCTGGCCGAGACGATCCCGGCGCGACACCGCAGCTGGTTGATGATCCTCATCGGTGCCGACATCGCCGGCGCCTACGTGCTCACGAGTTGGCTCTCGGCTGCACTGGTGCCGACGTACAGTTGGCGCATCCTGTGGTTGATCGGTCTGCCGACCGGCCTCGTGTTCATCCTGCTCAATCGGTGGATCCCCGAATCGCCGCGCTATCTCCTGGCCAACGGACGTGAGAGCGAAGCGCGCGTCGTGATGCAGCGGTACGGCGCAGTCGTCGTCGAGGAAGCAGCGCCCGAGATCGCGCTCGACGCGCAGGTGAAGAGCAACTGGCGCCAACTCCTCAGCGGCGAGTTTCTTGGACTCACGCTCGTAATCGGCATTCTCGCCCTAGGATCGGGCCTCGTTCTCTTCGGCTTCAACCTCTGGATTCCGTCGAACCTGAGAAAGCTCGGGTACACCGAGGCCGATACCATCCTGCGCAACTCGGCAGCGATGGGCTTCCCGCTGACCTTTCTCGTGGCGTGGATGTACGGCTTCTGGAGCAGCAAGAAGACGATCATGCTCATCACGTCGCTCACCGCGGCGGCGCTGTTCGGCTTCGTCATCGCCGGCGACGCGATCGTGCAGAATCGCAGCCTGTTGTACGTGTTGCTCATCGTTCCGATCTGGGGCATCAGCGCCGTCGTCGCCGTGCTGTCGGTGTACAGCGCCGAGATCTATCCGACACGGGTCAGGTCACGTGGGTCCGGGTTTGCCGCAGGGGCGAGCAAGGCGGGCGGCGTGGCGATCATCGGCCTCGTCGCGTTCGGGATCACGACCCCTTCCATCTCGACCGTTGCCATGATCGGTGCCATTCCAATGACGATCGCTGTGGTGCTGGTAGCCATTTTCGGCATCGAGACGCGACAGCGCCGGCTGGAAGACATCACCGCGGAAGTGCTCGAGGTGCCCGGGCCACCGCTGTCCGGAGCCACGTGAATGGCTTGACACATTCAGCGACGAAGCCCATCCTTTCGGGCTAAGTCATAAGATGACCAAACGAAAAGGGAGTCCATGCGCCGGGATCAGTGGGAAATCTTCAAGCGGGCTGCCCGCCTCGAGAGCCAGGACAACGTGCCGATGGCGCTCATCGTCGATAGTCCATGGATTCCCGGGTATCTGGGCATCAAGCACATGGACTACTACCTCGACCCCGAGCTCTGGTTCGAGTCCAACCTCAGGATCGCGAAGGAATTCCCCGACGTGATCCTCGTTCCATCGTGGTGGATGGAATACGGCATGGCGGCCGAGCCCTCGATTCTTGGCGCCAAGATCAAGTTCTGGGAAGACAACACGCCGAGCGAGTATCACACCCTCTATCGGCTCGAGGACATCGACGAGTTTCCGGAATACGAAGTCGAAGCCGACGCCTTCGCGGCGATGACGCTGCACCGCTACAAGATGGCCGTGCCCCGCATCAAGGCGGCGGGCGAGATCCTGCCGATGGTGACGGCGCGCGGACCGCTTTGTACGGCGGGTTTTGTTCGCAGTACTACCAATCTCATGATCGAGATCGTCGAGAAGCCGGACGAAGTCCATCGCCTCATCGACCTCTGCACGCGCGTCATCATCGACTGGCTCAAGGCGCAGCACAAGGTGCTGGGCGACGACGTCGAGGGAATCTTCATCCTCGACGACATCGTGGGGTTCATCAATGAAGAGCACTATATGGAATTCGCGCATCCATACCTGAAGCGCATCTGCGATGCGTTCCCCGACGACTGGGTGAAGCTCTATCACAACGACGCCGAAGTGGATGCGTGTCTCGATCACCTGCCCGACGCGGGATTCAACGTCCTCAACTGGGGCAAGCAGAAGGACATCACGCAAGTGAAGCAGCGCGTCGGCGATCGCATGTGCCTCATGGGCAACGTGAATCCACTCGAGATCGCGGTGCGCGGCACGCCGGCCGAAGTGCGCGAGGCCACGCTCGAGGTGCTCGCTGGCGGCACGGGTGAAGATGGCCGCGGAATGATTCTCTCCGTCGGCGGCGGCGTGAGCCCGGGCATGCCGAAGGAGAACATCATGGCAATGCTCGAGGCGCTGCAGGAGTTCAACGCCAAGCGGGTCAGGCGAGCCTAGCCATGGTTGACTACGCGTTGATGAATCAGTGCCTCTATGAAGGGAAGGCGAAGGAGGTCGAGCAGATGACGAAGGACGCCCTCGCGGAGGGGCGTCACTTCCAGGAGGTGATGAATGAAGGACTCATCGCCGGGATGAGCGTCGTCGGCGAGGACTTCAAGCACAACATCCTCTACGTCCCCGAAGTGCTGATCGCCGCGCGCGCGATGAAGGCGGGCATGGCCGTGCTCAAGCCGCTGCTGAGCGCGCGCGAGAACGAGGCGAATCGCATCGGCGTGCTGCTCATGGGCACCGTGCGCGGCGACTTGCACGACATCGGCAAGAACCTCGTCTGCATGATGGCCGAAGGCGCAGGCTTCGAGGTGTACGACATCGGCGTGGACCAGAGCGTCGAGAAGTTCATGGCGGCGGCGGACAAGTTCAATCCGAAGATCATCGGCATGAGCGCGCTGCTCACGACGACGATGACGTACATGAAGACGGTGATCGACGGCTTCGAGGCGGCGGGTCGCGGCGAGATCAAGATGGCGGTCGGTGGTGCACCGATCAGCCAGATGTTCGCCGATGAAATTGGCGCTGATGGCTACGGACAGAATGCGTCCGCGGCGGTCGATCTCTTTCTGCGCCTCGCGTCTGGTCGGGAAGCTGAGACCGCCGCTTCAGTTGTCGCCCCGAGCGACGCAAGGGACCTGCCTTCAAGTGCCGTCGGCCAGCGCTCGACCTTCAAGATCCTCTACTGGCAGGAGGTCCCATCGCAGGTGCGCGCTGCGGACGACGCCGGCAACGACGTCAGTGTCGAGCTGCCGCCGAAGTTCGCGCAGCGCATCGACTCACTTGCACAGAAACGCGGCATCACCGGCGCCGACGCCTACACGGCCGAGTGGAAGTGGAGCGACGAACAGGAGCGCGACGGCTCGGCGCTCGACGTCGTCGCGGCGGTGATCGCCGAGTTGGAGGCGAAGGCGGATTGGTGAGATGCCGCCGACGCTGACGATAAACGGCGCTACCACGGAAGCGGACGATCGCGCGACGTCGCTCTTCGACTACGCCGAGTCGCTCGGCATTCAGGTGCCCACCTCCTGCATCAAGAACGGCAAGTGCAAGGAGTGCATCGTGGAAGTGACGGCTGGGATGCCGCTGCTTTCGCCGCGCACGGCGCCGGAGTCGCACCTCGAAGGACGCTTCCGTCTCTCCTGCCAGACGCGTGTCGTCGGCAGCGATGGCGTCGTCACGTGTCACACGATGCGTCGCGGCCAGATGAAGATCGAGCGCCACGCGTTCGGCCTGCCCGTGGGCGCGCATCCGCTGACGCTCGAGCCAGCCGTCACGCGCGATGGTGATCGCATTCTCATCGACGGGCGGGAAGTCGCACGCTCGACGGGTCCGATCCACGGCCTCGCCATGGATCTCGGCACGACGACCATCGTGCTCCGCCTCTTCGATCTCGAGACGGGCGAGCAGGTCGCCGACGCGTCCTTCGAGAATCCGCAGCGGTTTGGCGGGTCGGACGTGATGTCGCGCATCCACTACGACACGCAGCACACCGGCTATCTGTTGATGCGCACGCTGGCCGGCTACCTCACGCACGCCATCGAAGCATTCCCTGTCGACCCCCATTCCATCTACGAGTTGGTCGTCGTCGGCAATGCGACGATGCGCGACATCTTCTTCCGCGAGAGCGTCTACTCCATCGGGCAGAATCCGTATCAGTCGATCACCGAGATCGAGATGGCGGAAGGGAAGCGCACCACGACGAGTCTCGTGAGCACGGGCCGGCGCTCACTCCTGCCCATTCACCCGAAAGCGCGCGTGTACGGCGCTCCAGTGATCAGCGGGCATGTGGGCGCGGATGCGGCCGCGTGCATGCTCGCGATCGACCTCGCGAATGAAGACCGGCTCGTCGCCCTGATGGACATCGGCACGAACACGGAGCTCATCGTCGGCAATCGGAAGCGGATCATGGCGGCGTCGTGTCCTGCCGGCCCAGCGTTCGAAGGCGGCGCGATCACGTGCGGCATGCCGGGACTCGAGGGCGCCATCGAAGACGTGACGATCAACCACGACGGCTGCTTCGCCCTCGGCGTGATCGGCAACGTCGAGCCCGAAGGCATCTGTGGCTCAGGCCTGATGGACCTCTTGAGCGAACTGCTGCGCACGGGCCGCATGAACCAGATGGGCCGATTCGAGGACGACGCGGAGCGATTCACCATCGACGCCGAGCACGGCATCTTCTTCACCGAGAGCGACGTCAACGAGCTCGCGCAGGCGAAGGGCGCGAACGTCGCCGGTCTGCAGGTCGTGTTCAACGAGTACGGACTCGCCTTCGACGACATCGACGTCTTCTACCTCGCTGGTGGCTTCGGACGACACCTCAAGATCGAGTCGTCGAAGCGCATCGGGCTCATCCCGAACATCGGCGACGAGAAGATCGTGCAGGTCGGCAACGCGGCCATCGAAGGCGCGTGCATGACGCTGCTGTCGATGACGAAACGTCGCGAGCTCGAGGAGCTGGTGAGTCGCGTCGAGCATTGCCGTCTCGAGACGCATCCACAGTTCTTCGACTATTTCGTCGACGGCTGCCAGTTCAAGACGGTGGAAACCGCCGAGCATCAGGGCACGTGATCCTCATCTCGGACTCGAGCCCGGACACGAGTGTGCAGGGCGCGGAGTTCCAGCGCCTGCTCGGCTATCCTCGCGACCTCGAGCTCGAGGGTCGTGCGCTCGAGTTGTCGAACGACGCCCGGGCCTGGTACGCGGAGCATGGACGTCCGTGGATCTACGCCCGTCAGGCAGACTCGCTCGACATCACTGGCGACGCCATCGTCATCGAGGGTGTGTCGTTCCGCAGTCCGCGATTCATGACTGCCCTGCGCGATGCGCGTGCCGAGAGTGTCGTTCTCGTTGCCGTGAGCGCGGGCGAGGAGGTCGAGCGGGAAGCCGAGCGTCGATGGAAGGAGGACAAGCCCGACGAGTATTTCTTTCTCGAGGTCTTCGGCTCGGCGGTCGTCGAGCACCTCGTCATGATGGCCGGCGCCCAGCTCTGCGCGACGACGGATCGCGCCGGACTCGCCGTGCTGCCGCACTACAGCCCTGGCTATCCGGATTGGGACATCGCCGATCAGTCGCAGCTGATCTCGCTGCTGACGCGCGACGCCACGCTCCCGGGTGACGTGACCGTGCTCGACTCGGGCATGCTGCGTCCGAAGAAGTCGCTGCTCGCCGTGTTCGGCCTCACGCGCGCGACCGACCATGTACGCAAGCTGACCGATCTCGTGCCGTGCCAGAACTGCACGCTGCCGCGCTGCGACTACCGGCGCGCGCCGTACCTGCGCCCGCGTCGTCGGGGCGAGGTGGAGTCGATGCGTCCGGCGGACATCATGGACGTCGTCACGCCGCGCGCCGAGCCACTCGACGTCAACGCACGCTACTCGGTGAATGCGAAGGCGCTCAAGCGCTGGGCGGCCGAGCGGCTGTCGCTCGTGACGCAGGACGATGGTACGATCGCGGCACGCTTTCGCTACGAGGGCACGACGTGCAGCAACATGGGGCGGCCGCTGTCGTTCGAGTATGCCGTGACGGTGGGAACGCGAGAGGACCGGTACCGGATTCTTTCGCAGGAGTGCGGGCCCACCTCGGGCGACGACGGCTACACGTTCATGTGCAGGTACAGGGTCAACGCGTCGGCGCTCATGGCGTCGATCGACGCGGAAAAGCCGCTGCTCGGACAGCCGTTGAACGACGTGTTGTCGTGGACCAGGCCGGCCGCAGCGGCAACCTGTTATTGCGAAGAGGAGAGCCGCGCGCAGAAGTGGGGCGCGGTGCTCGAGACGATTCACTACGCGCTCGTCCAACGGGAGAAAGCGCAGGACGAGACGTCACCAATCCGGGAACTGCAGACGCAATGAAGAAATCACTGCTGGACGCACTCAGGGAGAAGCCGCTGCTGGGCGACGGCGCCATGGGTACACAGCTCATGTTCGCGGGGCTTGAGCAGGGCAACTGCGGCGAGGCGTGGAACCTCACCCAGCCCGAGAAGGTGCTCGAGATCCAGCGTCGGTACGCGGATGCGGGTTCGGATTGCATCATCACGAATACGTTCGGCGGGTCGCGCATCATGCTCAATCGTCATGGCTTCTCCGGTGACGTGCGGGCGATCAACGCCGCCGCGGTCGACATCGCGCGCCAGGCGTTCGGCGCGCGTGAGGGCTATGTCCTCGGCGACATCGGACCGTTCGGCGGACTGATGGAGCCGTATGGCGACTTCACCGAGGACCAGGTGCGCGAGGCATTCGCCGAGCAGGCGAGCGCACTCGTCGACGCCGGCGCCGATGCGATCATCATCGAGACGCAGACCGGACTCGAGGAGTTGGGTATCGCGATCAAGGCGAGCAAGGACGCGGGAGCGGCGTGTGTCATCGGCTCGCTCGCGTACGACGTCACGCTCGACGGCTCGACCTTTCGCACGATGATGGGCGTCGATCCGGAACGTGCCGCGGAGTTCATGCAGGAGAGCGGTGCGGACATCGTCGCGCTCAACTGCGGCACGGGCATGGACATGGTCTGGGCGAAGCAGGCAGTGGAGCGCTATCGTTCCGCCACGGATCTTCCGGTGATGGCGCAGCCCAATGCCGGCCTGCCTCGGCTCGTGAACCTGAAGGTCGTGTACGACGAGACGCCGGAGGAGATGGTGCGCGGCGTCATTC
>JBDSML010000300.1:0-4258 GCA_039915865.1 Gemmatimonadaceae bacterium | reverse complement strand
ATGATGTCGCACCGTACATCTGGAAGACGAGCGATTACGGCCGCACGTGGACGAAGATCGTCAACGGCATTCGCGCCGACGACTACATCCACGCGGTGCGCGAGGATCCCACGCGGCGCGGCATGCTGTACGCCGCGGGGCAGCACGGCACCTATCTCTCGTATGACGACGGCGCGAACTGGCAGTCGCTGCGACTCAATATGCCGGATGTTCCGGTCGCCGATCTCATCGTCGAAGGCAACGAGCTCGTGATCGCGACACACGGTCGCGGCTTCTGGGTGCTCGACAACATCGCACCGCTCCGTCAGGCCACCCCGGCGCTGCTCGCGTCGTCCGCACATCTCTTCACGCCACCGGTGGGCGTTCGTTCCGGCACCGGCGTGACGATCAGCTGGATGCTGAAGACCGCTCCGACCAGCGCGAAACTCGAGATCCTCGATTCCACGGGCACGGTGCTGCGCACCTTCGAGCCAGACACCACGCGCCCCGATACCACAGGGCGTGCTGCAGCAGCCGGTGGGGGCGGACGTCGTGGCGGTGGTGCTGCATTCCTGCCAAAGACGGCGGGCATCAATCGCATCAACTGGGACCTTCGCACGAAGGGCATCGCGAGCTTCCCCGGCATGATCCTCTGGGGCGCCGGAACGAATGGTCCAGTTGTCCCGCCAGGCCGCTACACCGCACGACTCACCGCCGACGGCAAGGCGCTCACGACACCGGTCATCGTCACGCGCAATCCGCGCATCCCCGACGTCAGCGATGCCGACATGCGCGCTCAATACGCGTTCTCGAAGCGCGTGCGCGACAGGGCGAACGAGGCCAACGAGTCCGTCATCGGCATCCGTCGGGTGAAGGCACAGCTCGCCGATCGCTACAAGAAATCGCCTGATGCAACCCTCAAGGCGACGGGAGAGACACTGAAGACGAACGTCTCGGCCGTCGAAGAAGACCTCTATCAGGTGCGCAACCAGAGCGGGCAGGACCCGCTCAACTTCCCGATCAAGGTCAACAACCGCCTGGCGAACCTGATGTCGATGGCCGAGCGGGGCGATGGGCCGCCGACGAACAACATGCCGGAGATCTTCGGGATTCTCACGACAGAGTTGAAGGGCTACACGGAGCAGCTCGCGAAGGTCTACAAGACGGATCTCGTTGCGGTGAACAAGGAGCTGGTGCGGTTGAAGCTCGCGCCACTCGATCCGCAGTGCGAGAAGGTGGAAGGCTGTCCGGCGATTCCCTGAGCTCCAGGGGGGCGGGTTGCTGTACCACATAACGACGAAAAGACAGACCGGACAGCCTTACTACGCAACGCAGAAGAACGCTGGCTGCGCCACGCTGAACGACGCTGCAAAAGCAATGCAGTTACTGCGTCGTTCTGCGTTCGCGAAGCCTGCGTAGCGCGCGCAGCGCGCTCTGCGTTCCGTAGTAGGCTTTTTAGTTCTGTTCTCGAGTAAGGCTTTCTAGTTCTGTTCTTGCTCTGCGCAGTGCTGATAACCAGCTGCGCTCACGGTTTCAGTCCGAGCTCCCCGCGCACCTGCGCACCCTCGATCGCCAGCATGCGCAGCTTCGTGGTATGACCGCCGCCTCCGGAAAATCCACCGAGCTTTCCATTCGCTGCCAACACCCGATGGCAGGGAATCACGATCGGAAATGGATTGCGGCCAAGCGCCTGACCAACGGCGCGCGCGGCCGTCGGGTCGCCAAGCTTCGTCGCGATGACGCCGTACGTACTCGTGTCACCCACCGGAATCGCGCGCGCAAGCTCATACACTCGGCGCTGGAAGTCCGGCACGCCGCGCATGTCGAGCGTGATGTCCGTGAGGTCGTTGTTCTCGCCACGCAAGAGCGCGACGATTGCGACAATTCCGCGCTGCACACTCGGCGGCGGTTGCTCCTCGCGCGCGTTGGCGCGTCCGCGCAGCATGCGCGTGCGCGTCTCGCGCTCAGTCGCCTCGGGAAGCTGCACGGCGACGACACCGCGCTCACCCCACGCGATGCCACATGTGCCGATGGGCGTTTCGAACAGCGCATAGCTCTCGCTGATTGAATTCATGGATGGAAAATCTCGCCGAGACGGCGGGCCCGCTACCTGCACTCCCAGCCCGCCCGCCATGTCAAACCGGGGATCGCGACGCTCCATCACGACGTCATAGCCTGGCACTCGCTGTGGCCCCCAGCGGGGGCGTCGTGCTGCTGGCGACGCTCGTCGCCCGCTTGGGGATCGACGAGCACTGGCCGATCGACCACGCGATCCGCGAGACGCTGAGCTCGTATGGCATTCCAAGGACGCAGGCCGCCCTGCGCGTCGCCGGCGCGGTGGGAACGGTAGGGCGCATTCGTCGAGCGATGCAGGCGCGTCACGCACATGTGCTCGATGCTGCAGCGAAGCTGATCACGCTGCTCAGCATGTCTTCACGAGCTTCTTCCCTCAACCCACGCCACCCGCCGCCGCGGGCGAGAAAGATAGGGACGGCAAGAAACCACCGGGGTTGGGGTCACATCGATCTCCATGCTGGTCTATCAAGCCAGGCTTCTCTGAGGCAAACTGGGCGTGCACGCTTCTCGCACGCCCGCGTACTCCCATGTCCGACGACGTCCTCGCCGCATTCCATCCCATCGTCCGGCAGTGGTTCATCGACACGCTCGGTGCGCCCTCCGCTCCGCAACGCGCCGGTTGGCCAGCCATCGCGAGCGGCTCGGACACGCTGATCCTCGCTCCCACGGGCACGGGTAAAACACTTGCCGCCTTTCTCTGGGAGTTGAACGCCCTCATCACGGAGGGGCTCGAAGCGCCACTCGCCAACGCGGTGCACCTGCTGTACGTGTCGCCACTCAAGGCGCTCAACAACGACGTCCAACGCAACCTCGAGGGGCCGCTCGCCCAGCTGAAAGCGCGGTTCGAGGCGGAACGAGCAGGTCCCTCGACTTCGCTCGAGACGACACGAGGCTTCCCCGACATCCGCGTCGCCGTTCGCACCGGCGATACGCCCGCCTCGGCGCGGGCGAAGATGCTGCGGAAGACGCCACACATCCTCATTACGACGCCGGAGTCGCTGCACATCCTGCTGACGAGTGTGCGGGGACGCACGATGTTCAGCGCTCTCCGCGCCGTGATCGTCGACGAGATTCACGCGGTCGCGGGCACGAAGCGCGGGACGCATCTCGCGCTCACGCTGGAGCGCCTCGCGCGACTCGCCCCCGACGTCCCTCAACGCATCGGACTCTCGGCGACGCAGAAGCCGCTGGATGAGATCGCGCGGTTCTTGTCTGGTGTCGAGGCTCCGAGCGCTGATAGCCAGACAAAATTCCGCCCCGTGCAGATCGTCGACTGCGGCCTGGTCAAGCGGATGGAGACGAACGTCGTCTCTCCAGTCGACGACCTCGCGCACGTCGACGGTACGGTGTGGGCGGCGGTTGTTCCGCTCGTGCTCAGCCAGATCAGAAGCGCGCGCACGACGCTGATCTTCGTCAACAACCGCGCGCAGTCGGAGAAGATCGCCGGCCGGTTGAACGCGCTCGCCGAAGAGGAGATCGCGCAGCCCTATCATGGCTCGCTGTCGCGCGAGCGCCGGCTCATGCTCGAGGAACGACTCAAGGCCGGCGAGCTGCGGGCACTGGTGACGACGAGCTCCCTCGAGCTGGGCATCGACGTCGGCTCGGTGGAGCTCGTCATCCAGTTGCAGAGTCCCAAGCGCGTGGCGTCGGCACTGCAGCGCGTCGGACGCGCGGGACATTCGCTCGATGCGACAAGTCGCGGCGTCTTCGTCCCGACCTTCCGTGACGACGCGATGGAGCAGTTCGCGATCGTCGAAGCGATGCAGGCAGGCGACGTCGAGCCGACGCGCGTGGTGCAGAACGCACTCGACGTGCTCGCGCAGATCATCGTCGCCATCGTTGCATCGGAGCCTGAGTGGACGGCGACGGGGCTCTACGATTTCATCCGGCGCGCCTATCCGTATCACGCCCTCACACGTGCGGCGTTCGACGAGACGCTGGCGATGCTCGCCGGCAAGTATCCCAGCGATGTTGCTGCAGAGTTGGAAGCGCGCATCTCGTGGGATCGCGTGAGCGACATGCTGACACCGGCGCGCGCGTCGCGGATGGTCGCGACGATCTCCGGCGGCACCATCCCGGATCGCGGCCTCTACACCGTCAACCTCGCCGACAAGACGCGACTCGGCGAGCTGGACGAAGAGTTCGTGCACGAATCGCGCGTCGGCGATGCGTTTCAACTGGGCAGCTCAACGTGGCGCATTCG
>JBDSML010000127.1:0-5000 GCA_039915865.1 Gemmatimonadaceae bacterium | reverse complement strand
GGAAGAGATCAGGAAAACAGTGTTCGTCGATTTGTAACCGCAATTGTGCTTGCGGCGATTACGGCTACCAAGGATGTAGCGGCTACAAAACCGCGCACCGTCTGGTCCTGTCTCGTTCCCACAGTTCTCACCTTGTTGCCGCTGCATGCGACAGCTGAAACATTCACCATCTATCAAAGCATCTTGCCAGTCTCTCGAACAGGCAGGAGCCAGATACAACTCGGCGGAGATGTCCTCTACCGCAAACGCCCTACGTTTACGTTGCCGAATCGCACGGGTTAAGCGCGATCGTTACCGACCTCAGTTCCACGATACGTATCCTGCGGTGCAGAAGCAGATCAGCCAGGTCAACATGAGCGTCACCCCCCTTTAGATGGTCGCATCACAGATCATCTGATCGTGTGCGCCGGGTAGTACAAGGTTGGCTCCGCTCCGCTCAATTCTTCGTTCAGTTTTTTTCGCTACTTACTCGCTCTGCGTTTGGTAGAGGTACATCTTCACGCCAGTTGTAAAACCACCACCTCGAAGTTGGTTACCGCGCTTGATCAAGTGACCACCGCTACGTCACGATCTGCCCAACGTATGCCTACAGTTCCACCCACCGATTCGTCGCATCCAGGACTGCCAACACACTCGCGGTCTCGATTCCATCCTTGATCTCCGCACTGCCCGTGAGCAGCGCCGACTCCCGTCCGAAGCGCGTCGTCAGCGCCACGAACACGAACTCGCGTTCGAACGCCTCGATCAACCGCGCTCCCTCGAACAACAGCGATCGCCCTTCGGCATCCGCCTGCTGCACCGCGGCCACCGCGGCCCGCGCCGCCGTCTCCGTCCGCAAGCGATCGGTCTCCAACCCCGTCGCCTCGCCGACGAACAACTGATCGCCCTGCCGAACCGTCACGCGACAGCTCATCCCACTCGCGCGCGACCGCCTCACTTCCACATCCTCGAAATACAGCCGTCGCTTTCTATGGCTTCCGACCGGGATCTCCTCGACCACCGCTGCGATCGTTCCCACGGGTGGCGTCATGCGGGCCGCCCGAATGGCCTCGGCGGCTGGCCCCTCGCTGGTCGCCACGGAAATCTTCTTGTGGCTCACCCGCATCCCCAACTGCGCCAACAGGGCGCTCTCGACGTTGCGCACGGTCTGCTTCGGCGACACCGCTGTCGTCGTCAGCACATGCACCTCGGAGACCTCGCCCGATTCGTTCGGAATGATCCGAACATTCAGTACCCCCGGCAACGTCGCCAGCAGCTCTTCCGCTCGTGCAATGGGAAGGACGGTCCCCGCGATGAGGGACGCGTCGCCGATGGCACGCGCAGGAACTGAGGCGGGGGCGTTGGAGGGCTTCGCCGACACCGTCAACAATCTCTTTTTTGGGGGAGTGCGATCGGTAGGACTATCAAGATCTGCGGAGCATTTCGTCCGGCATTATAGCGAGCCCACCTCGGCGCGCCATATGTCTCGATAGGTATGCTTAAGAATATTTAAGTCTGTACACGTCTAGTCAAGTGAGTACTCGTGTTCAGGCAGCCGGTACTCCTTGATCTTCCTGTACAACGTTCGCTCACCTATCCCAAGCAGGTCCGCTGCGCGTCTGCGGTTGCCTCGCGTCTCTTTCAACGCCGCCTCGATCACGGCCCTTTCCACTTCGGTCATCTTCGTTCCGGGAATCACTGTAACGACGTTTGGAGGGGGTGTTTCGTCACGAGGTCCTATTCCCGTCACCGCTGTCATATGGCCGACAGCTGGCGCCACCACTTCTCCTATGAAACCAGTGCGTACGTTACCGAACGAAGCTTGCGGCCGATCGTCGTCCATCCGGCGCCGTAGCTCCTCCATCTGAAGCTTCAGCTCGAGCAGGCTGCGGAGGATAAATTCGAGCTCTCTTCCCTCGGCCTGGCTTGTCGCGCGACCGATCGGACCGACCCGAACCGGCAGAAAACGCGCACTCCCCCCTTCGCGGATCTGACGCGGCAGGTCCTCTGGCACGATCTCGCGCCCATGCGACAGGACGACCATGCTCTCCACGAGGTTGCGGAGCTCCCGGACGTTCCCTGGCCACGGGTACTGCATCAGCATTTCCATCGTCTCGGCCGAGATGCCCGGGAACGGACGATCGTGCTGGGCGGTGAAATCGCGGATGAACCGGCGGACGAGCAGCGGAATGTCCTCCGGCCGAGAGCGCAGTGGCGGAAGGTAGATGCTGAGGACGTTCAGTCGATAATAAAGGTCGGTCCGGAAGCTGCCCTCCTCCACGTGCTCGCGTAGTGGGCGGTTGGTCGCCGCGATGACGCGTACGTTGACCTTGATGGACTGCCCGCCGCCTACGCGCGTGAACTCCCGCTCCTCGAGGACCCGCAGCAGCTTCACCTGCGTCGACTGGGGAATCTCCCCGATCTCGTCGAGGAAGAGGGTCCCGCCGTCGGCGAGCTCGAAGCGGCCGAGGCGGCGCTCCGCGGCACCAGTGAACGCGCCCTTCTCGTGGCCGAACAACTCGCTCTCGAGAAGCGTCTCCGGCAGCGCGCCGACGTTCACGGCGATGAACGGCTTGTTCTTGCGCGGACCGAGCGACGCAAGCGCGCGCGCGACGAGCTCCTTCCCGGTCCCACTCTCCCCCTCGATGAGCACCGTGCTGCTCACGGGCGCCATCTGTTCGACCTTCACCATCACTTCGCGCAGCGGCTCACTCTCGCCGATGAGGCCCGTCATTGCCTGGAGCGCATGGCGCTCCATGATGCGCCGCACGCCCAGCGCGACCTCGTCGACGGCTATGGGTTTTAGAAACAGATCTACATAGCCCATGGAGCGGAGACGCTCACGCTGCGTGGGGTCGGCGGCGTCCATCAAACCGACGACCGGCGTTCCGTCCCACAGCATCTCGCGCAGCAGCGTGAGGTTGGCCGGGTCGGTCAACTCGGCGCTGAGGACGATGAGGTCGGGCTTCGCGCGCTTGATCTCGGCGCGCATGTCGTCGAGTGGGCTGACGACGACAGTCTGGACAGCATCAGCCTCGAGGCGCGCGTTCAGCCGGACTGCGGGCTCGACGTCGTGGAGTGTGATGAGGACGCTCATGCGTGCGCATCGTCGTGCGACGCGCCACTGTGGTCCGTCGGAGACCCGCGAAGGATGTCGACGGCATGCGCGACGATCGGCTCGATAACCGCGAGCGATTCCATGACGCCCGACGTCGAGCCGGGCAAGTTGACGATGAGCGTCCTGCCACGGACGCCCGAGATGCCCCTTCCCAGCGCAGCACGCGGAAACGAGGCGCCGGTGACGGCGCGAATACGCTCAGCGATGCCGGGCGCTTCGCGCTCGATCACGATGCGCGTCGCTTCGGGAGTGACGTCGCGCGCACTGAGGCCAGTGCCGCCGGTGGTCAGGACGACATCGGCCACGTCGGCGTCGCACCACGCGAGCAGCTGACGCACGATGGCCACCGTGTCGTCGGGTACGATTGCGCGCGCGATGACCGTGGCGGATTGCCACGTCGCCCACGTGACGGCCGAGTCGCCGCTGGTGTCGGCGCGCTCACCGCGCGCCCCGGCGTCGGAGATAGTGAGGACGGCTATGCGCATTTACAGGTGCGATGCGTTCTTGTAGAACGGCGGCTTGGTCACAGTCGCCGGAACGCGATTGCCGCGAATCTCGACTTCGAACGTCGTGCCTTCCTTCGCGCCCTCGGTGGGCAGATACGCGGTGCCGATCGGAATGCCGAGGGTGGGACTCATCGTGCCGCTGCAGACGATGCCGCTGGCCTCTCCCTGATAGAACACCGGATAGCCGTGTCGTGGAAAGTTGCGGTCCTGCATCGTGAAGCCGATGAGCTTCCGCGGCACGCCCTGCTCCTTCTGCGTCACGAGGGCGTCACGTCCCACGAAGTCGCCCTTGGGCAGCTTCACGAGCCAGGCGAGATTCGCCTCGAGCGGCGTCGTCGTGTCGTCGATGTCGTTGCCGTAGAGCGCCATGCCCATCTCGAGCCGCAGGGAATCGCGCGCACCAAGGCCGGCAGGCACGATCTGCCCCGTGAGCATGAGCGCCTTCCAGATCGGGACCGCAGACTCGTTGGCGATGTACAGCTCGAAGCCATCCTCGCCGGTGTAGCCGGTGCGCGAGATGATCGCTTTCTCGCCCGCGACTTCACCCTCGGCGAAGTGGTAGTACTTGATCGCGGACAGGTCGGTGTCGGTGAGTGCCTGGAGGATGCCGGCCGTCTTCGGTCCCTGTACGGCGAGCAGTGTCATCTCATCCGTGGCGTCGTGGATGTCGACGCCGTACTCCGCGGCATGACGCGCGATGTGCGCATAGTCCTTCGGCGCGTTGCTCGCGTTCACCACCATCATGACCTTGTCGGGGAATCGATAGACGAGGCAGTCGTCTTCGATGGTGCCGCGGTCGTTGAGGATGGTGGAGTAGTGCGCCTGCCCCACGGCCAGCGCCGCGACGTTGTTCGTGGTCACATGGTTCACGAAGTGGATCGCCCGCTCACCGTTGATCCAGAACTCGCCCATGTGCGAGACGTCGAACACCCCCGCGCCTTCACGCACGGCCTTGTGCTCGGCGACGATGCCACTCGGGTACTGCACAGGCATCTCGTAGCCGGCAAACGGGACGATCTTGGCGCCGAGTGCGACGTGAATTTCGTGAAGAGGGGTGCGCTTGAGCGGTGCGGATGGAGCGTCGGCCATGTTGTTGGGCTGGTTCGGGGGAAGGGGAAGAATAATGCGGGGATGGCATTCCGGTGTGCCAGTGTGACAGTACCGGGACACGGGGCACGAGCGTTGCTCAGCGTGACAACCATCACAAACGGGAACGGGAGACAGATTCGTGCAACTCAGCAAGCGACAGCAGTGGGGCCTTTTCGCGGCGGCAGCAAGCGCGGTCGCGGCCCCGTTGGCCGAGCGGGCGCTGGTGGCGGGATGGCGGCTCGCGTCGGGGGAGGATCCGCCGGACGACCCAGCGGGCCCCGACGTCGACTGGGGCCGAGCGATAGTGT
>JBDSML010000259.1:0-33869 GCA_039915865.1 Gemmatimonadaceae bacterium | reverse complement strand
ATGAGATCACCATCGCGGATGGCGAGATCGTGCACCGGTACCGGCGGCAGGTTGAGCTGCAGCCGCTGCCACGTGCCGCCGTCGTCATGCGAGAACCAGACACCGCGCTCCGTGCCGACGTAGAGTTGGCCCGGCTTCTCGTCGTCCTCGCGAATGGCTCGCGTGAATTCCGTCGCGTCGATGCCGGCGTCGATGCGCGTCCAGCTCTTTCCGTAGTCGCTCGTCTTCCAGAGATACGGCTTGTAGTCGTTGAGCTGGAACCGATTTGCCGCGATGTACGCGGTGCCCGGATAGAAATGCGACGCTTCGATCAGCGACACGCGCGTGTAGATCGCCATGTCCTTCGGCGTCACGTTCTGCCACGACTTGCCGTTGTCGCGAGACACGTGCACGAGCCCATCGTCCGAACCGGCCCACAGCACGCCCTTCACCTTCGGCGACTCGGCGAAGGAGAAGATGACGCCGTAGTACTCCACCGACGTCTGGTCCTTCGTAAGCGGACCGCCCGAGGGTCCGAGTGTCTTTGGATCGTTGCGCGTGAGGTCGGGCGAGATCACTTCCCAGCTCGAGCCGTCCGTCGTCGTGCGATGCACGTAGTTCGACGTCGCGTACAGCACGTTCGGATTGTGCGGCGACAGCACGATGGGATAGGTCCACTGGAATCGATACTTGAGATCGATCGCCGAGTGGCCCATCGGGTTGTCGGGCCAGGGGTTGATGTTGCGGGTCAGGCCCGTGCGCAGGTCCTTGCGCGTCAGCAGCGCGCCGTAGCTTCCCGCGTAGACGATGTCCGGATTGTCGGCGCGCGACGCGATGTAGCCGGACTCGCCGCCACCTGCTTCGACCCAGTCGCGCACGTCGATGCCGCCGGCCTTGCGACTCGGTCCGCAGAGCGTGCTGTTGTCCTGCTGTGCGCCGCAGATCTGATAGGGGAAGTGGTTCGTCGTGATGACATGATAGAACTGCGCGGTCGCGAAGTCCTGCTCGCTCCACGTCTTGCCACCGTCGGCGGAGACGCTTGCGCCGCCGTCATCAGCTTCGATCATGCGCTGATTGTCGTTCGGCGCGATCCAGAAGTCGTGCGAGTCGCCGTGCGGAATGCCGCGCACCGGGCGGAAGGTCTTTCCGCCATCCGTCGACTTGTGAAAGTTGACGTTGCTGACGTAGACGATGTTCGTGTCCTTCGTATCGGCGTAGATCTTCGTGTAGTACCAGGCACGCTGGCGGAGCGAGCGGTCGGCGTTCATGCGTGCCCACGTCGCCCCGGCATTGTCGGAGCGATAGACGCCGCCGGAATCCGCCTCGATGATGGCGAAGACGCGATTGGGATTCACGGCCGAGACGGTGATGCCGATGTTGCCGAAGATGCCCGCCGGCATGCCGGGGTTGTGGCTGATGTTCGTCCAGTGATCGCCGCCGTCGGTCGACTTGAAGACGCCACTTCCTTCGCCGCCCGAGTTGAGCATCCACGGCGTGCGCCCTGCCTGCCAGAACGCGGCGTAGAGCACGTTCGGATTCGACGGGTCCATCGCGAGATCGGCCGCGCCAGTGGAATCGTTGCGGAAGAGAATCTTGTCCCAGCTCTTGCCGCCGTTCCTGCTGCGATAGATGCCTCGATCCGGAGTCGGCGCCCAGATGTTGCCCTGCGCGGCAACGTAGACGATGTCGGCATCGGTCGGATGCACGCGCACCTTCGAGATCTGCCGTGTCGCCTCGAGTCCGAGCGACGTCCAGGTCTTGCCGGCGTCGGTCGACTTCCACACACCGTCGCCATGCGAGACGTTGCCGCGCATGGGGAACTCGCCACCGCCGACATACACGATGTCCGGATTCGCCGGGTAGACCGCGACCGATCCGATCGTTCCGCCGAAGTACTTGTCGGTGACAGGCGCCCATGACTGTCCACCATCCAGCGTCTTGAACACACCACCGCCGGTGGTGCCCATGTAGTACTCGTTCGGGCGCAGGGCGGAGCCGGCGACGGCGACGGAGCGGCCGCCGCGGAAGGGACCAACCTCGCGCCACTTGAGGGTGTTGATGGCCGACGTATCGAGCGGCGCTCCGCGCAACTGCGCGGACTGAACCGGAATGCTCGGCCGCGTGTCGTTGGCCGGCGGTGGCGTCATGCGCTGGCCACTCACGACGGCGAACGGCAGGATGAGAGCGCCAACCAACGTGGCGCAGGTGAGGATGCGATTCACGAGCAGTTCTACTCCGGGAGAGGCGTATAGGCCGGAAGTAGTGCCTGCCACAGACCCTGCGCAAGACCCGCGTGACAACGGGCTGGCCCCTTCGCAGGAGCCAGCCCGTGGTGATCGTGCAGCTTGAGCTACAGGCCGGTCGAATCAGGCCGCATGGTCATGCTCTGTGCGCCTTCGTCCGGTTCGCAGGACTCGGTACCATCGGCGCGCGTCGCGACGTGATAGCCGGAGCGACATTCGATGATATCGGCAGCACGCGCCCCTGGACGCATCGTCTGCGGTGCAGTACTCGACTCGCCGCATCCGGCGAGCACAATCGTGGCGGCTACGGCGACAATGATGCGAATACGCATGCGACAACCCTCAAGGTGAATCGAACGACACGTGCACGACTGGTCGTCGCCGCAGCGGCAGCGCTTGCACGCGCTAAATGCCAAACGTGTGCCAGTGATGATTCGTTGTCAGTGAGGAAGCGCACCAGTTTGGCGAGCTGATCATCCGTCGGCCGGCAACGCCCTCATCTGCTCATCGATGAGACGCAACTCGCGCGGCAGCCCCGCTGTCGCCGCGACGTCGCGAGCGTGTACAAGACAAACCCGCGCCGCGCTCGTTTCGTCACGACTCGCCGCCAGCGTCGCCAATTCCATCAGGCACCGCACGCGCGCGTTCGGGATCGCAGCAATGGTGAATTGTCCGTACGCCGTGGTGATACGCTCCTCAGCTTCGCTGGACAACCCCAGCGCGCCCAACGCGATACCAAGGTTCAGCAGCGCCGCCGCGTGCATCTCGAGATCACCGGTCTGCCGAGCCGCCGCCACGGCAGACTCGAGGGTCGCGCGTGCGACGCCGGGGAATCCCCGGTCGGATTGCAACCGCCCGATGTTGAGCAGCGACACCGCTTCCCCGCGCGCATCGCCCGCCGCTCGAAACGCCTCGCGCGACCGCGCAAAGAGTCGCTCACCCTCGTCGAAGTTGCGCTCTTCCGCCGCGAGGTTGCCCAGGTTCTGGAGCGCCTTGCCACGCGTGGAGGGAGCCGCTGCCAGCTCGAGCGTCTGCGTGAAAAGCGCCCGTGCCTTCTCGAAGTCGCCGCGATTGTACCAGACGGCGCCCTCGATATTCAGCGCGTCCGCTTCGGTATCGACCATCCCGAACTTCTGCGACAGCTCGGCACTCGTGCGCGCGGCGTCGAGCGCGTCATCCCACGCCGAATGCAGGCGATGCAGGTTCGCCAGCCGCCACCACGCTTCTGCCGCCGCGGCGGGATTCTGATCTACCTGCCGCGTCACCGTCTCGAAGCATTCGCGCGCGCGGGCAACCACTCCTCCCCGCTCATACCGAACGCCGTCGGCGAGGAGAGCGGCGATGGAGTCACTGCCGCCTGGAGGTGTATTCGACATTGTGCGGATGAATGCGTTCACGTCATCTGGTCGTCAAGCGTCGAAGAAACAATTGTTCCGCCAACCGCGCGTCCTACGATCCTGACCTCGGCGAACCTCTACCACGCTACATCCGGCTCTCGCCCAGCGCGACGCCAAGCTAATATCGGGCATGACGAGAGCATCACGACCGGCATGACCGAGGTACTACCGGGACAGACGACTGGTACCGCCCCGGTGCCACTTCGGCGCATCCGGTCCGCCAGAAAACGCACGCCGCTCGACTGGGCCGAGCTCTGGCGATACCTCGGCAAGATCCGCGAGGTGCGGCTCTACACCGCCGGCGTCGCCATGGCGACGACCACCGACGAAGTCGACCTCACACCGTTGCCGAGGGCGAAACGCACGGCGGCGCAGTGCACGGGAATTCAGGTGAGTGCGGTCGACGGGTTCGGCGTGCCGCTCGATGCGATCGTGCCCGGCACCACCGTGCAGGTGACCGTCACCGTCACCGCGACCGCGCCGGTCTCCCGCGCCTTTCTCGGAGTCGAGGTCATGGACGAGCGAGGCCGTCCGGCCATCGGCATCAGCACGGACATGGCGGATGGATGGATCTCGCTCGACGCCCGGCAGTCGAAGCGTGTGACCGTGCGACTGCACGACGTGCAGGTGCGACCCGGCATCTACGCGGTGGGGTTGATCCTGACGACAGTGACCGAACGACTCGACGGACTGGACGCGGTCGTGCGCTTCGAGGTGATGCCGTCGACGGCTGGAGGCTATGATCGCTGGCCTGGGTGGCTGGCCGCGGCGTACGCTCCGCGGTTTTCTGTCGAGATTCTCTAACTTCGGAAGGGCAGCCGCTGATGCCACGCAGTGTGCAGGCCCGGCGCATCCTGTTCGTCGACGACTCCGCGCAACTTGGCGACAGCGCGCTGACGCTGCTCGACGTCGCCGTCGCGCATCGAGACCGTGCTGCCGTCGCGCTGTTCGAGGACGGTCCGTTCGCGGCAGCGCTCGTGTCGCGCAATGTTGCCGTCCTTCCGATCGATGTGGGACGCGCGGCACGATACGCGCTCAAGACCGGCCGCGGTGCCGCGTTGGCTTCTGCGCGCGTCGCATTTTCACTGTCGCGCATTGCGCGCTCGTACGGCGTGCTGTACGCGAACTCGCCAAGTGCCTTCCTTGTCAGCGTTGTGGCGGGACTCATCGCGCGTCGGCCGGTCGTGTGGCATCTGCGTGCGGTGTTCGACGCTCCGCGGTTCAATGCGCTTCAGGTGCGCGTGCTCGTCACCTGCGCGAATGCGCGCGCGGCACGCGTTGTCGCCAGCTCGCAGGCGGCAGCCGACGCGTTCGTTTCGGCGGGCGGTCGTCGCGCGCTCGTGCACATCATTCCTGACGGCGTGGACACGTCGCGATTCGATCCAATCGGTCCGGACGTTCGCGTCGAGATGCGCCGAAAGCTCGAGATCAGCGAGCGTGAGTACGTCGTGGGCAGCTTTGGCGCACTCGCCAGTGCGGAGCGGCGCGTGTTGCGCGAAGCGCTCGAACTGCTGCCGGACGTGCGCGGGCTCGTCGTGGACGGCGTGCTCGGCGACCATGCCGACCTTCCTCGCTACATCGCCGCGTGCGACGTCGTCGTGCACTTGAGCGAGTCGCCGGACCGGTCGACGCGCACGATGGTGAGGGCACTGATGTCGCGGCGGCCGCTCATCGCCACCGATGCGCCCGGTGTACGCGAGATCGTGGAAGATGGCGTTACGGGCATCGTCATTGCCCGCGGCAGCCCGTCGGCCGTGGCTGCAGCCGTTCGTGCTCTGCGAAACGAGCCAATTCGCAGCGACGAGATTGCCTTTGCCGGCGCGGCGGACGCGCGCCGGCGCTTCAGCAGTGAGACCATGAACGCGAACATCACACGACTGGTGGACGATGTGTTGCGTGGGACGAAGCCCGGGCGCGACGCGTGAGCACGACGTGCGAGCTGGCGCGATGCGTCGTGTGCGGTGGCGCGGACACGCGAGCGCTGGCGAGCGCGGACGCCGTGCGCGACGAGATCGAGGCACTGTGGGCGCATCACGCGAAGCGGTTACGCCTCGACGTGAGCGCTTGCAGCCCTCGCAGTCGTTGAGCTCTACTCGCCAAGCTCGGTCGGCGGCGCATCCACGCCGATCAGCTTCCTTCTTCCTTTCCCGTGTACTGACCCCAGCCACGTCTGCAGCGGTCCGATGACCGCGTACGTCAGGCCGGAGAACTGCGGCCTGTCGAGCGCCGCCAGTATCAGCGCGACCACGCCGATGCCGATCATGACGACGTTCTCCTGCACGACACCCCGTGTCTCGTAGATCTCCATCGCGTTGAGGTCGAGCGCGTCGCGGAGCCTGTAGGCGTGCAGGTACATCAGCGCGAAGATGATGTAGAGCGCGATGAAGCCGGCGCTGTAGATCATCATGAGGGGTCTCCAATCGGCGAAGTGCATCGCCTGAATGACATTGCCCGCCGCGTCGACCTCCTGATAGTGCGTGAGCGCGTTGGTGGCCAGCGTCGTGAGAAACTTCAGGGGGTAGACGTAGAATGCCACCACGAACAACAGCACCGAGTTGAGGAGGAAGGACACGCGGTCGTCGAGGGCGTAGCGACGAAAGTAGATGTACTGCGCGTGCCAGATCATGAGCAGCAGCAGGAAGCAGACGCCGAAGCTCAGGAAGCCGTGCACCAGCCGCATGAGGTCCTCGAAGCGTTTAGGCGCCTCGAGCGACACGACGAGTAGCGTCACGGCGAACGCGAACACGGCGTCGCTCAGGCCCTCGATGCGCGACACCTCCCGGCCGCGCCAGCGAAATCCGTGATCGCGACGTTCCAGTATCGGACGCAGTTTCTCGTGAGATTCGCTGATCATGGAATCGAAGCGGGAAGGTGATGCGAGATCGACAGTCTCGCCCTAACTTGTCGCGTCGTTCGGCCTCGCACCATCCATCCGGTACGAATGGAGACTTCCAGGCTTTCGCGGGTATCGCGCGCGGACTACGGCATCGACGCGCCGAATGTCGTCCGCACAATGGCGCTCCTTGCCATGGGGCTCATCGGAACGGGACTCGTGCTGCAAGCGATCTCCCGCGCCGGTTCGGGGACGGCGCGGCTCGGCGTGACGCTGCTGTGGCCCGGCGCCTCGTTCGCGGTTACCGCGCTGCTCATGCTCGCGAGCAGCCGGTTCGGCAAGCTGCGCGCGCGCGACCGTCTGCTCGACCGGCTCTCGCTTCGTGGCGACGAGACGGTGCTCGACGTCGGCTGTGGCCATGGCTTGATGCTGCTTGGCGCGGCAAAGCGGCTGCCGAAGGGCAATGCGGTCGGCATCGACCTCTGGTCGCAGGCAGATCAACATGCGAACAGCGCAGCCGCGACGCTCGCCAACGCCGTCGCGGAAGGCGTGAGCGAGCGGGTGACCGTGAGGGATGGCGACATGCGGCATCTGCCGCTCGAGGACGCGAGCATCGATGTCGTCGTCTCGAGCCTGGCGATTCACAATGTGCCGACCGCGGCGGAGCGCGCCTCGTCGATTCGCGAGATCGCGCGCGTCGTACGTCCGGGCGGTCGCGTGGGAATTCTCGACATCGCGCACGTGGGCGAGTACGCGCGCGAGCTACGGAAGCAGGGATTCGTCGTGGAGCACAACGGTATCACGCCGTGGATCTTTCCGCCGACGCGCGAGCTCGTCGCGCGCCGGCCGTCATAGCGCTACTGGCCGATCACGTCGACTTGAGGAACGCGCAGCCGGCGTCCTGCGCGCGCAACGTCGCATAGATCCCCGACGGCTGCAGCCATACGCCCGGAACGATGTTCGCGCGAATTTCGGCGCGCACTTCCTCGACGTTGCGGTTGAACTTCTGCGCCATCTGCCCGGCGTAACGCATCGCTGCCTTGTTGCAGGCGAGCAGCACGGCGCCGCTCGCAAGCAGCCCTTCCAGCGACGCTTCGGGTGAGACGTGCGGCTCCTTGTCGTCCTTCGTGACGTTGAGGAACGGATTGCGGACGGCGTCCTTGCCGGTCCTCGGATCCTTGACCTTCATGCGTTCGCCAAGTGCGTACTTCTCCCACAGGAGGTCGTTCATGGCCATGACGGTACCGAAGTGCCGAAGCACGACGAC
This sequence comes from Gemmatimonadaceae bacterium, assembly GCA_039915865.1. GTDB lineage: Bacteria > Gemmatimonadota > Gemmatimonadetes > Gemmatimonadales > Gemmatimonadaceae > AG11. The sequence continues at coordinate 26,150 of JBDSML010000259.1, read as the reverse complement.
CGGAACGACGTCGTCGCCGCCGACCCCGAGCTGCTCCTTGTAGCCCTGCATGAAGAAGGTCGCGTGCGAGAGTGCGAGCCCATCGTCGATGCCCGGCGAGTCGAACACCGCCTTGTGCTTCGCCGCGCCCACTCGGCGCGTCCAGTCGTCGTTGAAGGGTGCGGTGCGCGCAAGGCCGCTCGATGATGCGCCCTGCATGCCAGCCGCGGCGAGCGGAGAGGCGCAGGCCGTGCCCGCCATCACGGCGGCCGCGGTGGCGACGTGCGCGAGGAACTCGCGCCGATGGGACGTTGACTTTTCTGATGCGGACACGACGACTCCGTGGAAGACGGGCGATGGGTTGGGCTTGCCCCAACTTTGGGTTACGATGCCCGGCGCGCAAGCGTTGTGTCAGTGCGTGACGGTCGCTGGGAGGGGTGCCGCCATATACCTTCCGCCGATGTTTCCGCCGCGTACCGAATGACGCCGACCCGCTGGCTGATCACGGCACTTTCGTTTGCCGCGACGATCGGAGTGTCGATCTACATGATTGCCGGGTGGTCGCAGCAGGGGGCGTCGCTCAACCTCCCGATGCGCGCACACGTGCTGGCGCTGCTCGCCGTTGCCGTGGAGGTCCTGGCGCGCGCGCTCAAGATCCGCTGGAGTGCGCGCGCCGCCGGCATCGACCTCCCGCTCTCGACCGCGGCCCGCACCTGCCTCGGCGGCGACTTCGCGGCGGCCATCACGCCGGCGCGCACGGGTGCGGAGCCGGCGCGCTTCTTCGTGCTCGCCGAGTCGGGCCTGGCGTCGTCGAGCATCCTGATCATCCTGTACGCCGAGCTGTTTCTCGAGGTCTTCTCGCTGGCGGCGGTGGTGATCGCGGTAGCGGTGGTGTTCCGTCGCGCGGGCGGCGTGCTGGTGGGTCTCGTGAGCATGGTGGGCGCGTATGCGGCGGTGATCATCGGGATCGGTGCGCTCGCCCTCTTTCTCTCGCGGCGCAATACACATGGCCCACCGCCGCGCTGGGCGCGCCGCCTGCGATTGCATGCGGGACGTTGGCGTACGATTCAGCGCGCGCTCCGGAAGCTTCGGTCGACGATCGACTCGGTGGAGCGGGTGCACCGCGGTGCGGCGATCGGCGCGTTCGTCGCGTCGTTCGTGCACGTGGCGATCCGTCTCACGGTGTTGCCGGCGCTGGTGCTGACGAGCATCGCATCGGTGCCGCTGGCGCCGCTGGCACTGTGGCCGTTGGGATTTCTCTACGGCGCAGCGGTGGTGCCGGCACCGGGCGGAGGTGGCGCGGTGGAGATGGCCTTCAAGGCCGCCCTCGGCAGTGCGATTCCAGCGCAGTTGTTCGGTGCGGCGCTCGTGTGGTGGCGCTTTTACACGTTCTACATCTACATCCTGCTCGGCGCCATTGCGGCGGGGAATACGGTGCTCCGCGCCGTACGGAAGACAGAGGACTACGAGGTGGAAGTCGAGTCGGAGATTACGTCTGGCGTGGTGCCGGATCGATAGATCGCTTGGTCAGGCTTCACGATGGGTCGCGCCTGTCGGTCGCGCGTATTCCTTCCGACGGCCACTTCGCGCTCACAGCACTCTACGCTGGCGTGCATCTTTGGGCGCGCTCAGAAGCCGCCTCCAGGAACACGCACTCCCTCCATCCTCAATCTCGACCGACAAGAGCGCGCGCAAATTCTGCCTCCTCGATGAAGAGGGGGAATCCAACGGCGTTGGGAGTCGCCGGATTGCAACCACGCTCGCCGTGAGGGCTTCGAGGGAGGGAGTGTGCGTTCCTGGAGACGGCGTCTGGCACGCGGAGTTCCCGGTGCAAGCCGGGAACGACCTTGGTGCGAAGTGGCCGTCGGAAGAATGCGCGCGACCAACAGCGCGCAAAAAAGCGGAAGAGCAGGCCCCTCGACTCGGGACGAACGCGAAGCGAGGACGACAACGCTACCAGAGCGCGGTCTCCTCGATGCGCACGTCTTGAGGGAGACTGTCCGGGAAATACGCGTTGTGCACGTACTGGCGAACCATGCGCTGCGTGTTGAAGAAGCTCCCGTTCAGCGCGATCGCCGATCGCATCACTTCTGCGTACGCGAACGGCAGGCCATAGAACAATGGCAGGATCACGCGCTCCAGCTTGATGTAGAGGTCGAGCGCATCGGCACTTGGATCCGTCTCCGCATCCGGCCCGCCGATGGACCACCCCGTCACGCCCTCGACGTGGCCCTCGACCCACCATCCATCCAGCACGCTGAAGCTCGGCACCCCATTGATCGCCGCCTTCATGCCGCTCGTGCCGGACGCCTCCAGCGGCTTCATCGGGTTGTTGAGCCACAGGTCTACGCCCGCAACCATCTTCGCCGCGAGGGCCATCTCGTAGTTCTCGAGGTACACCACCTCGACCAGCCCCTTCAGTCGCTCGTCGGCGGCGAAGATGCGACGAATGAGCTCCTTGCCGCCGCCATCGTGCGGATGCGCCTTGCCGCCGAACACGATCTGGAGCTTTCCGACCTTCCGTGCGATCGTCGCCAGTCGTTCGACGTCCGTGAAGATCAAGTCCGCCCGCTTGTACGGCGTCGCGCGTCGCGCGAAGCCGATCGTCAACAGCGAGGGATCGAGCGTCACGCCAGTACGCGCGAGCACTTCGTCGAGCAGCGCCGTCTTGCTCTCGAGGTGCGCGTCGCGAATCTCCTGCAGCGGAATCCCCACCGCGTACCGGAGATACAGGTTGTCGCGCCGCCATTCCGGAATGCGCCGATCGAACAGCGCGGCGAACGCCGGACTCGCCCACGTCGTCGCATGCACCCCGTTCGTGATCGAATTGATGGGATAGTCGGGGAACATCGTGCGCGAGACGTCCCGATGACGCATCGCCACGCCGTTCACGAACCGCGTGAGGTGCAGTGCGAGGTGCGTCATGTTCAACATTCCCTCGTACACTCCGCCACACCCTTCCAGCAGCGCGACGCGCTCGTCGCCCAACACCCGGCGCACCGACTCGAGCGGGAACTTGTCGTGACCCGCGGGCACCGGCGTATGCGTCGTGAACACACACCGCTGACGGACCGCCTCGAGATCCGCATCCTCGAGCTCGAAGTGCTGACGGCCGTCGAGCTGGCGCTCGAGCAACTGCAACGTGAGCAGCGCGGAGTGCCCTTCGTTCAGGTGGTAGATCACGCCAGCGTCGTAGCCGAGCTGCTGCAGCATGCTCGCACCGCCCATGCCGAGCACGATCTCCTGGCACATGCGGTAGTGCTCGTCGCCGCCGTAGAGATAGTCGGTGAGGCCGCGATCGAAGTCGCTGTTCTTGTCGAGCATCGTGTCGAGCAGGAAGACCGGCACCTCATGTCCGCGCACGCCCTTCACCGCGTACCTCCAGGCCCGCACGTGCACGGTGCGACCCTCGATGGTGACGGTGGCGCGTTCGTCGACGGCCTCGAGTACTTCTTCCGGCTTCCACTCGACGGGCGACTCGCTCTGGTGCCCGGTCGCGTCGAGATGCTGGGTGAAGTAGCCCTTCCGATGCAGCAGCGTCACCGCGACCAGCGGAACGCCGAGGTCGGCGGCCGAACGCAGCGTGTCGCCGGCAAGCACGCCAAGACCACCGCTGTAGGTGGGAATCGCCTGCTCCAGGCAGATCTCCATGGAGAAATACGCAACCGTGGAGCGCGTAGGGCCGAGCGTCATGAATTCCTCGAACTGTATTGGAGCAGGTATGCAGCGCCCGCTCTAGAGTGTGACCTCGAGCGGGCGCGGATCCCCAGAACATCTGGATGGTCAGGGAATTGTACCGCGTTGACGCCGAGGTTCAACTGACCAGCCCGTAAGAGGACATTTTGTCCGGCACCAGGACGGCCACCGTCGACACTGAATAACGTCGCCAATCCGCATCTGCCTGCCCCAATCAGCGATTCGCGTTCCCATGGATCAGGCACCGCCATGAGCCCTCCGCGACGGCGATGCGGGTGTGTCCCCACGCATCGCCACAGCGCAGTTTGCCGAGCGACGCCGTGCAACGTCCCACGAGGACGATCGCTTCGTCGCCAACAGCACCTACCCGACGAAACGCCAGCACCTGACCTGAATGTTCCCCGCTGACGGCGACTCTCCCGTACGCGCCAAATGACATCAACGAGGCATGTTCGCTCGGCAACGCTCGTCGCCGTGATGGAGGTCGGGAACGCCCAGCGCCATCAGATGCACGACGAGCCGGCCGAGCGTATTGGTCATCGCCTGATGGGCGATCGTCGCGACGACATCCGCACATCGGCTTCCGGTCTATTCGGCTTCCGGTCTATGCGGACTGAGGCTCCACCCCTCTCGAACAGAAAGCAAACGACAGAAAGGCCAACAGCAGAGATGCTTACGACGCATCGCAGAAAAAGACGCAGGCTGCGCCACGCTGAAAGACGCTGCAACAGCATTCGGAGCAGTTGCTGCTTTGCTTCCTCGTTGCTTTGCTAGCGTTCCGCCTGTTCTGCGTCTTTTCAGCGTGGCGAAGCCTGCGTGGCGCGCGCAGCGCGCACAGCGTTCCGTAGTAAGGCCGTTCCGTAGTAAGGCCGTTCCGTAGTAAGGCCATTCCGTAGTAGGGCCGTTCCGTCGTCCGCTCGTGCCCACTTCCACCTGATCTGGCCCCTGCCTAACGCTCCGAGCCGAGGGAATGCGCCGTCCGCGGCATTTCGAAGATCGTCTCCAGTGTATCCCGCATGCGGCGCGACCAGCTCGGATAGCGGTCCTGCCACACGCCCGGGATGTTCACCGGCATCGCCTCGTGCGCGAGATCGTCGAGCGAAAGCCCCACGAGCGCCGACGGCGTGCGTCGAATGAAGGCATGCACTGCTGTAATCAGCGCATCGGACGTCAGATGGTGATGCGCGTCGTACGGCAGCAGCGCCGCCTCGATGAGCGACGAGATGAGCGCGTCGAGATCACTCTTCCGCGACGCCCGCATTGCGTTCGCCACGTTGGAATCCGACAGATCCCCCACCTCGCTCCGCAGCGTGATGTCGCGCGCCTCGGCCCACCCGACCAACGGTGGAAGATCGTGCGTATTCACCGTCGCCAACGCCATGCGCGGATACTCGCCCGTTCCGCGGAATCGACCCGTGTGGAAGTCGCGCTCGAACACCTGGACCTTGGAGCTCAACACTCCCCACTTCGCGAGCACAGCCGGCACGTGCGGCGGTACCGTACCCAGGTCCTCGCCGACGACCAACGCATTGTGCCGCACACTCTCCAGCGCGAGGATGCCGAACAACTCCTCGCTGAACGAGCGCACATACGCCCCCTCCCGCGCCGAGTGGCCGAGCGGAACCCAGAACATGCGGAAGAGTCCCAGCGCGTGGTCGATGCGCAGCGCGCCCGTATGGCGGAAGCCCGCACGCAGCAGGCGAACCCAGTAGTCGTAGCCCGTCGCGCGAAGCACGTGCGGGCTGATTGCCGGCAGTCCCCAGTTCTGTCCTTCGTCCGAATACATGTCGGGCGGCGCGCCAATCGTGGCGCCCTGGAGAAAGAGATCCGGATTCGCCCAGACATCACTACCCGATGCGGCCGATCCCACCGCGAGATCCTGGTACATGCCGAGCGCGAGCCCCGCCTGCACGGCGTCCGCTTCTGCACACCCGAGTTGACGATCCAGCTCGAACTGCAGCCAGCGATGGAAGTCGACTCGCTCGGCCAGCTCGCCACGCATCTCCGCGACGGCCGGGCTGTCGGCACGGCGCAGCTCCTCTGGCCAGAGCCGCGCATCCGGTCCTTCGCGCTCGGCGATGGCCATGTACGTCGCGAAGCCGGTGAGCTGCGGATCCTCACCCTTCACGTAGGCCGCGTGCGATCGCGCGCGTGGCGTATCGCGACTCATTTCCCGCTCGACGAACGTGCGGTGCAGCGACTCGAGCGCCGGGGCGCGGAGCGCCATCACGCGACCGTACTCGAGCATCGTCGCATCGCGCAGCGCGGCGAGCTCCTGCTGGAATTCCGGCGACGCGACGAGATCGTGCACGCTCGCGTCGTAGCGGAACTCCGGAATGTCGTGCACGCGGAGATACAGGGGATTGCGGAACAGTCGCGTGATCGGGCTGTAGGGGCTGACGTCATAGCCCTCGTTGCGCAGCGCGTGCAGCGGGTTCATGCCGACGAACGCGCCGCCGTGCTGTCCAACCCATTCGGCGATCGTCTTCATGTCGCCGATGTCGCCTGCGCCCCAGTTGGTGTCGCTGCGGACGGTGTAGAGATTGGTCGTGAGGCCGAATCCGCGATGTCCATGCAGGCGCGCTTCGGGTGGGGTGCACTGCGCCGGGACGACGATGAGCCGCTGCGTCGCGCTGTGGTGCTCGCCGGCGCCCTCGAACGTGACAGTCAGGTCGTGATAGCCGAGCGGGGGTACGACGGGCAGTGACAGCGTGAACTTGCGCCCTGGTCCACCGTGCGTCTGCCCTGACCACCATGTCTCGATACCCTCTTCCGTGCGCAGCTTGAGCGTCCATTGCACGGATTCGGTGTGCAGCGCCGGCACGCGGACGGTCACGCGGGAGAGCGAACGCCTCCGCTGCGGCACCACGCGCACCGGATCGATCCACCGACGCTGCGCCGCCCGCTGGAGGCCGCGCATCGCCTTCGCCGCACGCTTCTCGGTGCTCGCGTCGATCCCCATGGCGGCAAGAAGACGCTGCCGCGTGAGGTCCGATGTATGCCGCACTTCGCCACCCGATTGGTCGACGTAGGATTCGACGATCCCCATTCGGTCGGCCAGCCGGCGCAGCATCGGCCGCGTGATCTGTTCGGGGTGGATGGCGTGCTCGGTCACGTGCTAGGTCGCGGTCGGTGCCTGAGCAGCGGGCACCAGGAGAGTTGCAGACAGCGGGGGCAGCGCGAGCTCGACCGAATATCGTCGCCCGTGATACGGGATGTCGTCGGCGTGGATCACAGTCGTGTCGCCGCCATAACCACTGCCGCCCCATTGCACGTCGTCGCTCGAGAGGGCGCGCGTGTAGTCCCCCGCCTCGGGTACGCCGATGCGATACTGCGCGTGCGGCGTCGGCGTGAGGTTGAGGACCACCACCGCATGCCCGTCATTGCCTCGGCGGAGGTACGACAGCACGGAGTTCGCCTTGTCCGACACGTCGATCCATTCGAAGCCGCGCGTCTCGGAATCGAGCTGCCAGAGCGCCGGAAGCTGTTGATAGAGCTTGCCGAGCCGCGCCATGTACTGCTTGAAGCCGGCACGATCGGCCTCGTTCTCGAGGTGCCAGTCGAGCGACTGGTCGTGATTCCATTCGTTCGGCAGCGCGAGCTCACTTCCCATGAACAGCAGCGACTTGCCGGGACGCGTGAGCATGTAGGCGAACAGCGCGCGCAGGTTCGCGAGCTTCTGCCAGCGGTCGCCGGGCATCTTCTGGTAGAGCGATCCCTTCAGGTGCACCATCTCGTCGTGCGAGAGGGGCATGATGAAGTTCTCGCTGTGCTCGTAGATCATCGCGAAGGTCAGCAGGTCCTGGTGGAACCGGCGGTAGATCGGATCCTTCGCGAAATACTCGAGCGTGTCGTGCATCCAGCCCATGTTCCACTTGAAGGTGAACCCGAGCCCACCTTCGCTGATGGGCCGCGTCACCCCTGGCCACGCCGTGGAATCCTCCGCGATCGTCACGCAGCCGGGTGCCTCCTGATGCACCACGGCGTTCATCTCGCGGAGGAAATCGATCGCCTCGAGATTCTCTCGGCCACCGTACTTGTTGGGCACCCACTGGCCTGGCTCGCGACTGTAGTCGAGGTAGAGCATCGACGCGACGGCATCGACGCGCAGCCCGTCGATGTGAAATTCGTTCAGCCAGTAGAGCGCATTCGCGACGAGGAAGTTGCGCACTTCCTTTCGCCCGTAGTTGAAGATCAGCGTGCCCCAGTCGGGATGCTCGCCGAGGCGCGGATCCTCGTGCTCGTAGAGCGCCGTGCCGTCGAAGCGACGGAGCGCATAGTCGTCGCGCGGGAAATGCGCCGGCACCCAGTCCAGCAGCACACCGATGCCCGCCTGGTGCAGCGTGTCGATGAGGAAGCGCAGGTCGTCCGGAGCGCCGTAGCGTGAGCTCGGCGCGAAGTAGCCGGTGATCTGGTAGCCCCACGATCCGTAGAACGGGTGCTCCATCACCGGCAGCAGCTCCACATGCGTGAAGCCCAGGTTCTTGACGTGTTCGGCCAGTCGCGGTGCAATCTCGCGATAGCGCAACGAGCGACCGCCCTCCTCGACCACCCTCGCCCACGAGCCAGGATGTACCTCGTAGATGTGCATGGGCTCGCGCACGGCGTCGTGATGCGCGCGCGCGGTCATCCACGTGCCGTCGCGCCAGCGATAGCTCGCCTCGTTCACGACGATCGACGCCGTCTCGGGCGCCTGCTGCATCTTGAGCCCCATCGGATCGGACTTGAGACGTAAGCCACCCTCCCGCGTGCGCAGCTCGAACTTGTATAACGCATTCGCGCCGACGCCTGGGACAAACAGCTCCCACAGGCCACTGCCGCCCATGCGGCGCATCGGGAACTGGCGTCCATCCCAGTTGCACCACTCGCCCACCACGCTCACGCGGTCGGCGTTCGGGGCCCACACGACGAACGCGGTGCCCTCGTCGCCTTCCACGGTGCGAAGATGCGCGCCGAGCATCGTCCAGAGGCGGCGGTGCGTACCCTCGTTGAAGAGATAGAGATCCATCTCGCCGAGGGTGGGCTCGTGGCGATAGGGATCGCCACGCTCCCAGGCGTGGCCGTCGGCGGCGATGAATTTCAGCGAGTAGCGGAAGGGAAGCGTCGTCGCCGGAAGAAAGATCGAGAAGAAGCCCGCGCCCTCGTCGCGCATGGCAGTCGCGACACCCTCGCGGATGATCGACGCGTCCGCGGCGTCCGGCTGGTAGACGCGCACGATGGTGCCGCGCTTGCCCTTCTCCTCGTGCTCGTGCGGGCCGAGCACGTTGTGCGGCGCCGAATGCCGCCCCTCGGCGAGCGCGTTGCGCTCTGCCGCCTCGATGGTGCTCATAGTGTGTGCTTCTCGACGTCCGACAACGGCTCACGACGCGGCTCTTCGACCGCTTCGCTACGACGATCGGCACCGTAGCGCAGGAGCACCAAGGCGTGCGGCTCGACCACAGCGGCCGCCGCTCCGTTCCCCACCGCCACCTCGTCGCACGCAGTGTCGACCATGATCACCCACATCTTCGCTTCCCCGGTGAGCGATGGAAGCGTGAAAGAGACCGGCGTGTCGCCCGCATTCAACACGAGGAGCAACGTGTCGCCCGAGACGGCGTGGCCCCGCTCATCCACCTCGTCCGTCGCCGCGCCGTCGATCAGCATGCCGAGCACCCGCGCGTCCGGACTGCGCCAATCTATGTCAGTCAACTCCTTTCCGTCGGGCCTGAGCCAGGTGACGTCCTTCTGGTCCGATCCGGCCACCGGCGCACCGCGGAAGAAATGCCGTCGCCGGAGCACCGGGTGCGCCTGTCGCAGGGTGAGCAGCCTCCGCATGAACTCAGTCAGCTTCTGCTGCTCCGCCGTGAGCTCCCAGTTCACCCATGTGATCTCGTTGTCCTGGGCATAGGCATTGTTGTTTCCACCCTGCGTGCGCCCGAGTTCGTCGCCGTGCGCGAGCATCGGCACGCCCTGCGAAAACGCGAGCGTCGCGAGGAACGATCGCACCAGTCGATAGCGGAGTTCGATGATTTTCGGGTCGTCCGTCTCCCCTTCGACTCCCCAGTTGCGGCTCAGGTTGTCGCTGTGGCCGTCCTGGTTGTTCTCGCCGTTCGCCTCGTTGTGCTTCTGCTCGTAGCTCACCAGGTCGCGCAGCGTGTAGCCGTCGTGCGCGGTGATGAAGTTGATGCTCGCGTACACGCCCCGGTCGCTGCCGGAAAAGATGTCGCTCGAGCCGGCGAGACGGCTCGCCATCTCGGGCACCTGGCCGCCCTCACCGCGCCAGAACTTTCGCACCGCGTCGCGATACTCGCCGTTCCACTCCGTCCAACGCACGGGAAAATTGCCCACCTGATAGCCGCCCGGACCCACGTCCCACGGCTCGGCGATGAGCTTGATGCGCGCCAGCGTCGGATCCTGCTGCATGATGTCGAAGAAGGCGGACAGCTTGTCGACGTCGTAGTGCTCGCGCGCCAGCACGGGCGCGAGGTCGAAACGAAAGCCGTCGACATGCATGTCGTCCACCCAGTAGCGCAGCGAATCCATGACGAGCTGGATCGTGCGCGGATGCTGCATGTTGAGCGAGTTGCCCGTGCCGGTGAAGTCCGTGTAGAAGCGCGGATTGTCCGGCTCGAGGCGATAGTACGCCGCGTTGTCGATGCCCTTCATCGACAGCGTGGGTCCGAGGTGATTGCCCTCGCCAGTGTGGTTGTAGACGACGTCGAGAATCACCTCGAGACCAGCCTCGTGGAGGGTCTTCACCATGGTCTTGAACTCGTGGACCTGCGTGCCCAGCCCGCGCGTGGCGTACCGGACATCAGGGGCAAAAAATCCGATGGAATTGTACCCCCAGTAATTCGTCAGGCCCCTCTCGGCGAGGTGTCTGTCGATGACGAACTGGTGCACCGGGAGCAGTTCCAGCGCCGTGATGCCGAGCCCTTGGAAGTACTCGAGCATCGGATCGCTGCACAGGCCGAGATACGTGCCGCGCAGCGCGGGCGGAACGTCGGGATGACGCATCGTCATCCCCTTCACGTGACACTCGTAGATCACCGTGCGATTGTATGGCACGTTGAGCGGCGCATCGTCGCCCCAGGCGAACGCCGAGTCGATCACGACCGACTTGGGCACGCCGCCCGCGGAGTTGTCGGGGTCGGCCTCGGAGTCGTCCAGCGTGGGACCGACCTTGTAGGCGAACAGGTCGTTGCTCCACTCGATCGCACCAGTGATCGCCTTCGCGTACGGATCGATGAGCAGCTTGGCCGGATTGAATCGCTGGCCCAGCTTCGGCTTGTACGGGCCGTGTACACGGTAGCCGTAGTACTGGCCCGGCCGCGCATCGGGCAGGTAGCAGTGCCACACCTGATCGGTGCGCTCGGTGAGTTGAATCCTCGCCTCCTCCTCCGCGTCACCCTCGTCACGGAACAGGCACAACTCGACTGCCGGCGCATGCTCCGAAAAGAGCGCGAAGTTGACGCCGATGCCGTCCCATGTGGCGCCGAGCGGATAGGGCCGGCCCGGCCAGACACGCATCGTCATTCGTGCGCGCCCTCGCTGAGAAAATCGCGCTCGAACACCGCGGCACTCCACGGGGGCAGACGCACGCCGCGAAGCTGCACCGAGAGTTGGTCTCGACGCTCGAGCAGCCGTTTCGGCGCGTCGGAACTCCCGGGCGTGCGCTCCGGTGCGATGTTGTCGATCTCCGCACCGCTTCCACCATACGCCACCGCATCCGTCGACAGCCGCAGCCGCCATGCACCAATCGCCTCTGGGCGAACGGGGATGTTCATCGTGTCAGCACTGAGATTGAATGCACAGAACAATGCCCGGCGCGAGCGCACCGCGTCGTAGAGGTCGTTGCGCAGCGGGAGAACGCGCAACGCCGTGAACCACTCCGCGGCGCCCTGGACGTGCGTCTCGCTGTCGCCGGGCTTGAGCGCCGGCTCGTCGCGACGGAGCGCGAGCAGGTCGCAGTAGAGCGACACGAGGCAACCGCCCGCCTCGCTCGCGCGCCGGCTCCAATCGAGCTTGCTGCGAAGGAACGTCTCCTCGGCCTGGGGATCGACCTGCGCCTCATGCTTGCCAATCGCCTCGAACTCGCGCTTGCGGCCGGTGCGCACCGCTTCGATCAGGTCCGCGTCGCCATGCTCGATGAAGTAGAGAAAGGGCGAGGTCTCCCCGTACTCCTCACCCATGAACAGGAGGGGAACGTACGGTGACAGCAGCACGAGTGCCGCTGCGAGCCGTTGTCGATCAGGCCCGACGAGCGTCGCGAGCCGCTCGCCATTCGGGCGATTGCCCACCTGATCGTGGTTCTGCGCCGAGACGATGAATCGCTGACGAGGTACGCCGGAAGCCGATCGTCCGTGCGTGCGGTCGCGATGCGGGGCATAGCGGCGCGCGTAGAAAAACGGCTCGCGGTAGACGTCCGCCACCGTCGCGATGCCGCAGAAATCCCGGTAGTAGCCGTGGCTCTCGCCGGTGAGCGACGTGTGGATCGTGTGGTGCACGTCGTCGGCCCACTGTGAATCCAGACCGAATCCTCCCTTCTCCGGCGCACGGAGCAGCTTCGGATCGTTGAGGTCACTCTCCGCCATGAGCTGGACCTTTCGGCCAAGTTGGCGGCCGATCTCGTGAATCTCGTCGGACAGCTCCTCGAGAAATGACAACGAGCCGAAGTCGAAGATTCCCTGCACCGCGTCGAGCCGCAGCGCGTCGACGTGAAACTCCGACACCCAGTACAGCGCGTTGTCGTGCGCCCAACGACGCACCGCGTCGCTGCCCGGGCCGTCGTAATTGACCGCACGTCCCCACGGCGTTCGGTACGCCTCGGTGAAGTACGGACCATATCGGTCGAGGTAATTGCCCTCCGGCCCGACGTGATTGTAGACGACGTCCAGCACGACGCCGATGCCATGCGCATGCGCCGCATTCACCAGCCGCTTCAAACCCTGCGGTCCGCCGTAGCTGTGCTGCGGCGCGTAGTGATGCACGCCGTCGTAGCCCCAGTTGCGGCGCCCGGGAAACGACGCGAGCGGCATCAGCTCGATGGCCGTGACGCCGAGTGACAGCAGCTCGGGCAAGCGTGCAGCCGCGGCCTCGAAGGTGCCCTCGGGCGTGAACGTGCCGACGTGGATCTCGTAGATGACGAAGTCCTGCAGCGCGAGGCCGCGCCATTGATCGTCGGTCCAGATGAACGTGCCGGGATCGACGATCTCCGAAAGACCGTGCACGCCGTCCGGCTGTGAGCGGCTCACGGGATCGGGCAAGGGATCGCCGTCGTCGATGCGATAGCCATAGCGATCCTCCGCCTTCGCTCCCGGTACCGCGACCTCCCAGACCCCGCGCAGCCCCTCGGCGAGGCCGAGCGGGTAGTCGCCCGCGGCGTCGCCGGTGGCCAGGTGGACGCTGACGGATTTCGCCGCTGGTGCCCATACGCTGAAGGTGACGCCGTAGGGCGTGATCCGCGCGCCGCGAGAGAGCTGCCAGTTCGGCCCCGCAGCGTCGTTCTCCTGGCCGCCCTCCAATCGTGCCGGGTAGGTCATGCCCCTACCTCGCAATTTTATTGCAATTCATCTACTGAAGATGCGATGGTTAACGTATGATGGTGCGATGATGGCTCTAATTACCGCGAAGAATTCGCGGTTGAGCCTTTCGGCGAACGTCCAGCGCTCCGTCGGCGCAACATCCAGGCCCCGCGCGGCGATAGAATGATAGGTGCTCGGCGATGAAATGGAGTCGTCAGAGCTCGTCTCACGCGGCCGGCAACTTGCCCAGCCGAACGCGCGGCATCTGTACGCCGCGAAATCCGGCAGGCAACGGCTGCGCCGTTCCTTTACCCGTCGGCGAGTGGCCTCATGCGTCTCTCCTTACGCTTCGTCCTTCCCCTCATTATCGCGCTCGCGGTCGTCGCGTATGCGGTCATTCCGCTCGTCGACCGCCTGACCTTGCGCTGGTTCGAGCGCGATCTCGATTCTCGCGCCACGCTGATTGCCAATGCCTCGGATGCATCGCTGACGCAGCTCGTCATTGCCGGCGACACGGACGGCCTGCTCCAGCTCTTCGGGCGAATCACGCAGGATGAGAAACTCTACGCCGTGGGCTATTGTCCGTCGCCGCGGAGTCGACCCATCGCGACCCCGAGCTTCTCGCGCGACCTTGGCTGCGCGACGCTCGATTCTACGGGGAGCCGCCAGATAGCCGGCAGGAACGGGCCACTCTACGTATCGGTGCGGCCGATCGCCACCGACAGCCTCGGCATGGGCCGGCTGATCATGGTGCACGACCTCGGCTTCATCACGCGGCGCAGCGAGCAAACGCGAACGTACCTGTTCTATTTCTTCGTCGCGCAGGGCGTCGTCATCTCGCTCATCACGGTCCTCATCGCGCAGCTGAGCTGGCGTGGATGGATGAACGGCCTGCGAGCCCTGGTTCGGGGCGAGGCGCTCGGCAGTCTCATGGGCGCGCCGGAGGGCGGAGATCTCCAGCCGATCGCTCGCGACCTCCGCGAGCTGATTCGCGATATCGAAGCCGAGCATCGCGGACGCGACGAGGAACAGCTCACGTGGTCCGCCGAGAGCATCCGCGAAGTGCTGAAGCGGGATCTCCGTGGCCAGCAGGTCATCGTGGTTTCGAATCGCGAGCCGTACATCCACGACGTCCAGGGCGATGACGTCGTCGTGCATCAGCCGGCGAGCGGACTGGTGACGGCGCTGGAACCGATCATGCGAGCGTGTTCGGGCACGTGGATCGCGCACGGAAGCGGCAGCGCCGATCGCGATGTGGTGGATTCCCACGATCGCATCGCTGTCCCGGTGAACAACCCCGCATATCAACTGCGGCGCGTTTGGCTGACGCAGGAAGAGGAGGCCGGCTACTACTATGGATTCGCGAACCAGGGGTTGTGGCCGCTCTGCCACATCGCGCACGTCCGTCCAACGTTCCGGGCGTCGGACTGGGACCAGTATGTGAAAGTGAATGCGAAATTCGCCCGCGCTGTCGTGGCCGAGTCGAAAACACGCGATCCCATCGTGCTGGTTCAGGACTACCATTTCGCACTGCTGCCGCGAATGATCCGGGAGCAACTGCCCGACGCGACGATCGTCACCTTCTGGCACATTCCGTGGCCGAACCCCGAGGCGTTCGGCATCTGTCCGTGGCGCGAAGAACTGCTCGACGGCATGCTCGGAAGCAGCATCCTCGGCTTCCACACACAGTTCCACTGCAACAACTTCGTCGACACGGTCGACCGTTTGCTGGAGGCGCGAGTCGATCGGGAGACGTTTGGCGTGTCGTACCGCCATGAGCTCACTGCCGTGAAGCGCTATCCCATCTCGATCGAGTGGCCTCCCTCGCCTGCCCTCGTCGAGCGGCCGATTGCGGAATGTCGCGAGCGCGTCCGTCTCGAGCATGGCCTGCCACTCGATCATGCGATCGGCGTCGGCGTCGATCGACTCGACTATACGAAGGGCATCGAAGAGCGCTTCCGCGCCGTGGAGCGGTTCCTCGAGAAATACCCGGAGTGGGTGGGGCGCTTCACGTTCATCCAGATCGCGGCACCGACGCGCGCCACGATCGAGGAGTATCAGGGGTATGACGCACGCGTGCGGGCCGTCGCCGAACGGATCAATGCGCGATTCAGCACCGCGGCGCATCCGCCGATCCTGCTCGAGGTCGGGCATCGCGAGCCGCCACAGGTCTACGAGTATTACCGCGCCGCGGAGCTCTGCGTCGTCAGCTCGCTGCACGATGGGATGAACCTCGTGGCGAAGGAATTCGTCGCCTCGCGCGACGACGAGCGCGGCATACTCATTCTCAGCCGGTTCACCGGTGCCGCGCGCGAGCTGCCGGAGGCACTCGTCGTCAATCCGTACGACGTCGATGAGTGCGCCTCTGCGTTGCACGAGGCACTGATGATGCCCGACAGCGAGCAGCGCGCACGAATGCGGCTCATGCGTGGACTGGTGAAGGAGTTCAACGTCTTCCGCTGGGCCGGACGCATGCTGATCGACGCGGCGGGGATGCGCCGAAGTGGCCGCCTGCGGCGACGCGCCCGCCGGTGGACCGACGCACCCGCGCGCATACCATTCGACAGGACGCGGGCGGAATGACGCGCTCTCCGGTTTTGCGTTCACCCATCGCCCGCGGCGTCGACGCACTTCCGCGGCCGCAGGCAGACTGGGCGTATTTTTTCGACGTCGATGGCACGTTGGCGGACATCGAGCTCGTACCGGATGACGTGCGCATCGCTGCCGAGGTTCGCGCGACGATCGACCGGCTCTACGACGTCACCAGCGGCGCGGTGGCTCTGGTCAGCGGCCGGTCAGTGGCCGACATCGATCGCCACTACCCCGGCGCCCGCATGCCGCTCTCGGGCCAGCACGGCGTTGAATGGCGCGACGCCGATGGCGTCCACCGTACATCGACCGTGGATACGCGACGGCTGGACCGGGCCCGCGCGACACTGGCCGAGGTCGTGTCACGTCACCCTGGGCTCATCCTTGAGGACAAGGGCTTTTCCCTCGCTTTGCACTATCGGCAACGGCTGCCGTTGGCGGCCTACTGCCACCGGCTCATGAAGGCCGTGCGGGATGACATCGGAGCCGATTTTTCCGTCCAGAAGGGAAAGCGCGTCGTCGAGCTCAAGCCTGCGATCGGCGACAAGGGAACAGCGATGCTCCAACTGATGACGTTGCCCACCTTCGCGACACGCAGGCCCGTGTTCGTCGGCGACGACATTACCGACGAAAATGGGTTCGCCGCCGCCAATCGGCTGGGCGGATCGTCGGTGAAGATCGGCCAGGGGAAAACCGTTGCGAAATGGCGGCTTCGCAACATCACCGAGCTCATGACATGGCTTCACAAAGCGCGATGACCCTCGACCTTGCCCTGATCGGCAACGGAACGATCGGCGCATTGATCGACGAGAGTGCTGGCGTCGTGTGGGCGTGCTTCCCCCGCTTCGACGGAGACCCGATGTTCTGCTCGCTGCTGCGCGAGGCGCCGCGCGAGGACTACGCGGGTGAATTTCGCGTGACGCTCGCGAACATGGTCCGCGTGGAGCAGGAGTACCTCGTCAACACGCCGGTGCTCATCACACGACTGTTCGACGCGGACGGCGGCGCCATCGAGATCACCGACTTTGCCCCGCGCTTCCAGCAATTCGGTCGAATCTTCTGTCCGATGATGCTCGTGCGTCGAATCACTCGCCTCTCCGGTTCACCGCGGATCAACGTGTGCTTGCGACCGGCGCGCGACTACGGCGCTGCATCGACCGCCGTCACCCGTGGAAGCAATCACATTCGCTACCTGGGATCCGATACGATCCTGCGCCTCACGACCGACGCGTCCATCACCGCGATTCTCGAGGGCAATACGTTTTCGCTCGACAACACGGTGACGTTGATCCTTGGTCCCGACGAGACGACGCCCAGCAGCGTGGCCGAGCTGGGGCGCCACTTCCAGAGCGAGACGATCACGTACTGGCGGACGTGGGTGCGCTCACTCGCCATACCGTTCGAGTGGCAGGCGGCGGTGATTCGCGCTGCCATCACGCTGAAGCTGAACGTCTTCGAGGATACGGGCGCGATCATCGCCGCCATGACGACATCGATCCCGGAGGCCCCAAACACGCCACGGACCTGGGACTACCGTTACTGCTGGCTGCGTGACGCCTACTTCGTGATCAACGCGCTCAATCGTCTGGGCGCCACGAGATCCATGGAGCGGTATCTCCACTATGTCCTCGACATCGTCGCCACGACGGGTGACGGCCGCATCAGGCCACTGTACGGCATCAGCGGTCGTCCGGCGCCCAAGGAGACCAGCCTCCCATCGCTCTCCGGATATCGCGGCATGGGTCCGGTGCGAATCGGCAACGAGGCGCAGGAACAGGTCCAGCACGACGTATACGGAGCGGTCATACTCGCCGCACCGCACGCCTTCTTCGATGAACGATTGATCGAGCGCGGCGATCTGGCGCTCTTCCGGACACTCGAGACACTGGGAGTGCGAGCCGTTCGAACGTTCGACGTACCCGATGCCGGCATCTGGGAGCTCCGGGGTACGGAACGGGTCCACACCTTCTCGAGCGTCATGTGCTGGGCGGCGTGCGACCGGCTCGCCAGAATCGCGGCGCACCTGCAACTGGAGGGGGAGTCGCGGCACTGGGCCGGCGAAGCCAGCCGGCTGCACGCCGTCATCAGCGAACGATCGTGGAACGAGGCGCGGGGTTGCTTCGTGGCCGCCATGGATGGCGACACACTCGATGCGAGCCTGCTGCGCCTGCACGAAGTGGGATTCCTCGCCGCTGACGACCCGCGCTTCATCGGCACGGTGAACGCCATCGAGCAAGAGCTTCGGCACGGCGACTTCATCTACCGCTATTCCGAGGCCGATGACTTCGGCTTTCCGGAGAACGCCTTTCTCGCCTGCACGTTCTGGTACATCAACGCCCTGGCCGCCCTCGGGCGACGCGATGAAGCCCGCGTGCTGTTCGAGAACATCCTCGCCTCGCGAGGCCGCCATGGTCTTCTCGCCGAGGACATCGATACGAAGACGCGAGAGCAGTGGGGCAACTTCGTGCAGACGTACAGCATGGTCGGCATCATCGACTCCGCGGCGCGACTCTCCATTTCCTGGGACCAGGCCTACTGATGCCGCCCAACGCTGGTCTCGTCGCGCGCGTCGCGGACGCACTCCCCGCACTCGGCGAGCGCACCGTGCGCCAGAAGAACGTCTTCAGCGGCCGCGGGTTTCTCATCGGGAAGAAGACGTTCGCGATCGTATGGGGCGAGTCGTTGCTCGTGAAGACCACCGCGACCGAATACGCGGCGCTGCTCGCCGAGCCCGGGGTCGTGCCGTTCGCTCCCGGCGGCGAGAAACCGATGAGCACGTGGCTGGTCGTCGACGCGGAGTGTTTCGCGGACGATCCGGAGCTTGCCGAGTGGTTGCGTCGCGCGCTGCGGGGAATTCGCTAGACGGTCGCCTTGAGCTCCGCCAGCGTCGAGTGCTCGATGCGCCCCTCCATCCGCCGCATCAGGTCGACGAAGATCCGCGCGATGTCCGCATCGAAGTCCGACCCCGCGCCGTCCTCGATGTACTTCAGCACCTTCTCCGGCTCCCACGCTCCGCGATAGGGCCGATTGGTCCGAAGTGCGTCATAGACGTCGCACACGTGCACCAGCGCACTCGCGCAGTGACAGTCGCGACGGATGATCCGGTTGGGGTATCCACCGCCGTTGAGCATGATGTGATGCTCATACGCCACCGCCGCCGCGAGGTCGAGCTGGCGGTCGCTCGTGAGGATCAGCTTCGCGCCCTCCACCGTGTGACTCTGCATCACCGCACGCTCCTCGTCGCTCAACTTGCCCGGCTTGTTGAGTATCTCGACGGGAATTCGTGTCTTCCCGAGATCGTGCAGCAGTCCGGCGACGCCGAACGCCCGCACATCCCGCGCAGGCATCCCCATCGCCTCGGCCAATGCCATCGTGAGCACCGAGACGTTGAGCGAGTGCGTCGTCGTGTACTCGTCGAACTCGCGAAGGGAGAGCAGCGGCAACAACATCTCCTGGTCGCCGTGCATCGCCACCGCGAGCGAGCGCACCACCGATTCGGCCTCGAGCAGCGGGAGCAGGCCGCGATCGCCGACCTCGTGGTGCATCCACTGCACCGTCTCGACTTCCTCGGTGAGATCGTACCGCTGACCCGGTGACGGCAGATCCGATTGCGGCATCACGGCTGGCGTCGTGCGCGTATCACCGCGAATGCCCAGCGCTCCGAAGCGGATGGAGGCACGTCCCCCCATGGGACGCATCTCCGCAGTGTCGATGGCGACGAGCGTGAGGCGGGCGAGCACCCCCTCGAGAAACTGCTCGAAGTCGTCGCGCGAGACGTCCGCGGCAAATTCCAGCCGTTGCACGCCGGCGTTGGCCAACCGGGATGCCCACTCCCAATCGCGCATCTCGCGCAGCGGATGCTGGCCGTACACCACCTCGTCGCCGAGGAAGGAGAATTCGGGCTTGGCGTCCTGCGCCTGGAGGTCGCGGAGCAGGCGGTACGCCTGATCGACGGCGCGAGCGCGCGCAGGATGCGCCGGTCCGTACAGCGCCATCGTCGCGACGGACTGCGTGAAGGAGGTGAGGAAGCGGACGGGATCGCTCATGACAGACGCTCCCGCTCCATCGTGGGTCGTCCGCCGAACTGCACCGCGGCACGCACGGTCGGGCTCGTACTGGCGCGTGCGAGGTCGAGCACGCCCGCTGCTCGCTGATCGCTGCCCCAGCGTGCGGCAAGCACGCTTAGCGCCGCGAGAAGGTCGGGGGTCGTCGGAGCGAGCCGAGGACGTCGCAGGAGCCCGCCCGGAACGATGCTGCGCCGCAACATCCAGTCGAGCGTGAGGTCGTCCGCCATGTTGCCGATCGCTCGCACCGCGGCCACGAGCGACGCGCTGTCAGTGATCTCCCCGCGGTCGATTCGCTGCCGGATCGTCGATGCGGTGAGCGACGAGCAACGCTCCTGCGCCGCGAGGAGTCCAGCGTGGATGACGCGCTCGTCGTCGTCGCGGACGGCCACGAGCATCGCACTCTCGCGCGTGTCGTCGTACGCGAGCAGCAGCTTCGCCGCCTCTCGGCGGAGCGCCGGATCCGAATGCGTGAGAAACGCCCGCGCCTCGGCGGGAAGGATGTGCGGTGCGAGCCGAGCGAGGCACGCGAGAAGCTCGCGCGCCAGCGACGGCGACGCCTGCGCGAGCCGTGCAGCGATGTCCGGTGCCACTTCCTCTCCGAGCGACGACAGGTAGCCGATCAGCCGCTCGCGCCGCGCGCCCTCGGGCGATTCGTCGAGTGCGCGCAGCAGCGCCGGCGCACCCGTCACACCCGTGCGTGCGACGACGCGCCGGATGAGCGTGTGGTCGAGACGTGGAGATGCGAGCAGCGCGCTGAGCGGATCGGCGGCCGCGATCTGCCTCCACACGTACGCGACGGTGGAGTCTCGATTCGTCGGCGCCGAATCCAGCAGGTCGAGCAGCTCGCCAAACGACTCCGCCTCGATCGCCGTCGTGACGGCTCGCGTCACGCTGCCGCCCTGGATACCCATCTCGAGCGCCATCGCGATGACGCGCGACGGCTCGCACGGGAACCGCCATTCGCCTTCGGTCGTCGAGCCTTCCGCTCCCTTGCGCGACATCTGCTCCAGCGCTGCCGAGTAGGCGAGTGGGTTCGGGTCGTCGAGCGACCATGAGCCGACGAGTCGCTCGACATGCTCGCGAAACGCGCCGTCCGCCGCCTGGCTGCGGAGCGTGATGTCACCCGAGGCGTGCGACGCCAGCTTGGTGAGCATGCGGATGAGCGAGTGCGAAATGGTCTGTCCTTCCGCCGTGGCGGCAGCCTGTACGAGCTCG
This sequence comes from Gemmatimonadaceae bacterium, assembly GCA_039915865.1. GTDB lineage: Bacteria > Gemmatimonadota > Gemmatimonadetes > Gemmatimonadales > Gemmatimonadaceae > AG11. The sequence continues at coordinate 5,101 of JBDSML010000259.1, read as the reverse complement.
ACGACCGCATCGACGCTCATGCCCTGCGCAGCGTCGAGGACGAACTTGCGACGCTGCAGTCCATCGCCACCCATCTCGAGGAGGCGCTGGAGGGTCGCCGGCTTGAGTGCGCCGACGAGCTTCGAGATGCGGCGCTTGAGTCCAGCGCTCGCGGCGACGGGAGTGTCGTCGTGCCGCACTTCGTGCGCGATCTGCAGCAAGTAGCCGACGATGGCCTGATCGTAGGCCGGCTCGCGATCGTGGTCGTCGATCGCGCTCGCAACATTCTCCGGTTCCAGTGGAGTGTCGCGATCCGGACCTTGGTCTGCCGCTATTGCGGCGCGAGCAAGGCCCACCCACAGCTGTGCGGCGCGTCCATCCTGTGGGCCGGCCGGACGCGCGCCAGTCGACACATCCTCGTCGTCCTCGTCGAGCAACTCGAGCCGGTCGTAGAGCAGCGGGAACAGCTTCACGTTGGTCCACCGCGTCTCGAGCAACTCGGGCTGCAAGCCGAGCGGTTGCTCGCCTTTCTGCGGCTCGACGCCGACGGTTCCGAGCGCGTCGCTCAACTCATCGCGCGACAGGCCGCGCACGAACTTCACCGCGCCAATGTGATGCCGATGGAGCTTTCCCGCCAGCTCGGCGAGCAGCGGATGCACGGCGCCAGTGGCCACGCCTTCGATGATCAGCTGTCGCCGGGCGACGCCGATGGAGAGCGCGGGACGGTCCTGAAGCAATGTGAGGAGCGAGCGATAGACGGCGTCGACCGCCTGGCCGAGGAGCGGGTGTCCGGGCGGGTAGATGGCGTGCTTGTGCATCGCGACCGAGAGCTCCACGAGGAACTCGGTCAGCTCTCGCGAGAGATGCGGTGCCTTGGTCGCCGCCTCGGCGCCGGTGGCTGACCCGGATTCAGCCTCGGACACGGGAACGGCCGAAGAGATGGTGCACGTAGCAACCGACGATACGGCCGGCCATCTCGTCACTCCACGGCGAAACCGACTCTCAGCGCTTGGTGTTGCAGCTCACCAGATGCGCCGTGATTGCCACTGCCCGACCGACGGACGGCTCGGCCGCCTGAGCGGGCGCCTCGACCTTCTTCTGGACAGGCTGTGGGGCGGCCGGCGCGGCCCTTGGAGGCTTGCGCGTATCGCCCTGCGCGGCAGCGCGTTGCTCGGCTACGCCCGCCGTCACCACTTCCGACAGCTGCGTGTTCAACTGGCTCGAGCGCATCACGCCAGTGCGTGCGTCGCTGGCGCCACTCAGCGCGAGCGTGCCGCTGTACCCTATCCGACGGAGGCGGAGGACGAGGCTGTCCGGATGTCCTGTCATGCGCACGGCGCGCATCTCCGTATCGACGCCACCCGTGGTGAGAACGCGCGCCGTGGTGCCAACCGAGTCGAACGCGACGACCATCGGCAGCGTCACCGTGCCCCACTGGGCGCCGGGTGTCCCGCTGTCGACGAGGTAGCACTGCCCCGCCGTCGGAGGGACGACGACGATGCCGGCGACCCTGCCCGACAACTCGTTGCGAAGACCCGCCGCTTCCGCTGCCGCTCCGGCGTTTGCCACGCGGTCGGCGGCGACGGCCGAGCCAGAGCTGAATCCGACGCGCGACTTGTCTGCCGGCGGGCTGGAACTGTCCCTGCTCGACCGGAGCGACACCTTCGCCGCCGCCACGCGCTGCGGCGCATCGAGATTGGCAACGGTGGCCGACGCCACAATCGAATCCGGTCGCGGAATGTCTGGTCCCGGCGCACGCTCCACGGTGCGCGCCGGGTGCTCGCCGGCGAGCTTGCGAGCGATGGCTGACTCCAGGACACCGTCCTTCATCGGCACCGGCGCTTCCCTGGGCGCCGCCATTGCCGTCATCATACCGGTGTCCGCCTTCTGCGCTATGGCAACCGCGGGCACGATCTCCGAGTCCTTCGCCACCCGTGTACGCGTCAGCGTGATCCCGAGCGCGACGAGCACCACCGCAGCGATGCTGGCACGCGTTGGGGTCACCCGCATCAGGCGCCACATCGAGCCGCTGTCGCCCAACGTCGGCGTGGTGGCAGGCTGAATGAGTCGCGCTGGCGTCGCATCCAGCTGGCCGACGACGCGCGACGCACCGGCAATGAAGCCGCGCGCCTCGCCGACGCGTGCACCGCACTCGGTGCACCCGCGAACGTGCTCGTCGAGCAGTGCCGACTCGGACGCGTCCAGCTCACCATCGAGCAAGGCGTTGATCGACCCCTCGTCCGGATGTCCTCCCTCCCATTCCACCTTCATCGCTTCCTCCCGCTCGACATCATGCTGGCGCCTTGGCGCCGGACCCTTCGGCCTGCAGCGTTTCGTACGCTTCCATCAACCGCCGGCGAGCCCTCGACAGCGTCGTTCCCACCGAGCCCACCGAGAGGTCGAGCGCCGTGGCGATCTCCTCGTAGCTGAGCCCCTCCTCCTTCATCAGCAGCGCGTCGCGGTCGCGCTCGGCCAGCGTGTCCACCGCCTTCCGAGCCATCGCGCGCTCCTCGTCCCGCTCCATCGACGTCGGCGCGGGCTGCACGACCGACTCCGCCGCCGCCTCATCGCGCATGAGCTCGAGGCGCTTCCGGTGCCGGGCGTCCTTGCGCGTCTCGTCGCGGACCAGGTTCATGGCCACGGCGAAGAGCCACGAACGGTCGCTGGCAATCGTCTCCTGATTGTGCGCGCGCACGAACGTCTCTTGCGCGATTTCTTCGGCCCAATCGCTATCACCCAGCTGGCGCGTGAGAAAACGCACCAGCGGCTGGTGATAGCTGTGAAACAGCGCCTTCAGGCGATCGGGGGTGACCATAGCGCGTGAAGATGGCACGTCGCGCGCCGCAGGCACCAGTCTCTCCCTTCGTATTGGAGACGCACCAAGCGCGCGGAGTTGCACATCGGCTGCCGCGTGGCATGTGCGTTGCCCTTCTCACCGGTGACACGAAACCGAGGACTCCAATGGCTACCGAACCGAAGAAGACAGACGGAATCAAGCCGCCCCCGCATAACGACGGACCGACGGGACGTCCCGAGACGACCACCGGCATGGGCCGCGAGTCGACGATTGGCGATCTCGAGTCGAAGGAGCACGATCATGAGCACCGCAGCGGCTACGGCGGAAAGGGTGGTGCCCCGGATACGTCGTCGGACAAGCGGTAACTCCTTGCCGTCTGTGCTTGATATATGAATTAGTATTTATATATTAGGCGCGTGACTATTTCACCTGAGCGAGCGCGTGCCGTTGCCGCGTTGCGCTTTCGCGCGCTCGGCGACGGGACCCGCCTCCGCCTGCTCGCGCTGCTGTCCCCCGGCGAACGCAGCGTCGCCGATCTCATGGACGCCACGGAGCTCGGACAGTCGCTCGTGTCGCACCACTTGCGGACACTTCGCGGTGCCGGACTCGTGACGACTCGTCGCGATGGGCGCTGGATCTACTACGCCACCAACCATCCAGCCCTGATCCACGCGAAGCTCGTCCTCGACGAGCTGGAGCCCCTCAAGGCAGAACCCCGGTGACGCCCAACCAATCCTCAGCGGAGCGCGCCTCGGCGAAGACTTCCGTCACCTGATCGGCCGCAGCGGAATACAGCGCGAACATTCGCGCCAACCCGAAGGCCACACCGCGCGGTGCGACGAAGGCGCGCCGCGTACCCGGTGCGAAAATCTGCTGGCGTGCGGCGTCCTCGATCGTTTTGGACTCGACGCTGAACTCCGTGACATCCCGAAGATCCGCCAATTGCCGATAGTCGGGCCGAAACGCCGGGTCCGCAACCATCCGCTTGTAATGGGAGCGCACTTCCGCGTCGGTCAGTATCCCCCACACGCGACAGATCACGAGCTCGCGCTGTGGATCGATCTCGAACGATTCGGGCATCGTCAGTCCCTCCATGGCTACGCCCCTACCTGACAACTGTCATCGCGAACTGATGACCTTCGCTACTGAGAGGAAAGCGCCGGGTTGATGAGACTTACTCTCACCACCCTCTCGAAGCGAGTCACAACATGGTTTGCACCCCCACCATACGGGCCCTCGCCCTGCTGTCGCTGCTGCCAATTGCGTCGGCCAGTGCCCAGGGTCCGGCCGCTCCCACGCTCATTCGACATGTCCGCGTGTTCGACGGTTCGAGGCTGCTCAGCGCGCGTGATGTCTTGCTGCAGAACGGACGCATCGTCGCGATCGGGGCGACGGTCCAGGCGCCGTCCGGCGCGCTCGTCGTCGACGGCACGAACAGGACGCTGCTGCCCGGTCTCATCGATTCCCATACGCACGCCTACGGCGCCGCCCTCGTCGACGCGCTGTCGTTCGGCGTCACGACCGCGCTCGACATGTTCACCGATCCCTCGGAAGCGGCCGCCCGACGCGCTGAACAGCGAGCCGGCCCGGTGTCCACGCGCGCAGACCTGTTCTCGGCCGGCGTCCTCGTCACGGCACCGAAGGGCCACGGCACCGAATACGGCATTCCGATTCCGACAATCGCCGCGCCCGAGTCAGCACAGGCATTCGTCGACGCACGGATCGCCGAGGGGTCCGACTATATCAAGATCATCCTCGATGATGGGTCGGCGTACGGCATCACGCTTCCGACCGTCTCCAATGCGACGCTCGTCGCTGTAGTCACGGCAGCGCACGCGCGGAAGAAACTCGCCGTCGTACACGTCGGCACGCTCGCCGACGCGCGCGAGGCGATCGGCGCCGGCGCCGATGGGCTCATGCACCTCTTCGTCGACCGCGCGCCGGATGCGCAATTCGGAAAGTTCGTGGCGGCGCATCACGCGTTCGTCGTCCCGACGCTCACCGTGCTGCGGAGCATCGCCGGTACGGCTGCTGGCAGCGAGCTCGCCGCCGACGCCAGGCTCGCACCATACCTCGGCGCCACCGGACGAAGCACACTGCTCAGCGGCTTTCCATTCAAGATGACGGTGAGTTACGCAGCGGCCGAAGAGTCGGTGAAGCAGCTCAAGGCGGCTGGCGCGACGATCCTCGCCGGAACGGACGCGCCCAATCCGGGCACGGCGCACGGGATCTCGATGCATCGTGAGCTGGAGTTGCTCGTGCACGCGGGACTGACGCCGACGGAAGCATTGATCGCCGGGACGAGTGCTCCGGCTCGCGTGTTTT
>JBDSML010000253.1:0-60952 GCA_039915865.1 Gemmatimonadaceae bacterium | reverse complement strand
TGCCGCGCTCTCGCGGTGGGATACCGACATCGCACAGGCGTCGCAGAAGGGTTGGTATCGCAACCAGTCCACGATCGATCTGGCGCAGAAGATCAGTAAGGTCAACGAGACGACGCTCACCGTGGGTGGCATCGTCGTCTACGGCGTGGCGCGGCTCACGCGCTCGCGCACGGTGGCGGACGTCGCGCTGCACGCGACGGAATCCGTCGTGCTCGCGAGCGTCGCGAGTCAGCTCATCCGCGGCCCACTCGGCCGCTCGCGTCCCTTCGTCACCAAGGACACCGACCAGTACGACTTCAGCGCCGGCAAGGGCTTCCGCGAGTTCAGCAACCGCGCCTTCCCGTCGATCCACACGTCGTCGAGCATGGCGATGGCCACAGTGTTGACGATGGAGCTGCATCGCCGGCATTCGGAGGCGACGCCGTTCGTCGCGCCGATCCTGTTCGCAGCGGGCATGCTGCCAGGCCTCGCACGCATTCGTCTCGACCAGCACTGGGCGAGCGACGTGGCGTCGGGCGCGATCATGGGCGTGTGGGCGGGCTACAAGGTGGTTTCCTATAGCCACGCCCATCCGAACAATCGATTCGACCGAGTATTGCTCGGGGCGTCGATCATGCCGGACCCGCACGGCGGCCTGGCGATCGGATTCAATCCAACGTTCTGAGGAGCAGGTTCCTCGACCTGCGCGCCACGAGAGGACTCACGGCGCGACTTCGTGGAAGGTGACGTCCTTCTCCCGATCGAGCGCCCAGCGCAGTCCCCACGCGTCCTCGAAGAGAATGAGTGGATGTCCCTTCGCGTCGTAGAGCAGCATGCGTCCGCGATCGCGTGAGATGCGCTCGATCTCGTCCATCGAGCCGACGACCCACCGCGGATAGCGCGCCGTGATCTTCTCGAGGCGACAGGGCGCGCCGTACTCGTGCTCCAACCGGTGGAGCATGACGTCGAACTGCAGCAGACCCACCGCGCCGACGATGGGCGTCGGGCTCAGCGTATCCGTCCCCGACGTGTAGAACACCTGCGCCGCGCCCTCTTCCGTGAGTTGGCGAAGGCCCGCGTCGAGTTGCTTTCGCTTGAGTGGATCGGTGGCCAGGATGCGCGCGAAATGTTCGGGTGCAAAGCGTGGGATGCCGGAAAACTCGACGTTGCTGCCCGAGGCGAGCGTATCGCCGATGCGGAGTGTCCCGCGATCCATCACACCGATGACGTCTCCCGGCCACGCTTCTTCGACGGCCGATCGTTCGCGAGCGAGAAACTGCTGCGCGCTCGAGAGACGCAACGGCTTGCCCGTACGCACGTGCGTGACCGCGAGACCGGGCTCGTACCGCCCGGAGCAGATGCGCACGAACGCAATGCGGTCGCGATGCTTCGGGTCCATGTTCGCCTGGATCTTGAAGACGAAGCCGGTGAACGCAGGATCGGCCGGATGGACGAGCCCATTCGTCGATTCGCGAGCGGTCGGTGGCGGCGCGAGCTCGACGAACTCCCGCAGAAAGGGCTCGACGCCGAAGTTCGTCAGCGCACTGGCGAAGAACACCGGTGACAGCGTGCCGGCGAGCATCGCCTGTTCGCTGAAGGGATGCCCGGCCTCATCGAGCAGCGCGATGTCATGCACGAGCTGCGCGTGTGCCTCGGCGCCGAGCATGTCGCTCAGGCTCGGGTCGTCGAGCGCCTTGACCTGGACGTCCGCCTCGCTCGCGCCGTGATCTTCGCCGCGCTCGAAGCGATAGATCAACTTGCGGCGTCGATCGTAGACGCCGATGAATGCGCCGCTCGAGTGGATCGGCCAGGTGACGGGATAGCAATCGATGCCGAGATCCGCTTCGACGTCGCCGAGGAGCTTGAGCGGATCTTCGCCGACGCGGTCGCACTTGTTGACCACCGTGAAGATCGGCATGCGGCGGCGCTTGCAGACGGCGAACAGCTGACGCGTGCGCTCCTCGACACCCTTGCGGTTGTCGAGCAGCATGACCGCGCTGTCGGCGGCGATGAGCACGCGATAGGTGTCTTCGGAGAAGTCCTCGTGGCCCGGCGTGTCGAGGAGGTTGATCTGATATCCCTCGTACTCGAACTGCATCACGCTGGACGTGACGGAGATGCCACGCTCCTGTTCCATCTGCATCCAGTCGGACGTCGCATGGCGCTGCTGGCGCCGCGCCTTGACCGTACCCGCGAGGTGAATGGCTCCGCCGTAGAGCAGGAGCTTTTCAGTGAGCGTGGTCTTGCCGGCGTCGGGATGGCTGATGATCGCGAAGGTGCGCCGGGTGCGAATCGCGTCGTTGATGATGGGGTCGATGTTCACCCATCGAATCTAACCAGCTACCGTATGGCGAACGTCATCGTGGCCCACTTCGACTCATAGTCGACGGAGTCCTTCGCGGAGGCGGGAATCCTGACCATGCGGATGAACTTGACGTACCACGTTCCGCGCGCATTCAGCGCGATCGAGGCGACTCCGCTTGCGTCGGTGCGAACGGTCCGCTCCTTCAGGCGGGCGCCGGTTGGTGTGCGGCCACCGGCGATGATGACCTGCCCCGCGATCGGCTTGCCGTCGACGAGTGCCTTTACCTGCAACGTGCCCTTCCCCGTCGCATACGGATTGCTGAGTGGAACGATCTCCGCCGGATATCCGAGTACGGTGCCAAAGCTGGGCGTATGTGCGTCGCCGACCTGGACGAGGGCCTTCACGTGCTTCGAGTATCGCTCGCGCGACGGCTTGGCCAGCTCGCCGGAAGCCTTGCGCGCGGCAAGGATGTCGGGCAGGCCGTCACTGGCGAGGTACTCGTTGAATGCCTTGGCTTCGAGCGCGATGATCCGCGGCTCGAGCGATGCGCCGAGAGTATACGTGCCGGCGGCTCCGACCTTGGCCTTCCAGTGACTCGCCTTGCCGGTGTCGGCCCACGACGCGGGGTCGCCCTTGCTGCGTCCGGCGGGACCGGCGATCGCGATGTCGATGAGCCGGTCGCGGGTCACGCTGCCTTCGCTCGTCGAGAAGGTGCCGTTGAGCACTGTGATGGGCACCGTTCCGTTGGGCGCGACGAAGAATACGTCGGGCTTGAGGAAGAGGTCGTGGGCGACCGCGACTGACGCGGCGGCGACGATCAGGAGCGAAGCGATGGCGACGGGGCGCAGCGAGCGAATGGTCATGACTGGGGTGTTGGCGTTGCTACGAGAATCGCCGTCACGACGATGATAAGCAACCCCACCCCCAATTCCAGCTTCGCCGACCGCTCCAATCGTGCCGAGGCCTCATTGGTACCGAGAGTCGGACGAACGCGTCGCCAGTTGTGGAAGCCCACCGCCGCGAGCGCGGCGAGCAGAGCCAGCTTCACCAGCAGGACCTGCCCGTAGCCACTCGTCCAGAGCGCCGACAACGCGCCGAGACGAAGCCACGCGCTCACCACGCCCGTGAGTGCAACGATCGTCGCGAAGACCAGCGCGGCCGGCGAGAACGCATGCACCAGCGACGCAACGCGCGACGCCGAGCGGCCCGGTCCCACCGCCGCGATGACGAGCCAGAGGAGGCTTCCCAGCCAGCCCGCAGCGGCGAAGATGTGAAGTCCATCATCCGCCACTGCCAACGTGCGCAGCTGCTCGGAGCTCTCGGCGTGTCCACCAAGTGCACTCGTGAGGGCGAGGGCAAGGCTCGCGAGCCCGGCCAACCACCAACCTGCAGCGATGCGCCGCCGAGCGAGCACGAAGCCGACGAACGCGGCGACGGCGGAGAGCATCTGGACGCGCCACGCCGCACCCCAGCTCGTGCTCATCGTCATGGTGCGCAGGTGTTCGGCATCCACCGCGGCGTTGCCGCTCAGCATGCGCGTCTCGAGATAGAGCTTGGCCAGCGCGGCGAGCATGAGCAGCGCGCTCGCCCCGACGGCGTACGTTGCCGTGCGCGAGGCGACCTCTCCCATCGACGCATAGTCGAGCCCTGCGCGCGGCAGCACGACGAACCGGAATGCGGCAGCGCCGATGACGGAGAGCAGCATCGCGAACGAGATTGCGCGCACGATGATGAAGGCCGGCGTCAGCGCACTGGGCTCCTTGCTCGCGGCGGGCGCAGTCTGTACCGACGACGGTGTCGTCGGTGCAACGACCACAGGCTCCGGCGTGGGTGCCATCGGTGCAGCCGCAGCCGCCGCAACGCGAAAGGTGAACGTCCCGGTGGACGGATGGCCGTCTGCCGCCGCGGTTTTCCAGGAGACGGTATAGAGTCCCCCACCGAGTGTGGTGGTGACCGGCAGTCGCACGGCCATCGGCCCATCGGGATCCATCTCGACTGGGCCGAGTGGAATCGCGACGCCGGCGGAATCGGTGAGCGTCACCGTGGTGAACGACAGCTCCGGTTGCTCGGTGAACCAGAGGCGGATCTCGCGGGGCGTCGTGGCCAGGGTCGACTTTGCGGCGGGATCACTTTTCTTGAGGTGGGCATGTGCCCACGCGATGGCGGGATGAGCGAGCAGTGCGACGCAGAGCGTCAGGAAGGCGGCAAACCAGGCGCGTCGTAGTCGATTCATCCTATCGGCTGTGTTTGTAGAGTAGGTCGACGAGCTCGTCGTACATCGCGTCCGCTTCGGCAGGGCCCGACTTGATGGCGGACGTCGCACAGTGCTTGAGGTGGTTGCGCATGAGCTCACGTCCCACCGAGCGCAGCGCTTCGTGCACGGAGGAGATCTGCGTCATGATGTCGGCGCAGTAGCGGTCGTCCTCGACCATCTTCTGCAGCCCGCGCACCTGCCCTTCGATGCGGCGCAGCCGCTTGCGGTTGCGCTCCTTGGCGCCGGGATCGACGGCGACTGCCTTCCGCCCCGACGAGTCATCGTCGGGCAGTCCGCAACCACATTCAAGCAGCGCGATCTTCTGTGCGCGAGCCATCGCCTGGACCTCAATGAAATGGACAATGCGACGATGTCACCCAGGCGATGGCGGCGAGGCCGGCAATCACCGCGATGACGACATGAGAGAGGGCATACCTGAGGATAGATACCCCCACCCCTATGTCAACCCGCGCGCTGTCGGCCGCAGCCGGCCACGGCCACCGCGCATGGCTGGCGCTACGCCAGAGTCAGACGCGCGGCTCGATCATGTGCGCACGCCGTAGTGGAAGGTTCGACGTGCCGTCGCCCTCCTGCTTGCCGAACAGGGACTGCACCACATTAAGGCGGCCGGACGAAAAGCCATAGGCCGAGGCGGCCATATAGAGGCGCCACGTGCGATACGTCCGCGCGTCGCTGAGCGACGTCGCCAATTCGGCGTGACGTGCGAGGCGCGTCAGCCACGCGCGCAACGTCAGCGCATAGTGCTCGCGAAGGCTCTCGACATCGCGCGTCTCGAAGCCCACCAGCTCCGCCCCGGCGATCACCGCGCTCAACGGGCCGAGCCGCCCGTCGGGAAAGACGTACTGGTCGAGGAAGGCGTCGCGCTTCCAGATCCGCTTCTCCAGCCAATCGTACCGCGACTTCGGCCGAGCTTCGGAGACGCTCACGATCCCGTGATTGAGCAGGACTCCGCCCGGACGCAGTGCGCGATGCAGCGCGGCAAAGTACGTCGGCAAGTTTTCGACGCCCACGTGCTCCACCATGCCGACGCTCGAGATCTTGTGGAACGGTGCGTGATCCTGCAGGTGACGGTAGTCGCGGATTTCCACCGTGCACCGATCGGCGAGGCCCTGCTCGGCGATGCGGGCGCGCGCGAGCTCCGCCTGCGCATCGCTGAGCGTGATACCCAACGCCGTCACGCCGTAGTACTTCGTAGCGTGCATGATGAGCGCGCCCCATCCGCAGCCGACGTCGAGCATCCGCTCGCCCGCCTTCAGCCGCAGCTTCCGACAGATGAGGTCGAGCTTCGCGAGCTGCGCTGCCTCGAGCTCGTCTTCCGTCTCCCGACCGTCGGCGAAGTAGGCGCACGAGTACACCATCCGCTCGTCGAGCCAGAGCGAATAGAAGTCGTTGCCGACGTCGTAGTGATAGCGAATGGCCGCACGGTCGCGCTCGGGCTCGTGCACATCGCCTGCGCGTCCGACCGTGTGCACCGCGCGCAGCTCGCGCACGTTCGCGCCGGCCTCTTCGCGCGGAAGTGCGACCAAATGTCGGAAAAGAGCGAACAGGATACGCGGCGAACGGAGGCGCGCGTTGATTCCATCGCCCATCCACATCGCCTGCTCCATCTCGCCTTCGATCTCGACGTCGCCCGAGAGCACCGCCTCGATGATCGAGAGCTCGTTCGGCGGCAGGAGCATGCGTCGCAACGCGCCGGCGCGCGCAATGACGAACGTAAAGGGAAGCGGTTCGCCGAGTGCCGGCTCGACGGTGCCATCCCAATAGCGAATGGGGAAGGCACGCGTACCGGGCGGGCCAAACAGGAGGGCGCAAATCGCCATCGAGTGCTCGAGTGCGCTCGCGTTGTCGTGCGTCGGTGCACCGAGTGGCGAATACGAGGACGGCACACGCTTCGCCTTGGCGTCGCCGGCGATCTCGCGCCTCGGACGCGACGACCTGACCGCAGGAAGATTCTTCTCGCGCTTGGCCATATTACGGATATCACCTCGCGTCGATATCAGTTCCCTACTCGTCCGGTTGCGTCTTCGGCAACCGGCCAGCTCGCTTCAATGCGTCCCGATGCAGATACTCTATCGGCGCGTCGAGCGAGCGCAAGTCATCACTGACCTACCTCGGCGCATTGTCAAAAAGCGTGCGCTCGACACGAAGAAGAAGCGATTTCGCTCGGCCAAATGGCAGGGATGTCGGAGCCCACTTGCCGGCGACGATGCGGTCACCGTCCGCGACGGTCGCTACGAGATCGACAACGTCTGCGCGGTCGGGTCGAAGACGACCGTGCGCTGGGCGAGTGCCCGCGTCGCCGGACCATTCGTCACGTTGCCGTTGCTCGAGAATCGGGCGCCGTGATTCGGGCAGTCGAAGATCTGGCCCTGGATGTTGACCTTGGTGCCTTCATGCGTGCAGGCCATGCCGAGTGCGATGAAGCTGCCCGCGCCGGTGCGGACGGCGGCAACCCCCAATGAGCCGCCGCTCGCTGACCGGACTTCGACAGGCTGACCGATCGTCGCGAGGCCGGCATAGTCGGCGAGCTTGATCGTGACAGAGCCTCCGGGCAGCGGACCGGAGCCCACTCCGGCGACGTCGCCCGCCACACCGCATCCCGCGGCGATGATCGCACCGGCCACGAGCGCCACTCGGCCCAGAAAATCACGGCGGCTCACGCAGCGCTCGCAGCCGGCCGCCGGCAACTCGTCAGACATTCGGATCACCCCGTGATGAAGGCCGCGGCCCACTGCGCGGCGTTGAGGTCTTCCTGGTAGAGCGTGTCGACATCGACGACGAGCGTCTGTCCGTCCTTGCGCACGGCGAGGCGGTCCATGTTGCGCGTCGACCGGCCGTCGATGAACGAGCCGTCGGCGCGATAGTGCGACTTGTGCTTCGGGCAGGTGAACAACTTTTCGTCCGCATTCCAGCGAAGCGCCGTGTTCTGGTGCGGGCAGCTCAACGCGAAGGCGTACACTTTTCCTGCGACACGTGCGACAATGACGTCGTTATCCTTGTCGATGGAGGCGCCGTCCGCGGTGGGAATGGGATAGCGCTTCTCGGTGCGAGCGTCGCCGAGCCTCGCTGACTGTGCAGTGACCTCGCCGACGTCCATCGCCGCTGCCGTGCGCGCGCCGGCGCCGAGCAACCCGAGCGACGCCAGGGCGAGCGCTCCCGCGCGGAGAAACTCGCGACGCTCGATGGCCGCGGAAGCGCTGAGCGCATCGTGCAGCGAGCATCCGCCGCAGTCTTCATCCGCTGGCATTGTGTTGCGGGGAATATCAGTCACGATGACGCTCGAATTTTTGACAGAGTGATGGAGATCGTTCGACGTCTCTACTACCCGTTTGCGCGCTTGCGGGTCCAACGCCCTAGTGATCGCCGACGAGCATGATGCCATAGCCGACGACGGCTGCCCCCATCGAATAGTAGGCGACGTTCCTGTGCTGGTTGCGCGCATCGGAATCGTGTCGCGCGTCGCTGGCGAGCTTGATGCCCGACCACGCGAAGCCGGCGTCGGAGCCGAGCAAAAGGGCCGAGTGCAGCAACCGCTTCGTGCGACCGACCTCGTTGGACCGGGACTCCCAGAGGTTCCAGAGTCCGGTCACCGTCTCGAGGGTAAACACGCCTCCGAGTGCGGCCGCACCGGCGCTATGCACCGACTTGGCCCAACCGGGCCGCTCGGCGCCCGACTTGTCCGCTTGAAAGAGCTGATTGCCCGCCACGGATTGTACGGCGAATAGCGGGAGCATCGTGTACGAGGCATAGCGGTGAATGCGGAGGCGCAGCTCGTAGGCGTCGCTGACTTCGATCGCCTTCGCGCGCCGCGGGGTCGTGTCGGCGCTCGTGACACTCAGTGCCGTCACGCCCGCCGGTGCGAGGGCGCTCTGCGCAGCAACGGGCTTCGCCGCGAGCGCGGTGAGGATGACGATGAACGATGTCACGCGCATGGCACTCCTTCGTGTGTTTGTCTCGATCCTGATAGAGAGGACACACTCGACAGTGCAGTCCCTATGCCGATTGTTCGCATGCGATGGAAAAGGACAGGCTTCCCCGAGCGATATACTTTCACGCAGGAGGATCCCAACCACTCGCGTCACACCTTGGCATCATGACCGACGATAGCCTGCTGCGAGGTTCCGCCGATCGCGGCGTGCGCCTGCTCGCGCTCGCGCTGCTGGCCAACACGCGAAACGCGGGTGCCAGGCTGACGGGCGCAGCCGACGACGGAGCGCGCGACGACGCCCTGCATGACTTCCGCGTCGCCCAGCGTCGGCTTCGTAGCTGGCTGCGCGCGTTCACGCCGTGGTTCAACGATTCGCTTTCGCGCAAGCGACGGCGACGACTCGGGGAGATTGCCGATGCGACTGGTGTCGCGCGTGACGCGACGGTTCACATCGAGTGGTTGCATGGCGAGCAGCGCGGCATGGGCGCTCGGCAGCGGGTTGGAGGAGAGTGGCTGCGCAAGCGGTTGGCGAACCGGCGGACGCACGGAATGGCAGCCGCCCTGAGCGCGGCCGCCGACTTCGACGCGATGGCGCCGAAGCTCGAGCGCACGCTCGGCAGGTATTGGCGAGACGTCTCCGCCGAAGAACCTCCGGGTCTCGGAGTCGCCCTCGCCGCGCGCCTGCTCGAGGAGAGTGCGTCCCTGCGCGCACATCTCGCAGCCATCGCGGATCACGTCGACGTCGACGAGGTGCATCGTGCGCGCATTGCCGCCAAGCGATTGCGCTATGTCGTGGAGCCGGTGGCCATGCTGACCGTCGACGGCGAATCGATCATCGAGCGCCTGAAGTCACTCCAGGATGCCCTCGGCGATCTCCACGACGTACACGTGTTTTCGAAGGAGGTGGCGACAGCGACGGAAGACGCCGATGCCGAAGCGCGACCTGGATTGGCGCGGCTCGCACGCCGGCTCGAGGCGCGTGGCAGTCGCGCTTATGCTGGCGTGGCAGAGGAGTGGCTGAGCGGCGCGGGCGCGCCGTTCTTCGCCGCGGTGGAAGCGGTCGCGTCAGACCTCGAGCACCGAGCGACGCCGCCGAATTGCCGAGCTACCAGGTCCCGCGATCCTTGAGTCGATCGGCCGCGTAGCGCACGGCGAAGTCGTGTGCGTCGACGACGTCGTCAGGGACTTCTTCCCACGACTGGAGGGCTTCGCCGTACTCGTAGATCGCCGACTCCTGCGCCTCTTCGACGGTGAGGTGCCAGGTGTCGCCGCCGAATTCCCCGTGGGCGGTATAGCGGAAGAGCATGGCGCCGGGGTCGTCGTCGGCAACGAGAATCACGACGTCGGCGAGGGGAAGCATCTTTTCCGGGATGAGCGGATAGTTGCCTGTGTGAATGGCGCGCCGCTCGCCGGTGAGTACACCGACGAGTGCCATGAGGCGCGTTCGCGATCGTTGACTCACCGTATCCCCGCCACGAGAGAAGTGGGCTACCTGACCCCTTGGCGGATACAATAGCCCGCGCAGGCTGTCGAGGGGAGAGTCCCTTCGTGTGCGGCGTGCGGCGTGCGGCGTGCGGCGTGAGGTGTCACATCCGTGCGGCGTACGGCGCGTCGTGACGCGTGCGGCGTTTGCGGGCGGCGATTCGGGCGGCGTACTGCGGGCACTCCGGGCACTGCGACGCAAAAAGAAAAAAGCGTATGGTGTACGGTATCGCACACCATACGCTTCAAGCAGTCACGGCTCTACTGCTCGACGAGCACCAGGTACCGTGAGGGCGCCCAGAAGCGGTTCGCGTCCGCGATCTTCAGATTGCCCTTGAACGAATTCCGATCGCGCTCGCCGACGACGGCGTCATCGAGACTCTGCCGCGAGATCACGCGGTAGCGGCGTGTCGAATCCGGCATCGCAATCTCCTTTGCGCCGCGCTGATCCACCGGCGTGAACTCCTGCGGATCGAGCGTCCGCGCGACCTGCAGCGTGCGCCCCGGGTGCGCGAAGAGCAGGTTCGCACCGCCCTCGCGAACGATGACGCCGCGCTTCACCAAGTCGTCTTCGCGACCGATGACGTAGTACGCCTTGTTATGGACGGTCTCCACCGTGGCCAGCGTGGTGGCGAGCACCTGTTGTTCGTTCTTCAGGCTGTCGATGCGTACGGACAGCGTCTGGATCGTTGCGATCTGGCGCTGGATCGTGACGTTCAAGTCCGTGATCATGGACGAGTCGCTGGCGATCTGCTCCCGGAGCGCGACGTTCACCTTGTTCGCCTTGGCGAGCTGGGTGTTCGTCTTGGCAAGCTCGGCCGCGGTCGCGCGTGCACGCGCGACGAGCGCATCGACGCGGGCCATGACGACCTTGCGATTCTCGATCTGGCGGGCGAGCGGATCGAGCTTGCCATCGGAGCGCTTGTTCTTCGGCAGCCCCTTTACCGTCGACACGCTGCTGTCGATGTGCATGATGAAGTCGTCGGCCTGGAGGACGACGCGCGTGAGCGAATCCTTCTGCGCGCCAAGCTGCATGGCGAGCAGCGTGTGTCGAGCGTTGACCGCTGACAGCGCACTGTCACCGGCGACGTGATCGGCCGAGGGACCGCAGGCTGCCGCGAGGGCGAGTGCGGCGAGGGATGCGTGGGTCGTGCGACGAATGCTGATCATCTGCAACTCGATGCTTGGGGCTGTCCAGCGCGTGACGATGGTGGGCGAGGGCGCCGGCTGCTCGGCCACCTGATTCTGCGATGGCGCAACATGGTGGGGCCGGCCGCCACTCGCGTGGCGGCATGTCACAAATGATCGGTGACTCGTCTCACGCATCCCTCAGCTGTGCAGTTCCGCTCCGGTCACGACGCGCCACGTATCGCGCGCGATCAGCAACTCCTCGTCCGTCGGGAGCACCCAGAGCGCGACGCGCGACGCGCCATCATCGATGCGTCCCTCGGCGCCGACGATCGATGCGTTCTTCGCGTCGTCGATGGCAATGCCAAGCCAGTCGAGCCCATGACAGATGCGCGCGCGCACCTCCGGCGAGTTCTCTCCGATGCCGCCGGTGAAGACGATCGCGTCCGCGCCGTTCATCGCCGCGAGATATGCGCCGAGGTACTTCCTGGCGCGATAGCAGAAGACGTCGATGGCGACTCGCGCGCGCCGGTCGCCATGTTCCTTCTCCTCGGCGAGCAGCTCTCGCATGTCGGCGGTGAGGCCCGAGATCCCGAGCAGTCCTGACTGCTTGTTGAGCATCTTCTCGACGTCGCTCGCGCTCATGCCTTCCTTTACGGCGACGAAGTCGAGAATGGCGGGATCGAGGTCGCCGGAGCGCGTTCCCATCACCAGTCCCTCGAGCGGCGTGAATCCCATCGAGGTGTCAATCGACTTGCCGCCGACGATCGCGCATGCGGAGGCGCCGTTACCGAGATGCACGGTGACGATCTTCGTGTCCTCCTTCGATCGGCCGGTGAGTTGGCGATACCGATAGGCGACGTAGCGATGCGACGTACCATGGAAGCCGTAGCGACGCACGCCGTGCCGACGATAGAGCTGGTACGGCACGGCATAGAGGAACGCCGTCTCCGGCAAGCTGTGATGGAAGGCCGTGTCGAACACCGCGACCTGCGGAATACCGGATCCAAGCGCGGCTCGTGCGGCCGAGATGCCACGCAGATTGTTGGGATTGTGGAGCGGGGCGAGCTCGATGAGCTCCTCGAGTCCCTGCCAGACGTCGTCGTCGATGCGAGTCGAATGCGTGAAGCGTTCCCCGCCGTGCACGACGCGATGCCCCACCGCGTCGATCTCGCTGACTTTGCTGATGTCCACGCCCGAGTCGGGGCCAACGAGCCATGCGATGACGTACTCGACGGCAGCGGCGTGGTCGCGGATGGACGCCGTACTCTTGATGCGTCGCCCACCGGCCGGCTCCAGCGTGACGATCGCTTCGCCGCCGATGCGGTCGAGCTGGCCGCGCGCGAGGCGGCGATCGGTGGAGGCCGCGATGGCGGCGCCGTCGGTGTCGATGAGTTGGAACTTGAGCGACGACGAACCGGCATTCAGTACGAGGATGATCACGGGGTCCCTTTGGCGGCGGCGAGTTTGTCCAGCGAGTGGACAATCTTTTGGTGTTGACAGGCGGCAATCAACTCATAGCTTGCTCGTCATGAACGGCGCCAGCCTCCTCCTCCTTAGCACTGCTCTCGACCGCATTATCGGTCGGGAGCTTTCGTGCATGGGAGGCCCGCCCGAGTAAAGTTCGCGCAACCGCGCGCAACGGCCCCTTCCATCACCGCGATGGAAGGGGCCGTTTCAGTTTGTGAGCCCTTCCGTTGCGGCCAACCACGACGGCTCACATGTCCACACACTCGTTCGATCGGCAGCCACGCGACGGCTCTTCGTCCAACGGCTCGCACCAGTCCAGCACGACGGCGCGCATCGGCGCGGCGCAGTCGCCACGTCGTCCGGCGATGACGACATCAGGTCCGGCGTCCGAGAGGGCGGTATCGCAGGCGGATGGCGCCGCCTGATGATTACCGGCGAGCACGTCCGAATCTTCGACACGACGCTGCGCGACGGTGAGCAGGCGCCCGGCTGTACGCTGCGCCTCTCGGAAAAACTTGCCGTCGCCGACCAGCTCGTGCGACTCGGCGTGGACGTCATCGAAGCTGGGTTCCCCGCCGCCTCCGACGGTGAGGCGGCGGCCGTGTCGGCGATCGCCCGACGAAGCGGCACGTCCGATGGACCGATCATCTGCGGTCTCGCGCGTGCCACCACGACCGACATCGACAGCTGTGCGCGGGCGATCGCGCCTGCCGCACGTCCGCGCATCCACACGTTCATCGCGACATCGGACCTGCATCTCGAGCACAAGCTGCACCTCTCGCGTGCGCAGGTACTCGCGCAGGTGCACGCCGCGGTCGCCCATGCTCGCACGTTCGTGGACGACGTGGAGTTCTCGGCGGAAGATGCCTCGCGCTCCAATCCGCATTTCGTGCGCGAGGTGTTTCGTGTCGCCATCCAGGCTGGTGCGACCACGCTCAACGTTCCGGACACCGTCGGCTACGCAACGCCCGACGAATACGGCAGGCTCGTCTCGAGCATCTGCGAGTTGGCGTCCGACCATCCCGACGTCATCGTCTCGACGCATTGTCACGACGACCTCGGACTCGCGGTCGCGAACTCGCTCGCCGGCGTGCGGGCCGGCGCGCGACAAGTCGAGTGCACGATCAACGGCATCGGTGAACGCGCGGGCAACGCGTCGCTCGAGGAAGTGGTGATGGCGCTACACACACGCGCCGCCTACTTCGGCGTCAGCACCAGCGTGACGACGCGTGAGCTCATGTGCTCGTCGCGGCTCGTCGCGGCCAGCTCGGGGATGGCGGTGCCCGCCAACAAGGCCATCGTCGGCGCGAACGCCTTTGCGCACGAAGCGGGCATCCATCAGGACGGCATGCTGAAGCACCGCTCGACGTACGAGATCATCACGCCCGAACAGGTTGGACACGAGGGAATGCTCCTCGTGCTCGGCAAGCACTCGGGTCGTCGCGCTGTTCGACAGCGGCTCGAGGAGCTCGGCCACACGCTCGGCGAAGATGCGTTCGCGTTCGTGTTCCAGCGCTTCAAGGAGCTGGCCGATCGCAAGAAGGATGTCGGCGAGCGCGACCTCCTGCTCCTCCTCGCCGACGACAATGGACCACGCACACACGCCGCCGAGGGGGTGCTCTCATGATTCTCGCTGCGACAAAGTCGCGGACGTTGTTCGAGAAGCTCTGGGACGCGCACGTCGTTCGCGCCGCGACGGCCACCGCGCCCGCCGTGCTCTACATCGACCTTCATCTCGTGCACGAGGTGACGTCGGCGCAGGCGTTCAGCGAGCTCCGCGCGCGGTCGCTGCGTGTGCGTCGCCCCGACCGCACGATCGCCACGATGGATCACTCGACGCCGACGGCGCCGCTGCACGGACGTCGTGCGTCGCTCGCCACGCTGCCGCTCATCGCTGACGATGCGCGCGCGCAGCTCGACCATCTCGCGCGCAACTGCGAAGAGTTCGGTGTTCCCCTGTACGCACTTGGCGACGACCGACAGGGCATCGTGCACGTCATCGGGCCGGAGCAAGGATTCACGCAGCCGGGCATGACCGTCGTCTGCGGGGACAGCCATACCAGCACGCATGGCGCGTTCGGCGCACTTGCCTTCGGGATCGGGACGTCGCAGGTGGCTCACGTGCTCGCGACGCAGTGCCTGCTGCAGACGCAGCCGAAGACGATGGAGGTCCACGTCACGGGAAGACTGGCGAAGGGCGTGGGCGCGAAGGACCTGATTCTCGCGATCATCGCGCAACTGGGCGTCGGCGGCGGCACTGGCCACGTCATCGAATATCGCGGCGAGGCGGTGGAGGCGCTCTCGATGGACGAGCGCATGACGCTGTGCAACATGTCGATCGAGGCGGGCGCGCGCGCGGGAATGGTGGCGCCCGACGATACGACGTTCGAGTATCTCAACGGTCGGCCGCAGGTGCCGACGGGCGCGGCGTGGGACGCGGCAGTGGCGAAATGGAGAACGCTGCACACAGACGACGGCGCCGCGTTCGACGCGAGCATGACCATCGACGCGTCGAGTCTTGCGCCGATGATCACGTATGGCACCAACCCTTCCATGGGGATGCAGATCACGGGCGATGTACCTGATCCAGCCGCTCGTGACGAAGGGAGCGATCGCGACGGTCTGGCGAAGGCACTTCAGTACATGGGACTGCAGGCCGGACAGCCGATGCTCGGCACACCCGTGGACGTCGTCTTCCTCGGCAGCTGCACCAACTCCCGAATTTCGGATCTTCGCTCCGCGGCGCAGCTGCTCCGCGGTCGGCGCATCGCACCGAGCGTGCGGATGCTCGTGGTGCCGGGATCGCAGCAGGTGAAGCAGCAGGCAGAGGCGGAAGGGCTCGACGCTGTCTTTCTCCAGGCGGGCGCGGAGTGGCGTGAGTCGGGATGCTCGATGTGCATCGCGATGAACGGTGATTCGCTCCGGCCCGGACAGGTGGCCGTGTCGACGAGCAATCGCAATTTCGAGGGACGTCAGGGCGCTGGTGGACGCACGCTGTTGGCGAGCCCGCTGACAGCTGCGGCGTCGGCTATCGCGGGAGTCGTCGCCGATCCGCGATCATTCACGATGGAGCTCGCCAACTGATGCCGCGTTCGCCTTTTCGTCCGTTCACGTCTCGCTATGTAGTACTGCCAGGGGAGAACATCGACACAGACCAGATCATTCCGGCGCGCTACCTGACGACGACGGAAAGCACAGGACTCGGTCAGCACGCATTTCACGACTGGCGCTATCTGCCGGACGGAACGCCGAATCCGAATTTTCCACTCAATGCGCCGAGTGCAGCGGGTGCACGCATTCTCGTCGCGGGCAAGAATTTCGGGTGTGGCTCGTCGCGCGAGCATGCCGTATGGGCGCTCCAGGGCGCCGGCTTTCATGCGGTCGTGAGCTCGCAGTTCGCCGACATCTTTCGCGGCAACGCGCTCGGCAACGGTCTCTTGCCTATCGAGGTGAGCAAGCGCATGCTCGCGCGACTGATGGACGTCGCGTCGTCGCAATACATGGCGTCGCTCGCGATCGACCTCGAGACGCAGACCGTGCAACTCCCGGACGGAGACATCGTGAAGTTTCCCATCGCGCCGTTCGCCAAGCACTGTGTGCTCGAGGGCATCGGAGAGATGGACTTCCTGCTCGGCGCAACGGAGAGGATCACTGCCTTCGAGGCGACGCGCTCATGATCGCGCTTCTACCGGGCGACGGCATCGGGCCTGAGGTCTGCGCGGCGGGACGAACCGTGCTGGACGTGGTGGCCGAACGGTTCGGGCATCGGTTCGAGTTCGAGGAGGGGCTGATCGGCGGGATTGCGATCGACGCGACGGGCACTCCCCTGCCCGACGCGACCGTCGAGCTGTGCTTGCGTGCCGATGCGGTGCTGCTCGGCGCTGTCGGTGGGCCACAGTGGGACAGTCCGACGGCAAAGGTGCGTCCCGAGCAAGGCTTGCTCGGTATTCGGAAGGCGCTCGGGCTGTTCGCCAATGTGCGTCCAGTGCGCTGTCGGCCGGCGGTGCTCGCGACGTCGCCCTTTCGGCCCGAGCACCTGGCGGGAGTCGATTTCGTCGTCGTACGAGAGTTGACGGGTGGGATCTACTTCGGCGAGAAGCGGCTCGAGGCGATCGAGAATGGTGAGCGCGCGACCGACGTCTGCAGCTATACGACGATCGAGATCGAGCGCATCGTGCGCGTTGCTGCGGCGCTGGCGCGCAGTCGCACGGGGCGACTGATCTCCGTCGACAAGGCGAATGTGCTCGAGACGTCCCGACTGTGGCGGCGCGTCGTGACGCGCGTCGTCGCCGATGAGTATCCGGATGTCGCGCTGCAGCACATGCTGGTGGACACGTGCGCGATGAAGCTCGTGCAGCAGCCGCGCAGCTTCGACGTGGTGGTGACGGAGAACATGTTCGGGGACATCCTCACGGACGAGGCGGCGGTGCTCGCGGGTTCGATCGGATTGTTGCCGTCGGCATCGCTCGGCGCCGACGGATCGAACGGGCTGCGACGAGGACTGTACGAACCGATTCATGGCTCGGCGCCGGACATCGTGGGGATGCAGCGGGCGAATCCGATCGGTGCCATTCTCAGCTGCGCGATGCTGTTGCGGCACTCGCTCGGGCTCGAGGCGGAGGCACTCGCGGTGGAGAGCGCGGTCGAAGCGACGATCGGCGCCGGTTCGTTGACACCTGATCTTGCTGTCGAGAATGGCCGCATTGTCTCGACGAGCGAGGTCCTGTCGGCCATCGTGTCGCGCATCGGCGCGACGCTGGCAGCCTTGCCAGCAGGCGTCGCATAGGGCCGATTAGTGGGATGCGCCGCCGCAACGTCATTCGCACGGTCGTGATCGCAGTGGCGCTTCTCGCCACGGCGGGAGTACTGCTGCCGCTCCGCACGCGTGAACTGCGTTCGCGGGCACGTCCGGCCGGTGTGTACGAGGAATCGGTGCGACGCGTGGCCGCGATGCGTGCAGCTGAACAGCCGATCGTGAACCGCTTCGGCGGTACGGTGCTGATGGCGCACGGCGCTCACGCCGCCAGCATCGCGGTGTTGCTGCATGGGTTGACGGCGACACCCCATCAGATGCAGCAGCTCGGCGACCAATTGTACGCGCGCGGCTATGACGTGTTCATCCCGCGGATGCCGATGCACGGTGAGCGTGGTCGCACGGTGACTGCCCTCAGCGGCCTCACGGCGGACACGCTGCGCGCTTTTGCGGATGAGGTCATCGACATCGCGCGCGGGCTGGCCGACACGGTGGACGTGCTCGGGCTATCGGGGGGCGCGACGCTCGCGGCGTGGGTGGCGCAGCATCGCGGCGAAGTGCGCCATGTCGTGATCGCGTCGCCGGCCATTGCGTTGTCGCGACTGCCGCGCGTGCTCGAGGACCCCGCGATGCAGACGTTGGCGCGGCTGCCCAACCTCAATGTGGGCGCGGCGGCGGACACGACGAAGCCGCAGGTCTACGCCGGCTTCTCGACGCGGGCCGTCGCGCAGACGATGCGGCTGGGCGCCGAAGTACGGGCAGAGGCGGAGCGTGTGAAGCCGGCGGCGCGCGCGATCGTCGTCGTCACCAACGGCAACGACCACACCGTCGACGCAGGCGCGGCGCTCGCACTCGCCGACAGCTGGGAGCAACACGGCGCGGTCGTCACGCGCTACCGGTTCGACGCCGCGCTCGGCCTGCCACACGACCTCGTCGATCAAGGCGAGCGCTGTAGCGACGCGACGGCGGTGTATCCGGTGCTGATCGCGCTGCTCGAAGGCCGGACGCCGGCGGCCTCTGCGGCGCGCCCGGCGTCAGCGACGTGCATCACCCACTGACGCCTATTGCAGCGCGTGACGACGTGCCGCCGACCGACGAAGCCCGACTCCGTTCGCGCCTCCCGAAGGCTGGTTGTGTTCTTTCGCGTGCGGTGAGCCGATACTGACGAGCATGCCGCTACCCCGTTCGTCGCGCGTCACAGCGGTGCTTCTGGCCGGTGCGATGTCGCTCGCGATCGCGCGGGCGGAAGCGCAGACGCTCCAATTCCGGCAGCTCACGCCAGATGATGGACTGCCGAGCTCGCAGATCGACGCGATCCAGCAGGACAGTCGGGGCTTCATGTGGTTCGGGAGCCTTCGTGGCCTGAGCCGATACGACGGGCAGTCGTTCATCGCCTACCGTCATCGCACGGGCAACGCGGCGAGCCTCGCGGACAATCGTGTCAACGCGCTCTACGAGGATCACGCAGCGACGCTGTGGATCGGGACCAATGTCGGGTTGTCGCGCTACGACGCGGCGCGCGACGCGTTCGATAACTATCGCATCGGCTCGCCGCCCGCGTTGGTGGTGAACACTGTCTTCGAGATCGATGGCACGCTGCTCGTCGGGACGAGTGCCGGCCTGTACGCGTTCGACCGCGCCACGGGCAAGTCGTCGGCCTATGGCGGAAAGACCTTCGCCGGACTCGTGATCTGGCGGCTGTTCGTGGATCGCGCCAAGCGTCTCTGGGTGGGGACGGAGACCGCTGGTGCAATCGAGTTCGAACCGAGGAGCGGAGCGTCGCGGGCATGGATGAACGATTCCGCGAATCCGGCGAGCCTTCCCGGCAGGGACGTGCACGGGTTCCACGAGGATTCGTCCGGCGCGATGTGGATCTCGTCCTACGACGCGGGGCTGGCTCGTCTCGATCGCGCATCGGGTGTCGCCACGCGCTACTCGATCGACCCTCGCGATCCTCTCCTCGCATCGAGCAAGCGGATCCGCAGCATGATTGCCGAAGGCAACCGCGGCCTGTGGCTCGGCACGGAGAACGGTGGTCTCGATTTCTTCGACTTTGCCACCAGGGGATTCGTCCACCATCGCTTCGACCCGAACAACGCATCCGGGATCAACAACAATTCCATCTGGGCGCTCTATCGCGACCGGAGCGGCATCCTCTGGGCAGGCACGTGGGCCGGCGGGGTGAACCTGTCCACCCAGAATGGCAGCGCCATCAAGCGATACCGGTCCGTGGCCGGCGACCCGCGCAGCCTGAGCTTCAATTCCGTCATCGGCTTCAACGAGGACTCCAAGGGTGGCATCTGGGTGGCCACCGATGGCGGGGGACTCAACCGGTTCGACCGGGCGACGAGCACATTCGCGCGATTCAATTCGCACACGAGCAACCTCAACTCCGATGCCGTCCTTGCGGTCGCGGAGGATCACACGGGGAAGCTCTGGATCGGAACGTGGGCGGGCGCGCTGAGTCGCTTCGACCCACGGACCGGACAGTTCACGGCGTTCACCCGGGCCAACAGCGGCATCGAGACGATCGGCGTCTTCTCGCTGCTGGTGGATCGCGGCGGCGTGCTCTGGATCGGTACCTGGCACGAGGGACTGCAGCGCTACGATCCCAGCGACGGCAGCTTTGCGCGATTTCCGATGGTTGCCCCGGAGTCGCCGATCCACGCCATCGTCGAGGCGAGCGACGGCAACCTGCTGATTGCCACCGAGGGCGGCGGGTTCGTCATCTTCGATCCGCGCACGCACCGCAAGACACTGTATGGCGCTGGCAAGGACGGCTTGAGCAGCAACCAGGTGACCTCCATCGTCGAATCGGAGCCTGGCATCGTGTGGATCGGCACGTATGGTGGCCTCGATCGGCTCGACCGCCGAACGAACACGTTCCAGCATTTCACCGACGCAGACGGTCTCGCCAGCACATTCGTCGCCGGACTGGCGCTCGACGACGCGCACCAGCTCTGGGTGAGCAGTGATCGCGGCATCACGCGCTTCGATCCCGCGGCGCGCACGGGAACGCACTACACCGTCGGCGACGGACTTCAGGGCAGCGAGTTCAATGCCGGCTCGGCCTTCCGGAGCCGCGACGGCACGCTGTACTTCGGCGGGACGCAGGGCTTCAGCACGCTCCGCCCCGACAGCATCGTCCGCAACACACACGTGCCGCAGATCGCGCTCACCGGCTTCAGCCTGCTGAACAAGCCCGTCGTGATCGGCGCGAAGGGTTCGCCACTCACCGCGAGCATAACCGTCGCGGACGCAATCGTACTCCAGCACGACAGGTCGGTGTTCACGATCGAGTTCGCCGCGCTGGATTTCGCGGCGCCCGAGAAGAATCGCTATGCGTACCGGCTCGACGGGCTCGACGACGACTGGAACGAGGTCGGCACCACGCGCGTGGCGTCGTACACCAACCTTGCGGCGGGCAGCTACCTGTTCAAGGTGCGAGGCTCCAACAACGACGGCGTATGGAGCGACACACCTGCGTCGATCCGCATCGAGGTCCTGCCTCCCTTCTGGTCCACGTGGTGGTTTCGTGCGCTCATGGCGCTCGTCGTCGCCGCAGCGGGAGGCGCACTGCTTCGCATCACCCACCTGCGTCGCGCCGAGCGCGCCCGAGATGCGAAGCAGCGCGCCGAAACCGAGTCTCGACAGCGCCTTGCATCGGAGATTCGACACTTTCTCGATGCGTCGGGAGAGGGCATCGTCGGACTCGACGCGAGCGGCTGCATCACGTTCGCGAACCGCCGCGCGTCGGAGCTGCTCGGTTACGGGCCCGATGAGTTGGTGGGACTGTCCATGCACGAGGCGACGCATCACTCGACGCCGGATGGCTCGCCGTACCCTGCCAACGACTGTCCGATCCGGCGCGCTGCGCGGGAAGGCATCGCCTGTGAGATCGACGACGAAGTGATGTGGCGCAAGGACGGCACCACATTGCAGGTGGCATA
This sequence comes from Gemmatimonadaceae bacterium, assembly GCA_039915865.1. Taxonomy (GTDB): domain Bacteria; phylum Gemmatimonadota; class Gemmatimonadetes; order Gemmatimonadales; family Gemmatimonadaceae; genus AG11. The sequence continues at coordinate 39,682 of JBDSML010000253.1, read as the reverse complement.
TGCCGCGTCGCCCGTGCGCGACGAGGGCCAGATCTCCGGCGCCGTCGTGAACTTCCGCGACATCACCGCGAAGCGACGCGCCGAGCTCGACCTCATCACCGCGCGCGACGCCGCGCAGGAAGCGAGCCGTGCAAAGAGCGACTTCCTCGCACGCATGAGCCACGAGCTGAGAACTCCGCTCAATTCGATCATCGGGTTCTCCAACGTGCTGCTGCGGAAGCGCCGTCTCTCGTTCAAGGAGGACGAAGTCACTTACCTCGGCCGCATCTCCGCGAGCGGCCGCCACCTGCTCGGCCTCATCAACGACATCCTCGACCTGTCGAAGATCGAGGCAGGGCGAATGACGATCGAGCTGTCGACCGTGACGCTCGACACGCTCGTCAGCGAGACGATCGATGCGTTCGAGACGCAGGCGAGGGAACGCGCCGTGACACTGCGCGCGGAACTTCCAGCGGAGCTCTGTTCCCTCGAGACCGATGCGGTGCGCTTGAAGCAGGTATTGATCAATCTCCTCGGGAACGCGCTCAAGTTCACGGAGCGTGGCGAAGTCGTCGTGGCGATCGAGGCGGATCGCGACGGACGGCCGTTGACGCTCTCCGTATGCGACACTGGCATCGGCATCCCCGCCGATCGACTGGCCGCGATCTTCAGCGTCTTCGAGCAGGCCGACTCGACGACGACGCGCCGGTTCGGTGGAACAGGGCTTGGCCTCGCGATATCGCGCTCGCTCTGCGAGCTCATGGGCCACGGTCTCGAGGTGAAGAGCACCGAAGGCGTCGGCACGACAATGACGGTGAGCTTCGGCAGTCCCACCTCCGCATGGCACCGACTCACGCCGCTTTCGTCATCGATCATCCCGTCGTACGACACGGCACTCGACTCCGAGGCGCCGTCGGTGCTCGTCGTGGACGATGAGTCGGATGCGCGGCTGCTGCTCGGTCACCTTCTCGACGACGCGGGCTGCAAGGTGCTCTACGCGGCCGGCGGCGTCGAGGCGCTGCGAATGGCGCGTGCGCTGCGTCCGGCGATGGTCTTCCTCGATCTCGCCATGCCAAGCATCAGCGGGCTCGACCTCTTTCGCCTGTTGCGCGCTGACGACGTGCTGAAGGACACACCCATCGTCATCGTCAGCGTCAACGGGAACGACTCACGCAGCTCGCTCGAGGGTGCAGCGGCGATTCTCGACAAGCCGATCACGCGCGAACAGGTGAACGACCTCGTGAAGCTGTGGCTTCCCGCCTTTGGCAATCCAGTCGCCGCGCACTGAAGCCGCGGCAAGGGCACCTGTTTTACCTTCGTGTCAATGCAACTACACCGCATTCACGGAGGAAAGAATGGCAGCTGCAACGGCGCGTTGGTCGTCATGAGAACCGCCAAGGACGGGTACCGTGGCACCGCGGACTTCCATGAAGACGGAGAGATGGTCCGTCGCTCCGTGACGATTCGCCGTCCGCTCGCCGACGTTCAGCGCGAATGGGACGGCAGCATCGAGGGCGTCGCGTCCTTCAAGGAAGCGCCCGGCGATCGCGGAACGGAGGTGCGTGTCCTCGCGCCGAAGGAATCGCGGAGCACACTCAAGGAGCTCGTCGGCTCATTCACCGGAGACTCGCCGGGTGACTCGCTGACCGCACGACTTCGCGCCTTCAAGTCGCGGCTCGAGACCGGCGAAGTTGCAACCGTCCACGGCGGCAAGGACGGTACGCTGATTGTCGTCGGCGACTCAAGGTGATCATGAAGCCGTAGTCGGCGGTCGTCCGCTATATTCTTGCGGGTCGGACCCAACCCTCCCGCACCCCCATGTCTGATCTTCTCCGCGAAGCCGCCGGCCGGTCGATCGCCTATCTCGACAGCCTCCCCGACCGGCGCGTGTCGCCCAGTGTCGAAGCCGTTGCAGCGCTCTCGGCGCTGAACATCGACCTGCCGGAGATACCGACCGACCCGTTCGCCGTTCTACAGCAGCTCGACGACATCGGCTCCCCAGCGACCATGGCGATGGCCGGTGGCCGCTTCTTCGGATTCGTCATCGGCGGTGCGCTGCCCGTCACCGTGGCCGCCAGCTGGCTTGCGACGGCGTGGGACCAGAATACCGGTTTGTACAACTCGACGCCTGGCACCGCCGTCATCGAGCAGGTCGCGCTCGAGTGGCTCGTCGATGTACTCCATCTTCCGGCCGGCACCGCGGGCGGATTCGTCACGGGCACGACGGTCGCGCACATCACTGCGCTCGCGACCGCTCGGCACGTCGTCCTCGAGAAGGTCGGCTGGAACGTCGAGGCGGACGGTCTCTTCGGCGCGCCGCCGATCACTGTCATCACCGGCGCCGAAGCGCATCCGACGCTCTACAAGGCCCTCGGCGTCGTCGGACTTGGGCGCAATCGTGTCGTGAAGGTGCCGGTGGATTCACATGGTCGCATGCGCCTCGACGCGATGCCGCGCATCGACGGCCCGACCATCGTCTGCGTGCAGGCCGGCAACGTCAACACCGGCGCATTCGATCCGACTGGCGAGATCTGCGACTACGCCCACGACGCCGGCGCGTTCGTGCACGTCGACGGCGCGTTCGGACTCTGGGCGCGCGCCTCGAAGGAGCTTGCGCATCTCGGCGACGGCATCGAGCGCGCGGACTCGTGGGCGACGGATGCGCACAAGTGGCTCAACGTGCCGTACGACAGCGGCGTTGCGTTCGTGCGCGATCGTGAAGCGTTGCGTGCGGCGATGGCGGTGACGGCCGAGTATCTCCCGACCGATTCGGTGAATCGCAATCCGTCGGACTATACGCCGGAGTTGTCGCGTCGCGCGCGTGGCGTCGAGGTCTGGGCAGCACTGCACGCGCTTGGCCGCGAGGGCGTGGACGAGATGGTGTCTCGCCACTGCCGCCAGGCGCGACGGTTCGCCGAGCGGCTGTCGGCGGCCGGCTTCGAGATCGTGAACGAGGTCGTGCTGAACCAGGTACTGGTGGCGTTCGGCGGCAAGGAGCAGACCGTGCGCGTCATCGCGGCGATTCAGGCGGAGGGCACCTGTTGGGCGGGCATCACGGTGTGGCAGGGACGCACCGCGATGCGCATCTCGGTCATCTCGTGGGCGACGACCGATGAAGACGTTGAGCGCAGCGCCGACGCGATGATTCGCGTCGCACGAACGACGGCTGCATCGTGAACATCCTATTCACCGACGACGCTGCATGCTCGATGACGCGCGCAACGACGTCCGGGTGGGCGATCGTCACCACGTACGACGCGCCCTTCACCTCGACGGTCTCGCGTGAGTTCGCGCGCTTCGCCATGAACGCGTGTGCGGCCGCCGGAATGTTCAGGTCGCGGTGGGTGTCGGCAGCACGTTTTCCTTCGCCCTTCCATCGATGATCGACGTCATGGCGGTTCCGCACTTGCCCTCCGGCGTCATCCCCGTCTCGGAGAGGGAGTTCGTGTCGGCGGCGTGACGCAGGTCAACGACTGATCGGCTACCTCGGCGCGCGGTAGCCCACGGGGTACAAGGGTGACTTGCTGTCATGCGGCACGTCCGACCGCTGCGCCCGCACAGCGTCCATCGAGCGCGGCAACTCGAACGGCAGACGACCCACTGGCCGCACCTTTCCCGTGAGCGCGTCGAACAACGCGTCGTCGCTCGCGCCGAACTCGCCGATGAGTGTCTTCGCGAGGGGCACGATTGCCGTGAGGATTGCCGGCCGGTCGAGGTTGATCACGATGATCGTCGGCACCTTGGCGGACGTCGACTTCAACAGCGCGAGTGTCGAATCGGCATCCTTGAAGTCGAGATCGCCCTCGTGCTGGAAGGCGCCGAAGAAGAACGTCGGGTGCAGCGTCTGGTACGGCGCCTTGATCCGCAGCACGGCAACGTCGGCATTCGCGGCATCGGTCACGACCTCATAACCACGCGCTCTCGCCACCGCCGCATCGACGCCGGAGACGAAGAGCTTCGCGCCGGCCGGGGGAAGCATCGTCGCGCCGCGCGAATTCTCGAGCACCACGAGCGCGCGTGATTGCGCGTTGGTGCCTTCGCGCTGCGTCGTCGTCGACGACGCAAGCTGCGCCGCGTGCGCCCGATCGACGTATGGGTTCTCGAAGAGGCCCAGATCGAACTTGACCTTCATGATGCGCGCAACGGCTTGATCGAGGCGGGCTTTCGTCAGGAGACCAGCACCCATCGCGGCGGCCAGCGGCTGGCCGTCGTCGACGCCGCCGAATTGGTCGATCCCAGCATTCATCCCTTTCGCGAACCGTTGTTCCTTCGTCAGCGACTCGACGCCCCACGGCATCGCGATCTGGAATGGTGTCTGGCGTGGCTTCCCCGTCATGCAGGCGTCGGTGCAGTCCTGCGTGATCGCCCAATCGGAAACGACCAAGCCCGAGAATTTGTATCGCCCGCGCAACTGCTCCGTGAGGATCTGCTTGTTGAAGCCGGCGCCCACACCTTCCACCGGCTTTCCATCGATCGACAGCCCGTCGAGAATTGCGTACGTCGGCATCACGCCGACGACCCCCGCGGCGAAGGCGCCGAGAAAGGGCTTCACGTGCGCGGCGAACTGTCCGCCGGGAAAGCGCGCGTAGCGGCCGTAGTAGTTATGTCCATCGTAGCCGTCGACCGACGCGCCGTAGCCGACCCAGTGTTTCACGATCGTGGCGACACCATCGCGCGTGAGATGCGTCGGACTGCCCTGCATTCCCTGCACGTACGCGGTGACGAGTGCACCGGCACGATCCGGCCGCTCACCGAACGTCCCGGTGATCCGCGACCACCTCGGTTCCGTCGCCAGGTCGGCCTGCGGAGAGAGCGCCATGTGAATACCGACGGCGCGATACTCGGCGCGAACGATGTCCGCGAATCGGCGCACGAGTCCGGGTTCGTCCAGTGCACCGAAGCCGAGTGCCTCGGGCCATTGCGAGAAGCCATTGCTCGTCACACTCGCACCAGCCACGGCCTGGAAGTGACTGCGTGGATCGCTGCTGATGGTCACCGGAATCCCCAGTCGCCCGCGCTCGGCGATGCGCTGGAGCGTGTTGCTCTGCTCAGCGAATGCCGCGGGCGGCATCGACATCCGCGTGATGACGCTGTTCACGTGGCGCGTGAGGAACATCGCCGACGCAGCGGCGGTGTCGTATGCAGGCCCCGACGCCATCGGCCCACCGCTCATCGGTGCCGTGCCGTGCACCGCGGCTCCGACTTTTTCCTCCGTCGTCATGCGACCGACGAGATCCGCTGCACGCGTTGCGGACGAAAGACGCCAGTCCTCGTACGGGTCCAGCGCGCCGTTCTTGTTCAGGTCGCGAAAGCGGCTGCCACCGATCGTGAGAATCGGCACGGTCGCGGACTGCACGATTGGCTGTACCGTAACCTGCGCGCCGAGTGGCGGCGAGACGATCAGGAGAAGGAGCAGCGGAGCAAGCCGTGGCGCGATGGACATCGAACACTCCTTTCGTCGTCGGTTGGCCGCGGCGCGTCGAACGCCTATTTCTTTTTCGGCGGTGGCTTCAACAAGTCCCGCATACGTGCCAGCTCAGCCGCCGATATCTTCCGCTGGCCCATCAGGTGCGCCAGCAACTTGATCGGCGAGCCGCCGTAGATCTTGTCCAACACTCGGCCCAGCGTCGACTCGCCGACGGTCTCGGCGTCGATCACGGGGTAGTATACGTGCGTCTTCCCTTCCCCGCGCCGGTGCGCCACGTAGCCCTTGAGCTCGAGCGTGCGGATCATGCTGGAGATGCTCGTGTACGCGAGATCGGGATCGACCCTGTCGCGCACCTCGGTCACCGTCGCCTCACCGAGGTCCCAGAGCACACTCATGATGTCCAGCTCCCGCTGGGTCAAATGCAGGTCAGTCATCAAATCGGCCGGCCATATGTGAGGCGACGCCAGACCCATTCGATGGGCCCGAAGCGGTGGCGCGACAGCCACCATGCGCTGAGCGGAATTTGCACTGCGAGTATCGCGAGTGCGACGACTATCGCTCTCGACGCACCGACCCGCCACCAGAGCGCGAAGCCGAATCCGTAGGAGAGCACGACACAGACGATGGAGTGCATCAGGTAGTTCGTCAGCGCCATGCGACCAACCGGTCCGAACATCCCGATCACGCGGCGACCGTCGACGACCAGTAGTCCGATCGTCGCCGCGTAGCCGAGCGCGAGCATCGGAACGCCGATAGCCTGCATGACGACGCCAAGCACTCCGCCCACCGACGGCATCAGGTACGGCCAGCGCTCCGTGCTCCATGCCGCGATGAGATTCGCCGGCAGACCGATGCTCCACCCGAGCAGACTCCAGCGTACGAGCGTGGCGCGGTGGGCTGACGGCGACAACGCGATGCCGGCGCGCACCGTCCACAGGCCGAGCACGAACATCCCGAGCACCTTCGGGAATCGCACGGTGACGATGAGGTCGGCCCAGCGAATGGCGACGAAGACCAGGTTGCCGATGATCCCATCCTTCAGCCCGCCCCTGCCCATCGCCTCGAAAATCTTCAGGATGCTCGCTGGCGGTCCCACGTCGGACGTCGCTGCAGAAGGATGCGGTCCGGTGAGCATCCACGCGGCGAGGGCGACGAGATACAACACCGTCGGCGTGGCAAGCAGCGCAACCGTCCACTGCAGCAGCGAGCGATCGGATTTTCGTGCGAACCATGGCATCGTGAGGCCAAGGAGCGCGTAGAGCATCAGGATGTCGCCGGCCCAGATCACGAAGGCGTGAATCGCGCCGATCCCCAACAGGATGCGCAGCCGACGCTTGAACCTCGGCACCGCTGCATCGCCGCCGCGATTGAGTTGCACACCGAAGCCGATGCCGAACAACAGCGAAAACACCGAGTAGAACTTGCCATCGACGAACACACGCTCGAGAAAGCCGGCGATGCGGTCCGCTGCCGCTGTCGGCAGTGCGGCGCGGACGTCTGCGGGGATGACGAACAACCCGAAGAACACCATGACGTTCGCGAGCAGGATGCCGCACACCGCTACGCCACGCAGGACGTCGAGCGCCTGGATGCGGTCGCGCACTGGCAGCGCGACGACGTCGTCGTCGGGAGCGTTGTCGCTCGGGGCCAGACGATCGGCATGGGTGGTGTGCATCGTCAGCGGTTGTGCTCCGCGGGCGACATCGCCGCCATGTGCACGTGCGACGCCATCACCGGATGTGGCGTCGAGACGGCGACGAAGAGCAGCGTGCCGATCGCCAATGAGAGCGCGACACGCTGCGCGAACCGGAGGGGTGTCGGAGCGACAAGACGAATGAGCCGCTGCTCGAGCATCCCGACGCCACCCAGCAGCGCGGGTTGCAGGCGCGGCCCATTGTTCGCGGCCTGCGCGATGGTGAGGAGGAGGTTGCCATACGCCGGCGCGTCGCCGAGCGCGCGCACGACGCGGTTGTCGCAGTCCATCTCGATCGCGAGGCTCAGCCGGCGCAGTTGCCACCAGAGCGCGAGGTTCCATGGAACGACGATGAGCAGCAGCGACGCGATCAGCAGCAGTTGTCCATCATGGGCGCGCCGATGCTCTTCCTCGTGACGGACGACGTACCTCCGCTGCGCACTGGGGAGCGCCAACACCCACTTGGGCAGGAGCACGCGCGTGCGCAGCACGCCGACGGTGGCGGGGCCGAGCGATTCAGTGACGACGACGTCCACACCGTCGACGACGGCAGGCCCACCCATCCCGCGCCGGCCCGAGAGCGCGGTCAGCACCGCGTGCGACACCCATCCCGCATTCGATACCGTCCAGAGCACGAGCAGCGCCGACATGATGAACCACACACGATTGATCGTGGGATCGAGGGCGTCGACGCGCGACCACAGTGCCTCGTTCATATCCCCAACGGCCGCAGCATGGTGCGAGCGATAGTAGCCAGGCAGCACCAGCGACGCTGGAATCACGAGACACCACACCCATCGGCGGGCCGCAGTGGTGGGGCGCGCGCGCTCGACCAACATCCCGATGATGGCGAGCAGCGCACCGATGGCGTTTACGTAGAGAATGCAGAGCATGGTCGCCTCGCTTGTCTCGGAAACTTAGTTTTTAGTTATTACGAGTAAACACTGCCGATGTTTCACGAGTCAGGCGAACTCCAAGGGCGTGCTCCAAGGGCGTGCTCCAGGGGCGAACGCCCAAGACAGCAGCTACGTCACGGGAGCGGAGATGTTCCTGAACGGCGGGGTCGCGCAGGTGTCAGCAGCACGAACTGCATATCGAACCCGAGAAGCATCATGAGCACATCGCCATCCCGAAGGGCACCGCGCGCATCACCGGCGCATCTGCCGGATCGCGGCGACCTGGACGGCGGCGCCGGCATTCGTGTCGCGCGGCGCGGCCACACCATGATCTGGCGACAGTTCGGGAATCCAGCGCTGACGCCGCGATACCGGAGCGTCGATACCGCGTCTGCGGCTTGAGATTGAACTCAGACGACAAGAAACACGAACAGAAGAAAGCGCACGCGTGGAATCGCGTGCGCTGTTCCTTCCTGGTCCAGGTCAAGCGATTTTGGGTGACGCCTTTACTTACAAGCCGGCTCACCGTCGCCCGCTGTACCGACGATCGGGTTCGTGGTGTTGACGCCGATGCCGCAGCTGAAGCTCGCGATCTGTGAATGCGTGATCGTGGCGGACCAGTAGCCTGAGCCCGGCACGATGGTCGGATCGTACACGCCCGATGAGGGCTTGAACTTCAGCTTCAGCGTATCGTAGGTGACGTACTTCGTCGAATCGGCGAAGAACGACTCTTCCGCCGTGACGAGGTTGCGGAGATCCGACTTCATCGCGGCGATGTACGCCTTCGACTTCGTGTTGGCGAACTTCGGGATCGCGATCGCGGCGAGAATGCCGATGATCACCACGACGATCAGCAGTTCGATCAGCGTGAAGCCACGACGTGAACGGTTCATCATCTTGCAGGCCCTCAGAGTAGCGCAGTGGACGGCGGGGATGCGATGGGGTCGCGGCCAGATTGGTCCGGCATCCGAACGACCTTAGAGCAACGAGCGAGCCCGTGTGCAACTCGAAGCTAACGTGTTGCAAGTAAACCACTTACAGAATCGCACGTACCGTACGCTGCCGCCGCCTTCGTCGGGATTTGCATGTTTCGTCGCATACTGCGAGGAGAGAAAACAGGTGAGTGGCGACCAGTCTGGCGATGCGGGCATAGCCTCTGCGTCGACGCAACGGACTGACTCTCCCTCATCCGAGGTCCGACATGCTCACCCCGTCCGTGATCGCGCACCGGCGCGTGCGTTTGGCAGCGCTCACAATCGCAGCCGTCACCCTGCTCATATCGTGCAGCAAGCGCGATGCGCCCCTGAACGACTCGAGCATCGTGCTCACCCCTGCTCCGCCGGATGCGCCGGCGACCGCCCCAGGAACACCCGTTCGCGGCACCATCGCGGCTGTCAACGACACCTCGCTCACCGTGACGACGGCGACCGGAGCGCAGCAGATCCACGTCGACGCGCCACTGCGCGTGTATGCGCGGACGTCCTCCGATCTCGCACACGTCACGCCGAATGCTTTCGTCGGCATCACCTCGGTGTCGCAACCTGACGGGTCACAGCGCGCGACGGAGATCCACATCTTTCCCGAGGAACTGCGTGGCACTGGCGAAGGAAGCCGGCTGATGGAAGCGACGACGGGCGGCAGTCGCAGCACGATGACCAATGGCGCCGTGAGTCGATCGCGGATGACGAATGGCGCCGTCAGCACCACGTCCGGCGGCACGAGCTATACCGTGGAATATCAGGGCGGTTCGCAGACGATCGTCATTCCAGCCAACGTCGCGGTGACCATCATCGCGCCGACAGATGCGAAATTGGCGGTCGGCGCAAACGTCGTCGTGCTGACGAAGGTCGCCGGCGGCCGACTGAGCGCGTCCGGCGTGATGCTCGCCGCTCCTCCGAAGTGAACTTTTCTCGCGGCCGGCGATTCCTTGTCGTGAGTGCGGAGAACGCCGCGCCGCCGATCCATCACACAGGGAGATTCTCGAATGACTGCAGAACAGCGCCTCGTCGACGCGAGCCTCCGTGCCTGGAAGATCAATTCCGACCGGATCGCGAAGTTCTTCGACGGACTCACCGACGAGCAGCTGCAGACGGAGGTCGCGCCGGGACGAAACCGGCTCTTGTACGTGTGGGGTCACCTCACCGCGGTCGCCGACGGCATGCTTCCACTGCTCGGCATCGGCCCGCGCCTCCACCCCGATCTGGAGAAGACGTTCATCGCGAGTCCAGATCGCAGCGTATCTACCCTGCCCTCGGCGGCCGAGTTGAAGCAGGCGTCGGCGGAGATCGAGGACGCGCTCTGGAGCGCGTTCAACAGGTGGTCCGCAGCGGACTGGGTGGCGAAGCACAGCGCAGTCTCGGAAGACGATTTCGTGCGTGAGCCGCACCGCAATCGCTTCAGCGTGTTGCTCAGCCGCACAACGCACATGGCATTTCACCATGGTCAGATCGTCCTCACCAAGCCGCGCGACTGACGCTCGAGGTGACAGAGCCCCTGGGCGCAGCCCGTCGTCCTGGGAGGAACGACATCTATTCCCTAACGTGAGCCACGTCACCTCTCCCGCCCTGCCCAACTGGCATCCTGTTGCATGCCTCTGCTCAATTCCGGCGCCGACCGCTGCGCCATGCGAACGGGCACCTACACGCTGGGTGGAAACGGTGCCGACGCGCTGCCCATTGCCTCACTCGAATGGCGTTCAGCGGTCGCAACGATCACGGTGCCCTCCTCCGGCCCCTCGACGATTCAACGGCTTACGGCATCTGTCGTCGTGCGCCTCGACCACGAGCCGATCGGCATCGCGCCGAAGGAGCTTCGCGACGGCGCCGACATCGAGTTCGAAGGATGTCACCTGACATTCAGCGCCGACAACGCCGGCTCGGCGACGATGACGTCGGCATCCAACGGCGCAGAGCCGGCCAACAGGCCAACGTTCGCCGAGCCGGCCGCGACGACACTCGCGTCGACGGTGCATGCGCGCATCGTCAAGGTCCGCACCGGAGAAGCCATCGCGCTCGGCAACTTTCGCGTCGTCGTGGGCCGGGATGCCGCGTGCGACTTCGTTGTCAACGGGATGGGGGTGTCGCGCCGACATTTCTCAGTGACACCTGTGCAGGGCGGCTATCTGCTGCGCGACGAGAGCGCGAACGGCACGTTGATCAATGGCTCACGCGTGTCGGGGACGTACCTGCTCGGACACGGCGACGTCGTTCGTCTCGACGAGGAGGATCTCCGTTTCGAGTTGGAAGGCGTCGCGGCAGAGGTGACGAGCGATGCGGCTGCGCCGACGGCGATTCTCGATATGTCGCGCATCAGGCGCGAGCTCGCTGCCGACGGAAAGCGCAAGGCACCTCCGACGACACTCGTCGCCAACCTGGAGATCGTCCGTGGGCCATACGCGGGTGCGTCGTTTCCCATCGAGCGGCCGGTGTGCTCGATTGGCCGCGGGGAGCAGAACGACGTGCGCGTCCGTGACGACAGTGTGTCGACCAACCACGCGACGCTGCTGCGCAAGGGCACCGCATGGTTCGTCGTCGATCTTCGCTCGGCGAACGGAACGTTCGTCGACGGCCTGCGCGTGGCGGGCGAACGCGAGTTGGCGCCGGGTGCGCGGTTGAAACTCGGTAGTGTCGAGATGGTCTTCCGTTCGCTCACCTCGTACACCGACTCGACCGTGGTGACGCGACACGAGTCGTGGGTCGAGAGGCTGATGCGCATCTTCCGGCGTGCGGTGCCCACCGCGGAGAGCGACTAGGCGATCAGACCGGTTCCGGCGGCTTGATCTCCTCGAGCTGGTCGAATTTCAGCTCGCTGCTCCCTTCGCCGCGACCGGCTTCCTTCCAGCGGCCCAACCACAAATACGTCTGCCCGTCGGTCCACCGCGCGCGCTGCCACGTCCGTCCGACGATCACGCCAGCGCGTGGAACTTCCTCCTCATTGATGAAGAAGGGCGGCGGCACCTCGGTGAGGAGTCGCCCGCGCGCTGCCGGCGCACCCGGCAAACGCGCGCGCTGCAACTGGATCTCGCTATCACTGCCCGCCAGGTGCACCGGGAGGAATGGGATCCAATTCGTCGGCACGGTGGTCCCCGCCACATAGCGGATCAACGCCGCTCCGGCCGACACGAACGGATTGGGCGGCACCATTCCGATGTCCAGCTCGTCGCCACGAATGCCGGGGCCGGCGAGCGAGGGTACGATGTTCTCCACGCCCCACACCATCTTCGCCGCGTCGTCGCGCAGGAAGTTCACCCTCTCGACCGGATCGCTCTCGAGGAATTGGGTGATCGACGACGCGAGATAGAGCTTGTTCGTGTTCTGCGCACCAGTCGCGGCGGCGGCGCGATCGGTATTCTCGAACATCGTCCAGCGATGCCAACTCGTGCCGGCGCTGCGTCCTGCGGCGCGAATCAGCGTCTCCTGCCCGAAGACATCGATGACGACGATGCCTTTCACCTCGCACAGCGAGTTGAAGGTCATCGGGAACGGCAGCATGAACCAGTCATTCGAGTAGATCAACCCGAACTCGGCGAAGGCGAGATGGAGCAGACCCGTCGTCGACACACCGATGGCGCCGAAGTCGGTCTGGTTCTCTTCCATCTGCCAGAAGCGCGGATTCGGCATCCCCTTGAAGCTGATCGGCGACGGGATGAATGACGCGAGGTCGCCTTCGTCCGGTGGCGTGGTCGGCACGGACTCGCCGTCGTTCAGCACACGCTGGCGGTTGTCGAGGTCGAACGAGTACCAGTCGACGTGGCCCTGATAGTATTCGTCCGCGGCGAGCACGTTCTGCTGGGCCGGCGGCGTGGCGAGCGTGAATCCATACTCGAGCTGGCGAGTCTTCCACGCATTCTCGGCGGTGGCGGGCTGGCTGTACATGCGTGCGTACCACGCCGTGAGCGCCGCGACGAGAGCTTCCAGCGCATCCTTGTCGCCGGCGTTGATCGACCCATCGCCGTCGAGCCATTCGCGAAAGCGTGTCAACGCCGGATTGGCGCCCGGTGTCGTCATGTCGACGAACATCGCGAAGCCGTTCCACCACCGCGTCTGCGCCGACTCGTAGAGCTGCGAACCGGCGTAGTCGTTCGGATCGGGATTGAACGTCAGCGGATACTTTCCGATGAGTGCTGGCTGGTGGCCCGACACCAGCGCTGCGTCGAGCTTCCGGTAGGCGCGTGCAATCTCCACGGCGAGACCAAGGTCGCTGCGGAGCGCTTCGCGCTCGACGCGTGTCTCGACGGGAAGCGTCTCGTCGTAGGCGGTGATCGGACCACTCGACAGCACGACGCGATCGACGTGCTGCTGCGTCGACAGAATGCGCGCACCAATTGGCGTCGCCGCGTCTTCACCCTGGAACTCACCCAACTGCCACTGCCGCGTGAGCATCCACATCGGATCGCGCACCTCGGCCCGCAGGCTGCGCGTGAAGTCAGTGGTGCGCGGGCTTGCCTCGAGCCGGTTGTAGGCGGTGATCGCCGGAAGGCGAAACGCCGTCTGATAGACTCCCTGCACCGTCTCGATATTCGTCAGTGCCGCAACGGGACCGCTCATGGAAGGTTCGGATTGATGTAGAACGCCTGCAGCGGCAACGCGGTGAGGTTCAGGCGGAGGTCGAGTGAGAAGTTCAACGCGTACTGCTGGAACTCCGCGATGATCGCCGGCAACAGCACGCCGAGTTCGGGATTGGCGGCACGCTGGTCGAGGAGCAGCGGTTCGACGGCACGCGTCTTCGCGCGACGAAGCGTGTCGTTGAGGATCCCGACGAGGGCATCCCAACTCCAGTGGCCCGTCATCACCGGGGGGATCGCGAGCAACAGCGCCTGTGGCGGCATCGCATTCGGCCGGTTGTAGTTGAACGAGATACCGGTGCTCTGGTCTCGTGCGGGAATCGTCTCGTTCCAGGCGTCGATGAGAATGCCCGTGCGAAGCGATCCGGCCACGAACGCCGCATCTCCGTGCACCAGCATGGATACGGTGTCGCGCGTGATGTCGAACGGCTCGCCGGTGGCCGGGTCGAGCGCGGGGAACTGCACGGCGAGCCAGCTGTCCTGGCCGCGATACGGCAATTGAACAGCGGTGAGGTCGAGTGTCGTCGAGAAGAGCGTCTCATGGAGCAGCCGAATCCGTTCCCAGGCGGCGAGCTGTGGCCGCACGTAGGCGGCGCTCCGTATCCACTCGTCTTCCGGCGTTTCCATGCCGAGCGTGTCCACCGCGTGGCGGACGAGCTGCACATGATCGCCGAACGACTGCATGACGTCCGTCTCGTTGGCGAGCGCAAAGGCGGGCATGATGGCGAACGACTGGCCGAGTATCGCCTTGCACGCGTCGCTCGCCAGGCGGATGGCCTTGTCGACATCCGTTGCCGAAGCCGTGATGGCGTCGGCCAGCGACTTCCCGCTCGCCGCGCGACGCGCCTTGGCCGCCGCGATTGCATCCATCGCCTGCGCTACGAGCGCGATCTTCGACTCGGTCGTCGTCACGCCCATGGTGCGCGGGAAGGCATCGGCCAAGCCGAACCCAGCGAGACGCGTCAGTTCCTGCTGCAGGAGCAGCCCGTCGCTCGCCGCGAAGGTGAAAGTGAACTCGGTGAAGTCGGTGTTCTCCTGCGCGGCAACGGCCGCGAACGCCTGCGCAAGCGTGGTAACGGTCGTCGTCTCGATGGACGCCGAGAATGGGAGTACATCGATTGCATTCACCACCTGATCGAAGCTCGTCTGCAACGCGGCCGTGCGCGCGTGCAGGTCCGCGAAGTCGAGACCGGAGGACGGCGTTCCACCCTGCGTCGTCGACGTGTAGTAGTCCTTCGCGTCGAGCGAGCGCGAATCAGACAGCACCGTCTGCAGCGCCCGCATCAGTGGCATCACTTCGGACATCGTCGCCCTGCCGGCCTGGTTCTTTGGCGCAGCAAACTGAATCTGGATGCGAGCCGTCTCATCGAGCCCATTGTCCGTGCGATACTTCCACGCGACGCGCGTCTCGAGCTCGGATGCTCCGGTGCGACCGGCATCGCCCGAGTTCGCGTCGGTGCCGACGATGTAGACGAGGTCGATCGGCTGCAGGGCGAGATCTGCAACTGAGAGAACGGTCGGATTCACCGATGACCCGTCCGCCGCCACCTCGAAGACGGTCATGACGATGTTCGCCGGTGTGCCAAGGACGGTGCCCAGCCACTGATTCACGCCGGGCTCCGTGTCCGCGCGCGGTGTCATCGGCACCGGCCACGCTGCGGCGGCCGCGTCGAGCGGATCGAGGCGCGCGAAGTGAATCGCCGCCCGCTGCGTGAAGGTGAACCGACTGCTGCGTGGCGTCTTGATGACGTCCAGGTCGGGCGGGATGTGCGCGTCCTTGATCGACGTGAGCGACGCACCGGCGCGATCAAAATTGCCCTGCACCATCTGGTAGGCACTCTCCGAGAGCAACAGGTCGTTCACCGCGTCCAACGTATCGGAGAGCTTGTCCCGCTCGGAGTCGAGTGCCGCGAGCCGTGCGGGCGTGAGCACGGCTGCGTTCGCGCCAGTGATCGTCGCCCAGTTCGGTGATGACGTCTCGGCGAGCGTCACCCCGTTGATGACGTCGTAGGAATCGACCGTCTCTTCGGCACCGCCGCCACTGCCGGCGGCGATGCGCACGCGCTGAATCGGGAAGGCAACGCGAATGTCGAAGATGAGTGCGTTGAGCACGGCCAGCGAAATGTCCGCCGACGCGCGATCGTGGATGCCGCGCTCGAACTGGTAGCCGAGCAATGCCTCGAGCGACTGGCCATTGCGCATTCCCGACAGGATGAACGACGCTCGCCGCACGCGCTCCGACGAGAGGTTCACCGCCAGGATGTCCGGATTCGTCGGCGTCGCGTGACTCATGTAGCCGGCCCGCAGCACCGCGGCGGCCGTGGCCTGGGTGATGGACGGCGCGTGGATGAAGCCGCCGTTGTCCTGGTACTCGCGGAGCGGTGTGCCCTTGGGCGAGAGCAGCTTCTCCGGCACATCGGTCACGGCGATCGACGATTGCGACGGCTTGACGTCCTCCACCCAACCGAACGCGCCGAGGTACGTTCCGAGCCGTCGCGTGCCGTCCTTTCCAACAGGTGCGGACCGCAACGAGTCGAGCCGGGACTTGAACAGCGCCGTCTGCCACGCATCCAGCCGATAGGTGCACGCGTCGAGATGCTCGGTGAAGCAGCGCTCGAGCCGCGCGGTCGACTTGTTGGCCAGCGTGCCGAGCGCGTCGCGCATCTCCCGCAGAAACGCCGTCTCATCGAGCGAGAGCGACGGTTCCATGAGATAGTCGGCGATCATCGACGACCGATGTAGGTTCGCCTGGTCGACGAGACCGACGGGAGCCTGGAGCACCTCCCACGGCGTGAGATCGCCGCCGGGACGAACGTTGTAGAACGTCTTCGACGTCTGCGTCACCGATGCATCGAAGCCACGGCCCTTGAGCCAGAGCACCGCGCTCTTGTTGAGCTGGAGAATGAGCGAATGGCGAAGCTGGAGATAGAGCAACGCGGTCGGCACCGGCGCTCCGCCGAAGTTCTGTGCGGACAGCGCCGTCACCGATGTCGTTTCACGCAGCCAATGCAGGTAGTTCTTGTGCGTCGTTGGATCGAAGTCGCGGATCGCGCTACTCTCGGACAGCGGAACCGCATCGATGAGGTTGGCCGCATCGAGCGCCGTCGTCCCCGGCTCGAACACCAGGTTCATGAGGAGCGGACGCTTCGCGCCCTCGGAGCCCGCACCCGATCCTGGCAGTCCGGCGATGCCGCGCAGGACGCCGAGCACCGCCTGCCCGCGCAGCGACGCGTCGATCAGGTCGTCGAAGCCGGCGCCGAGCCCCTGGAAGTCGACGAGGTTCGCGAGATACTCGAGTGTGTGCGCGATGCGTTGGGCGAACGTCACCGACCCTGGCTGCAGACCGAGCACGTTGACGAGCATGTCATCCGTAGTGGCGCCCGGCTTTCCGGCGAACATCAGCTGCGGCACGATCGCCTGCCAGATGGCGTCGAAGTGCTTGAGTGCGCTCGTCAGCACAGCAAGGAACCTGTCGTTCTTCTCGACGACTGGTGTCTCCTTCCACGCCGTGAAGTTGCTCGTGAGCAGGATGCCGTACGGCTGATCACCGATGCGAATGGGTGCGAGCGGTCCGCGTCCCGTGACGTTGTCGACGAAGAAGTCGCGAAGACGCGCGCGACCGTCCTCCGCGACCAAGGGGCTCAGGAGCGTATCGAAGTAGTAGCCGAGCGTCGCCGGATACATGGCGGCATTCATCGCCACCGCGTCGCTGTAGTCTGTGTTGTCGGCGTTGAAGGCGTACTGCAATGTCTCGTAACTGACGCCGAGTGCGTCGGCGAGCAGGCGACCGTCGGTCGTGGAGTTCTCGTTGAACAACGGCACGTCGAGCCCGGTCACTTCCTGCGTGTGATCGAGCGTGTCGTTGATCGAGTAGCCGGAGACGTCACCGTCGGTATTGTTCGTCGCGGTCCCCTGCCGAAGCAGTGTCAGCCCCTTGGGCGAATGCTCGTGATTCGCCATCAGCTCCTCGACGAACGACGCGCCCGTGGCCGACGCCGCCGACGCCATCACGCCGAGCACGAGGATCCTGCTGAAGCCGCGTGATGCTTCAGTTGCAGTCAACGGAATGCGCACGCCCATTCCCGCTTCGACGGCGCGATCGAAGTTCGACGCCCAGTCGTAGTTGGTCCCGAACGTCAGCTGTCCGTCCACCGTGACGAACGAATCCTCGACGTCGGCCTGGTCTTCGTCGGCAACGAGGTCGAGCGGCTCGGGTCCGAGAAACAGTTCGTCGGGCACGACATTCCCGACGACTTCGTGCGCGATCGTTTCACCTGCGTAGCAGATGATGACGAAGCGATCGGGGAGCACGTTCGTGCGCGGCGCGCGCGACCACGAGGCGGTACTCGTCAGGTCATGCACGGGAAACGCGAGATCGTCGACGGTGGCGATCGTCGCCAGGTCGATCCAGTTGGCCGGCCGCGTGTCCCGCGCGACCCACGCCGACCGCGACGGCCCGAACAGCGGCGCGAAGTTCCGCCACGTCTGGCTCTTGCGAGACCCCTTGTCGCCATCCGCGTCCTTCTCGATGCCGAAGATCGCCCGCCAGTAGTCTTCACCGGCACTTACCTCGCGATCGGTGAGCTCGTTCTCGTGCGTATGCACGGCGACGTCGTCGGGGTAGATGCGGACGAGCAGTTCGGCCGCGCCATTTCCATCGCGCGACTGGTTGATGAAGCGCGTCTCGATGCGCACCGGCATGAGCAGGAACGGCGTCGTATCCTCCATCTGCGCAACGGCGCCACGCGGATGCGGGTCGACGTAGATGCCCTTGATCCTGTCGTGCAGCGATGTCTTGACGTCCTTCCACTCTCCCTTCTTCCCGGTGTACTGCCGGTTCAACTCGGCAAGCTGTCGCGTGATTTCGTCCGGCGATGGCCCAGTGCTCCCTGCGAGCGCCGCGATCTCCGCCTGCTTGTCGTCGAGCG
Source organism: Gemmatimonadaceae bacterium (assembly GCA_039915865.1). Classification (GTDB taxonomy): domain Bacteria; phylum Gemmatimonadota; class Gemmatimonadetes; order Gemmatimonadales; family Gemmatimonadaceae; genus AG11. Next base: position 21,195 of record JBDSML010000253.1, on the reverse strand, counting down.
CTCGACGTGCGGCCGCCGTATCCTGCACGATGTCGCGAAGCTCCAGGCGCGCGCGTTGTGCGTCCTGCTCGCGACCGCGTTGATCCGCCGTCGCCAGATCAATCGAGCGCTGCGTATCGGCAACCTGTTCTTTCGCCCGATCGCTCGACGCTTGAATCGCCGCGACCGATTTGCGTTCGATGGGCTTTCGTTCGAGCTCGGTCTGCAGCTGCTGCCCGAGCTCAGCAAGCGTCGACTGCAGTCCCGCCAACGATTTCTGGAGGAACTCGAGCTGGCGCGCGCCCTCATCCACCTTCGCAATCGTGACGCGCGCAGCACGCTCGGCCGTTGCTGCCGTCCGCAGGCCTGCTTCGAGCCCGGCGATCTCTTCACGCAGTGTCGCGACCTTCGACGGGTCGGGCGCACCGACGCGTGTGCCGGCCTGTTTGCTTGCGCGCAGTGCCGCGGTGCCGCGCTGGATTCGCGTGCGCAACGCGTACATGTCCTGACCGAGTGTGTCGCGCTGGGCGCGCAACCGGTCGATGGCCGAGAGGGTGTCGGAGAGAGGGCTCATGTGCTTGTCACACCAGATCCTTCAGCATCTCGGACGCGTGCACCGCGACCATGCTGGGTTTCTGAAAGAGCACGTACGCCATGTTCGCCGAGCTCGTCGCCCAGCGATCGGGACTATTGTCGGTCGGTGTGAAGCCGGTGGGATGGGGCGACACGCGAATGAAGTCTGGATTCGGCGACGGGAAATTCGTCCACGCGAGATCGTCCCACGACACGCCATCGGAGCCGGCGTTGAAGCTGATGTCCATGCCGAACCGCGGCTCGCCGGGAACTTCCTGGATGACGAAGAACCACCCTTGCTTGTCGGTGGCGGGAAAGCCGGGGCTCGGGTCGTCGCCGCGCGCTTGACGCGCTGTGAGGTCGAAGCCGAAGAACTTGATGTCAGGGAGAATGTCCGCCTTGTAGAGCGGAAAGAGCAGCTCCTGCGTGAACTCGGACGCCGTCAGGTCGAGATCGATCGCCTGTGCACCCTGACCGTCGACGATCGCCTTCTGGGCGAAGATCACGGAATTCGGATAGCGCTTCAGGAGGTCGCCGCGCACGACGAGGACGATCTGCGAGTCGTCGTTCTGTGCGTCACGATTGTTGTGCCGACCCAGGTGGGTGTTGATCTGCCAGGTGTGAATCGGCTTGATGTCCTTGTTCTCCTCCGAGAGCTCGGCGGGCGTCTTGCCGGTGCTCGGCTTGACGATGCCGTTGACATCCCAGAACTGCCGGAAGTAGCTGCCGCGCTGGTCGGTGGGGAATTCGCGCCACAGCAGCTCTCGGCCCATCTCGTAGTTGAGACCGACCATGTACGCTTCGATCGCCGCTTGATTCGTCTCGAGCAGCGAGATCGTGTTCGGTGGTACGAGCTTGAGGTTCGCGAGGAGAAGTTCGTCCGACTGTTCCGAGAGGCGCTTGTACATCGGCTCCTCGAAGTCGGGATAAGCCATCGCCTCGACGATGGGCTGCGTCTCATCCGTCCACTTCACGTTGCGCACCTTGATCAGCCTCGTGAGCCGGAGGCCGTGCGCGACCCGGGGCCTGATCGCTGTCGTGAGCTTGATCTGTGCGTTGACGAGGCCGAACGCCGTCCGCGGCGGCAGCTCTGCTGGCTTCATCAGCGCGATCGCCGAGAAGCCGGTCACCGCCTTGCGGAAATTCGCTGCCTCGACGCTTTCTCCATTCGCGCCGCCAGCCGTCGCAGCTGGCACCGAGGTCTCACCGGCAAGGCGAATGTTGAAATTCGGACGCGCAGGAATCGGCGTGAGCGCACTCGCCGCCGTCTCCGGATGCGAGACGAGATCCGCCACCTGCTGGCGCTCCGCGTTCGCTGCTTGCCGTGCCTCCGCGGATCGTCTCGCCGCGACGGCGGCGCCGACGATCACTGCACCGATGACGAACACCACCACGGCCGCGGCGAGTCCGCCAACGGCGAACGCGATGCCCAGCGCCAGCAATAGAATCAGGATGAGCAGCAGGATGAGATTCAACGACAGCGGCGTGACCGTGCCTCCAGTGGGCTGAAGGGAATCGCCGAGCTCAGTCGTCGTCGGAAGACCGGCCGGCGTGGGACGCGGTGGCGACGCCGTGAGTCGTCCATCGTTGAGCCCATTCACCACACGGCCATACGACGTCCAGTCCAACCCTGTGCGTTGGGCCAGCGGACCACGTGGACGAACAAGGCGCCGGAATGCTGCCGAGAACGCCGCGACGGGCAGGCGACTCTCGCTCAGTTGGTGCAAGAGCGTTGTCGGACTTCCGAGCACGCGCGACAGCATGGGCCGGCTCATCGCGATCAGTTCAATCGTGGGCAGCTTGACCATCGTCGCCATGTACAAGGGCGTCGCAAACGCAATTGCGGCGCGCGTCTCGCGGATCCTGCGATTGGCCTCGTTGATCCGGTCGATCTGCAACCACGCCGCCTTCATGTACCTGTCCTGGTTCTTCTGTACGACGCGCGTGCCCACCCCCGCCATCGTCCGGGTTCGGGGATCGCGATTCAATTCGTCGAGCCAACGATCCCGCGTGACGTCGAGCAGGATCACATCCTCGGGATGTTGACGCGCGTGCTCCTTTCCATACAGCGGCATCGTCACGACCGGATCCTGCGAGGGATCGGACGCTGACGTCTCACCGAGGTTGATGACCTCCTGCAGTTGTTGCTGGAAGTCATTGCTCGAGGGCGGATGCGGATAGACGGTGGATACCGTCGAAGGCGACTTGAGCGCCGACTCGAGGCCGATGATCGGCGGCGTGGTGCCGGGCAGCGGACCACTTCCATCCGCCTTCACGAAACCTGGCGACGAGGTATCCATCGGCCGAATGCCGACGCGTTCATCCATCGGACGTGGCTCGAGCCGCGCCGCGAGTGACTCGAAGTCCTCGTTCTCCCCCGTGCGGAAGAACCACTCGTAATACACGGGCATTTCGGCAGACGTCCCATCGGCGGCCCACGCCGGCTTCTGTGCGTCGACCGTGTCCGTCGCCTGGTCGAGGCCCGCGAGTCGGCCCGTCTCGAATGTCGGGACGACGAATGCCGTATAGGCCGTATTGGCCTTCAAGTGCCGGGGACTCATCAACCGGCAATAGAGGCCATCCGGATCGGTGGTCACGACGGTATTCAGCGAATTGAGGAATCGTTCGTAGTCGCTGAGATCGGCGTTCGAGATGTCGGCGTTGCTGTGCACGTGCGCCCAGAGCCACAACTCCGAGGTCGCCGGCATCGCCGTCTTGTCCTTGATGTTGATCGACGGCAGCGGAATGCGTCGCTGCGTGCGCTCGAACTCGCCCTCCTCGAGCACGAGTAGCGCGAGCCATGGCCGCAGCCGCTCGCCGGATGCCTGTGCGGGCGTATACCGCCACGCGAAGTCCTCGTCGTAGAATTCGACGAAGGGCAGATAATTCGGCTCGAAGTCAGTGATCCAGTTGAGCGGTTCCGTGCGCACGACCATCTCGCGATTGACGCCGACAATATCACCGGGGCCGATGAGCGCGAAGTTCTTCGTGATGGGGTCATCGTTCGCCTTCAGGGCGATCGGCACCTGGGCGCGCTCCTTGGTGTGCACGGTTCCACTCCCGAGATCGTCGATGTCGGAGATGTTCGCCGAGATGCCACGGCGAGCCCACGAATGGAACTGGTACCGCGCGACTTCGATCGTCATACGGTGGTTAGCTCGAAGGTGGAGACCACTTGGACGGTTCCCTTGAGCGCGGGCTGCGACGCGATCAACGCCTCGTACTTCTGTCGCGCTTCGGCGAACGACCCCGCGACCATCCCTGCCGCGATCGGTTGGAGCGTGCTCACGGACACCACGACGAACTGTTCATCGTTCGTCACGACCTCGCCCGGCGCGAGGTCGGACAGCTTGCTGTTCTTGTACGACACCGACGCATTCGCCACTGCGCTCGCCTTGCGATTCATGTCGAAGCGGATCTTCCCGATCGTTCGACGGCCGGCAAACACGATCTTCTTCTGCCGCAGATAGCTGATCTCGTAGTCGACGTCCTTGCTCACCGGAGCCGGCGTCGCGACGTTCGCCGTGCCACTCACTTCGAACCCGCTGTCCATCATCTCGAACGACGGCGTGCTGAGCTTCGCGCTGTCGCTCATCTCCGTGAACTGTGCGATGGCGAACCGGTCCTGCACCGGCGTCGTCGGCAGGTCTGTCGTGCCACTGTGGACGTTCGTGATGGTGAACTTCGTGTCGCTCAGCGGAAGCTTCTCGCCGATCCTGTCGATCGTATAGTTGAGCGGCACCACGGACTCGCTGAACGCCAGCGTGCCGAAGGGATGCACCACGACGGCGTTGGTCACGGTCGTGATCTGCTTCACCGTGACGTGCAGGTGATTGTTGTCGGGAACCGTCGCCTGCCAGTTGCGGTCGTCGTTGATCTGCGCGACGAGCAATGCCTTCACGTCTTCCTTTTCCTTCGGCAACGCATCGGGATCGTCGCCCCACGTCTCGTGGAAGCTGATCGAGACGTCGAAGAAGAGAATGGAGAAGCTCGCACTGCCCTGCGCGTCCCACGGCGTGGGGCCGGACAGCTGGCCGCGCAGCCGCAGGCTCATGATGTTCGACGAGTGACGCCGGAGCGCGAAGCCGGCGTCGATCTGTGCGATGAACTTGAACGGGGAGAACTGGAACAGGACGTCGAACCCGACGAACCCGTAGATGTTGAACCCGGCCGCTTCGGCGTACAGTTCGGCACGAGCGCCGAACTGCACGGTGTTCGAGGTCACCGCGAAGTAGCACTGAATCGTCAGGCGCGGATTGTCACCGCTCAACAGCGCGAGCGTGAGCCGCGTCATGTTCTGCAGATCGGCCGGCGCCTCGTGGAACGCGGGATGGAACCCGCCGACACTGAGGACGAACATCGGCGTGTCGCCCCAGCTGATGCGGAGCGCCATGTCGCCGGTGAGCGTGAAGATCAGCAGCTTCGAGTCGAACAGGCTCGCATCGAACGAGATGTACTTGTTCTCGAAATCGACGACGCCGAGGAAGTTGACCTGGATCTTGAGGATCGGTGCATCCTCTGTCGGCAGCGACACACGCAACACGCCGAGGATGGCGAACATCGGACGCGGGATGTCGAGCAGCAGCCCCAACTCGAGCGTCAAGATCGACGAGCCCCAGCCAATCTTCGCCATCGGCCCGATGAGGAAGTGCCCCTCGGCGATCGGGAAGATCTGCTTGAGGTCGCTGACGATGCGCGTGATGTTGGCGACGACGTCCTCGGGGAAGAGAACGCTGTTCAGGCCTCCCGTCTTCACGCCTTCGCGCAGGACGTCGAGACGCACCGTGCGGTTCAGGCCGAGCAAGCCACCGACACCATTCAGCGAGAAGCCGAATCCCAGCTGAATCGGCGTGAACTCGGCGACGATGATGATGAGCAGCGCGAAGCCATTGCTGCCATCGGGCATCTTCGTGTTGATGAGCGCGATGGCCTTCAGCGAGAAGAGGCTCTGGAACTCGAGCTCCAGTGCGCCGATGTATTCGCCCTTGTCGACGTCGATGTAGAGGAAGCCGGCGCCCTTGATGCCGCCCGCTTCAATCGAGAGACCGATGCCGTTGGGCGGCTTGAACGCGAAGTCGAGCTGCGTGCCGCCGCCGAGGTTGCCGCTGTTGTCACTGGGGAACGTGAACCGGGCGGTGAGTCCCATGTTCTGCACGACCGCCACGATCGGTCCGAGCGCGGCCTTGATGTCGGCGCCGAGCGAGATGGGCAACTCCGTGACGCCGTGCGCGTTCTGTCCGACCTTGAGCGTGAGCGTCAGTCCTTCGATGGAGATCGGACCGATCTCGATGTGTACCGGCAGGCGGATCTCCAGCGCGCTCGAGCCCTGGAAGTAGAAGCCGCGTTCGCTCGACACACCGGCGAGCATCGCGAAGTCCGCCTGGATCTTCGTGCCCGGCAGGATCTTCGTGAGGAAGCCGTCGCCCTTCGTTGCGTCGACGATGATGCTGCCCCCCGTGATCTCGGCCTCGACGATCAACTCGCTATGCGCTTTCGTGCCGTCCCACGTAAGGTCGACGCGCGCTTCAACGCGCAGCGACGCAATCTCCGCGCGTCCAGAGCCTTCCTGGCCGAGCAGTACGATCTTCTCGTGACCCGGCGCGGGATTCGCCGTCCATCGCCCGAAGACTTCGCCCTGGATCGTACCGGCCGTCGGCGGGATGATCGTGACGTCGAGCGCAGGCGTAAGTACGATACCCGCCTCCAGCGGCACCGATGCTTGCACGCCGAACTCGCTGTGCCACCGCTCGCGAACGATCGCGTACGTGCCTCCCACCGTGAACAGGTACTTGAGCAGGAGCTGGAGGCCCGGTGGTGCGATGTCCGTCTTCGCCGAGAGCTCGAAAAACAGGATGTCGAGGTGGTGCGGTGTGGTGCTGGTGTCCAGCACGACCGGAAGCCCGATCGCCAACATCACCTTGTTCAGCTTGTCCAGCAACGCAGCGCCGTCGAAGCCGTTGTCGCCCCAGCCATAGAGAATGCGCAGCTGCTCGGTGGGGTTGCTGAAGGTCTTCGTCAGCGCGTCGAAGTGAATCCGTCGCTTGATGAACGGGGGAAGCACGGGATTCACGGATCCCACATTCTGCGGGCTCCGCTCGACGACGCCGAATAGCTCGAGCACGGCCGTTGCGCCCGGCGCTGCGTTCTCGATGTAGTCCACCAGCAGGTAGTGGATGAGATTCTCGCTGAGCTCCGCGACGAAGGCGCCAACGTCGATCGTGGGGAAGCTGGCGGCCGCACCCTGGACTGCCTGCGCGATGTCGTCGATATCCTCGATGAGCTGGACGATCGCCTCGGTGAGGTCGATCGACGTTCCGAGCGCGCCTGTATAGTCCTCAGCCTGGATCTGCGTGATGAGTGTCTCGATCAATCCGGGAATGGATTCGAGACGCGTCACCGCATCCTGCGTCGCGGTCTGGAACTGCGGATCATTCGCCAGCGCCGCGGGGAACTGGATGCCAAGCTCGGCGAACAGCTCGAGTATCTGCCCGCTCTGGACTCGCTCCTCGAGCGGCTTGACGACCTTCGCCAGCTCGACGGCGATGACTTCGAGAGTGCCGGGCTCAGTAGGCATGCGCGAGCTCGTCGAGTCGAGCCAGCACGTCGCGAACGGACGTCGCACCACTGATGACGGTCAACATCGACACCGTGCACTCGTCCACCGCGGCCGCAAGCGCTGGGCTGCCGTATTCCTGAAGCACTACCGACATCCGGATCAGCGTATTCGCCGTGGACACGCCCTCGATCTCTGCGGGGATGACGTGCCCGGCCTCGCGGGCGCTCTTCACGAAGTGCCCCGTGAACGCCGGGCCCTGATAGCGGTGCCACGCAACCTTCACATTCCGGTTGCCATTCAGCAGCTCGTTGATCTCCGTGCCATGATTCTGGAACAGCGCCAACGCACGCCGTCCGACGTCCGATCGCTCGAGCTGACGCGTGAGCTCTGCACCAGGTTCGGTCGGAATCGGCGCATGCAGCGCGTCGTCGGAGACCGCGATGCTCCCGAGCGCGATGGTCCCCGGCGTTCCAGAGGTGAGAATCGTGATGCCCATCGCGGCGACGACGTCCACGATGCGATTTGCGTAGCCGAGCTTCTCGGTCGCCGCATCGATCGACCACAGGAGTCCGACGACGACATTGTTCTCGTTGACGATGACGGAGCCTGAATCACCCCGGGCCGCGAACGCCCTGTGCTGCGGATCGGGCTTGATCTCGATCTGCTGGACCTTGCCTCCGATTCCCTTGAGTGGCGTCAACACCGTCCCGCTCGTGAACCCTGTCGAACGCCCCCGCTTTCTGACTTTGTCGTTCGGCAGCACCGTCGATCCGCCGAGGAGCAGCGGACCCGAGCCCATGATCGGACCGATGTCGAGTATCTCGTTCATGAAGCCCGGCGCGCCGACCACCTTCGCGATCGCCGCATCGACGAGCGCGTTATCCAGCTTGTTCACCACCTCGCCCACGATGTTGCCCTTGCAGCAACAGCAACAGCTGATCTCGGGTTGGCCGATCTTCTCCCCCAGGTCCGCGTGGTTGGCCATCATCACGTGGTGACAGCTCAGGAAGACGATCGCGCCGTCGCTGTTCCGTTTCGCGATACAGCCCAGCGTCCCAAGCGCCGATGACGAGTCGTTGCCGATCTGCACGCCGCCAAGGAGCGGGCGATAGGACTCTGTGTCATCGATCAGCTTGGCGGTCGGCTCGAGCACGACGTCCGTCGCGACGCCTTCGACCACCGGCGGAATCACCGCGTCCGGCGCGAGGGAGCCCTTCGGCTTCTTCTCGTCGACATACACGCGGAAGACGATGTGCTCCGTCGCCAGATCGTTCGTCTCCTTCACGCCGACCGCGACATCGCGCACGCCGGGATAGCGCATGAGCTGCTCGCGCGCCTTCGGCAGCAGCGCCAGGAGGCGGACGTATTCGTTCGCCCGTTCGTCGCGCGACTTCATGGTGCGCTCTCCGCCAGCGTTCCCGCCCGAATGAGGTCGAACAGGTCATCGAGCGTCTCGCACTCCCTCGCGGCAGTCAGCGCCGGCGCGGCATAGCGCGCAATCGTCGCGGCGAGGGCGTGGCTCCCGGTCTGCTGCAGCGCGTCGGCCATGCGCAGCAGCAATTGCTGGAGCGATACGCCGTCGATCGCCTTGCGCACCGGCGTATGCGCGCTGAACCCGCTGTCCATCGCCGAGGTGAGAAAGCGCGGCCCATGATTTCGTTGCCAGGCGACCATCACGGCGCGATTGCCATTCACCAGCGACATCACTTCGTCCATGTGCGACCGGATGACAGCCAACACCTCACGTCCCATGGTCGACGCACTCAATTCCTCCTCGAAGTACTCGAGTTTGCGCATCATCAGACCGGTTGAGGCGCGGTATCGGAGTACAACCATTCACCGGTCGTCGCATCGATCACGTGACGCATGTGATTGCGCGCGTCGACCGGAACGTGGCCCATGCCGGCGTAGCCTTCGCCCGGCATATCGATCCCCCGCGTCTGGATGATCCACACCGTGCGCGGACTGTACTTCCGCGTGTGGTGGATCACGAGATAAGCGATCACCTGCTTGGCCAGTTGCGGCGACACCGGCCCCACAAGCTGCAATTGCTTGAGCGCGTTGTAGAAATCCACCGCCGGCTCCGCGTCAGGCAGTCCGACGAATCGCTCGCCGAGGTTGCGGAGCTGGCGTTCCTCTTCTGGAGCACTCGGGAAAGGCGCAATCGTCGGCGCGCCATGCGCCCATGCCGACGTGAGCTTGTAGACGATCTGCGTACGCGGATTCAACGCGGTGTCGATCGTGACGAGATTCGGGAAGCGCGGGATGCCGCTTCGCTGGGTGATCGCGTTGAGCTTGCCGAGCCGCAGGTGCGGCGCTGTCTCGTTCGGCTTCCACGCGCGCTCGTCGTCGGGCGTTGCCTTGAGAAACGGGATGAGCTCCTGCTCCACCGGCGCCGGCGATACGGTCACCGCCTCCGGCTTGACCTCGAGCCCGAGCGTTCGCGTTGTCTTCTCGACGATGCCGTCTGCCATGCGCTCTCCCTACGGATTGACGTCCCAGATATCCAGCGCGTCCGCTGCCACGAAATCGCAGCCATGTTCGGTGGCGTCGGTTACCGAACAGTTCGCAGCGACGAGACCAGCGCTGACGTACGCGCCCGCGGCGAGTCCCGACGATGAGCTGCTCGACGTCGCCGTCCCCGTCTTGAATTGGCAGTTCGTCAGGTGGCACTTGTTGGCCGCGACCCCCGGCATCTGCGAGCCGAGGTCGAAGACTTCCGCGTTGTAGTCGACACGATCGCCCGTCTCGTTGATCCAGCCGGCGTTCGTGAAGTCGAACTTCGCCACTCCTCCGACGAAGAAGTCCCACCGCCCCGTGGCCGGATTGACGACGCATTCGTATTCCTGCGTCGTGCCGACGGCCGGAAAGCCAGGGCCGAACTCGAGGTGATAGTCGGCGGGAAGAGGACCGGCCATCACTTCGTACTTCAGGTATTCGATCACCGCCGCCGCACCGGCGGTGCGGCGACGCGTGATGCCGATCTGCCCCCACTTCGAGATGTCCGCCTTGGTGACGCCGGTCCAGACCGTGCTGAATGCCTGGAATGTCGCGGACCCCTCGCACGGCAAGCGCATCGCGAAGGTGTCGATCGTCGCCTTGCAGCCAAGCAGCAGCGGCACATTGCGCTGAGCACCGGAATACCAGCGAGGTCCACCGGTAATCCGTGGCACGCACGAGCTCGACGAGCTCGAGCTCGACGATGACGACCTGCTTGACGAAGAACTGCTGGACGACGAACTGCTCGACGACAGGCCGCTCGATGATGAACTGCTCGACGATGACAATGCCGGTGAGCTGCTCGACGAGCTTGCCGCGATCCCAGACCCGCTCGACGACGAGCTGGCGGGAATCTCGGCCGCTCCGCTCGAGCTGCTCCCGCACGACGTCGTGGGAATGCCGAGACCTGTCCCCGCGTCCCCGGCGATCCTGATTCCCATCGCCACGAGCACCGGTCCGATGTGATTCGCGACGCCACGATTCGTCGTGCCGCGGTCCGCGCCCCACAACAGGCCGATCACCTTCCCCGCACTGTCCACAACGACGGCGCCCGAATCGCCATAGAAGGCGAACTTCGGAAACGCCGGCAGCGGATTGATGAGAATCTGACTGCCCTCGTACAGCACGTCCACGACCGTACCGCGCGTGAGCCCCGTCGACGATCCGCGCTTGCTCACCGCGGAGAAGCACACCGCCTGTGCGACCCCCGTCAGCGCTCCGATGCCGACGACCTGATTGATCGTCGCGCCGGAGGTGACGCCGCTCGCGGCATCGCTGTCGAGCTCCACGATCGCACAATCGACCTGTGGCGTGTTCTGCGCGCGCAACACCGCGCCGATCTCGTTGTACGTGCAGCAACAGCAGCACGTGACGTGGCGGGGCTGTCCCACCTTCATGCCGACGCAGGCAAAGCTCGTCGGCCCGCCCGACGAGCTCGATCCGGAACCCGCACCGACGTTGAACTCCGTGCCCGCGCACGCGACGTGCTGGCAGGTCAGCCCGACCATCTTGCCGTCGGTCGTCATCGCGAGACAGCCGAGCGTGCCCATGCCGCGGTTGTTGTCGCCCTCGAATTTCGCCGAACGCATCTGACCGCCGCCCTGAAGCGGACGATATTTCGTCGTATCGCGCGGTGGCGGGATGAATGCCGCGGAGCTGGAGCTGATGATGTCGACGTCAGGCGAGACGATCACGTCGGTCCGCATTCCGAACACGTCGCGCGGCACCCGATACGACGACGGCAGCAACGCCTCCGGGATCTTCTCGGCCACATACACCCGGTACGCCAGCTCCGGAACGAGCTCGTTCCGCCGTTCGCGTGCTCCGACACCGACGCTCACCACGCCCGGGTACTGTCGCAGCACCGCAGACGCCTCGTCGTAACGATCGACGAGCTGCTGCTGCTGGACGAGCACCTCGTCGTGTGCAGACATGACTACGCCTGCGTCCCGATCACGAGACGCCGCCGATGGTACGAGTGCATGCTCGTCTCGATGATCGCCTCGCGACAGGTGTATCCGACCGCATTCAGGATGCGCATCATCGCGTCGAGGATCTCGCCGTTATGGTAGTCGGCCGCCGTCTCGAACAGGCAGGCGCGCGGACGATAGTGACGCACCAGGAAGCGGATGTTCTGCTCGACGAGTTGCGCATCCCACGAGCAGTAGCCGTAGCTCAAGCCGAGGCCGATCAGGACATCGGTGTGCTCGGGAAGGTCAGCGTAGGCGAGCCGCTGTTCCTCGATCTGCGCCCACGTCGACGCTGGATATTCGGTGCGTAGCCGCTCGATGATCGCCGGATCGACATCGAATCCGAAGACGTCGACCTCCCGGTACTCGGCGTTGAGCGGCGAGAATCCGCAGTAGGCCTCGAACACCTTGTCGCCGGGGCGCACCAAGGGACCGAGGTGCTCCATGATCAGCCGTCCGCGGTCAGACGCGGCGGTGAGGTAGCTCCACTTGTCGTCCACGCGCGGTGGACGCTTGATCGGCACTACGCTCAAGCCGACGTCGCGATTCAGCGTGGCCGCATCCAGGCCGCGCGATCGCAGCACTTGCAGCGTCCACGACACGCCACAGTTCGGATTGGTGGCGTCATGAAAGAGCACCATGCCATCCGACATCAGCGGCGTGTACGAATCGAAGTCGCGAAGGCTCTGCTCGAACGTGTGCGCGCCGTCGATCACGAGCAGGCCGACATGCCCAGCAGCCACCAGCTCGCGGACGACTGGCAGCGCGTCGTCCGATCGCATCTTCAAGTGCTTGATGCGGTTGCTGAGGCCGAACAGGTCGAACCACTTCTCCACCTCGCTCGCGTGCTCCCAGTGGCCACGTCCATCCCACGCCGGATCGCCCGAGCCGCGATAGGCGGGATCGATGAAGATGACCTGCCCGTGCCCGGCGTCGTGCAATCCGCGCGCGACGCACAGTGGAACGAAGCCGCGCGCCGAACCGATGACGATGGCGAAGTCGGGCTTGATGTTCCTCGCGATGCCGTAGTAGATCCAGCCGAAGCCGAGATCCGACGTCCCCGTGTTCTGCGAGAGCGGCTCCGCGTAGGCCAGCGTCGTCTCGACGAACTCGTTGAACGACAGCGAGACACGACTCGAGACGCCTGCCTTCCTTGGAATCAGCGCCAGCTCCGTTTCACCGGCGGCACTTCGCCAGCCGAGCGCGCTGCGGCGCAGCACCGTGGACGGTCCGCCCTCCGCGCCGATCTCCAGCGCCAACCTGCTGCCCGAGATGTAGACGTCCCATGTGCGCTCGGTGGTCGTCGACCCGATGCCGACGCGTCCGTCGCTCATGAATGACATCGGCCAGTAGCCGTAGCCATCGCGCACGAAACGGTAGACATCGGCTGTCAACTCGCGTCGCGCGGCGTGGACATCTTCCGTGACCGCCCGATCACCATTGCCGCCGACGACACCATTCCACTCGCGTCTGAGGTCGCCGAGAAAGCGGCGGCACTCCGCTTCGTGCTGGAACCCATCGACCGACGGATTCTCGCCGTCGTAGCTCCACTTGACTCGGTTGCGATGCTGGAAGACCAGATTGCCGGCGAAGTCGTGCTGAAAGAACGTCCCGTCCTGGAGCCGCATCGGATGGCTCGTCATCGCGTACGGCTGTTTCACTTTGCGGAACGCAAAATGGAACGTCTCCTTGTCGCCGTGGACGTAACGATAGAAGAAATCCGAATGGTCGTTATAGAACTTCGTCAGCGAGAGCGCCGTCCAGCAGCGTTCCTTGTCGACGACCACCTGTCCGGACTCGAACTCGGGCTCGTCGAGGAACGGCACGCCGAACACGTCCCACATCACGTTGCTCACCGGCATTCGTCCGACGTCGGGCCAGAAGAGCGCGCCTGTCTGACGATATTCCCATGACTCGAAGAGATACTCCGGATTCGTCGCGACGAAGTTGTCGGCGTCGAGCAACAGCACTTCGCGAAACGGGCAGTGGAGCATCGCGTAGGGCTTCACCTCCCACCCGCGAAGAATGCGCGCTGGATGCACCGAGCTCACCGTCATGGCGTCGATGCACTCGACGCCCAGTGGTGCGATCAGCTCCTCCATGAACGAATCGATCTCGTTGCTGCCGAGGTACCAGAGCTGGACCGGAAGCGTGCAGCCGACATGGCGCAGCAGCGAGACGGCGATGAACGCATTGGTGAAGTACGTCGTGCCACCACCACACATGACGATCCCACGACCGTCGAAGGTGTCCGGATACGCGCCGATCGACGCGATGAATTCTTCCGCGCGCGAACGTGCCGTCGATTCGACGAGCGCCTGATCGGTCAGCGTTTCCATCACACCACGAGCGCGAGCGGCCGAGCGCGCGGCACAGCATACGACAGCTGTCCATGCTCGTAGTACAACTCGATGCGACGAATCACATCGTCGGCCGTGATCATGTCGAGACAACGTGGCAGATCACCCGCCACGTCGGCGCACAGATTCTCCGGATGATCCTTCTCGTCGCCGTCGCCGAGCGGCTTGACGCGCGACTTCCAGCATCCGCCATTGTCACAGCAGGCGAGCGCACCGTTCGTATGGATGAATTGGTGGTGCGGATACGCCTCCCACTGTGGGGGTTCGCGTCCACCGGCCACGACGACGCACGCCCGGTTCTTCGGCCGTCCCTCCTTCGTCTCGACCGCTGCCGCCAGGTGCATGGCGAGGCTTACCGGCGTCAACACACCCGCGGCGTGATACACCAGCCGCACGAGTTGTCGCAGGTCGGTCTTGTCGCGAAGATCGATGACGCCGTTCAGGGCGGGATGGTGATGCCTGGTGTCACCGACCTGCACGAACTGAATGCGGTCCTGGAAGTGATCGACGACGTCCTGATACCGTCGTGGATCCCACCACTTCGTCGTGAAATCATGCTTGCCGCCGGCGACGATGATCCAGTACGGCGTGTCTTCGCCGGTGATCTCGTGCACTTGCGAGATCCACGATCTCTCGATGCTCGAGAGATGAATGTCGCCCTTGAACGCGGTCGGCTTGATCGAGAGCGACAGCCGCTGGTTCAGGTGGTCGCTGAATCCGAAGAGGAAGTGATAGGGCAGCCGGTTGCTCATGTGAATGAGCGGGTACTCGCAGGGAATCGTCTCGACGTCGGGCTCGGTATCGTCGAGCGGCGCGACGAAGACGTTGTTCTCCCAGAGTTGCGGGCACGACGTACGGACGTCGGTGATGAATTGTCCAGGGTAGCAGCGATGCAGATCGCGGACGGCCGCGGTCAACATCACGATGTCACCTGGCGACTGAAAATTCGTCAGCACGATCTTGCGCATGCCCGCCTCGAACGGCACGGCCATCACCATGACATCGGGCGAGGCGGCACCGCCTCGACGAGCGACCCGCGAATATCCGACGTCCCGGAAATGCTGTCAAGCTGCGCGCCTGAGAACGCCTTCAGGAATGCGAAGAGTGGCCTCTACACATCTGCGTAGAGACCACTCTCCAGGTTCTCTTGCCGTCGGCGCCTCACGAGGCCTGCGAAATGCCGGCCTATTCTCCTGACGATGACGGTGCGCTCCGCATTGGCTGCGCGGCAGAAATTGTCCTGTGCGTCGTGGCGATCAAGAACACTCCGCCGGCAATCATCAAGAACACGACCAGCAGCGCCATGAACTGGCGGCGGACGTCATGGTTGCGATGCCTCTTCCTTCTCACGCTGCTCTGCGCCTACTGCGCGGGCTCAGGTTCTTTTCTGGCAACGACATCGGTGCCGTTACGGAAAGTGGCCCATGCCCGGGATTCGCGTCCTGCTGCCTTCCCTGCATGCGTCCGACGTGGCCTGTAAACGCAACAGCAGTGCCGGTCGGCTTGCTATGGTAGCGCTCGTTCAAAAGGAGGGTGCTTGGTCCGCCCTAGCGCAACGCGGACATGGTTGTGTTCGTCAGTCAGTAGAGCGTGGCGTGGTCGAGAATGTCGCCTCGTGAGAGCCCTTCAGGTTTGCCGCCGAAAACGGTCGGGGCCCATTCCTTGTTCGGCCACCGCGTCGCCACGATGCGGCGTCTCATGTCCGCGAGGGCGTCGTCTACGCGTTTCTACCGCCGAACACGTAGCGCGGATAGCTGTCGCGTGCGGCCGCCGCGGCGGACAGGTCGATGCAGACGGTGGCGAACGGCGCCTCGGGCGTCGTGCTCGCGAGGATGTGGCCATCGGGGCTGATGATCCAACCGACGCCGCCACACGTTCCCGCTGGATCGACGCGATTGGACGACACGCTGAATGCTCCGGACCGCACGGCGGCGACGACGCCAACCGAGAGCCACTTGTCCGTCGTGGTGCTCGACGTCGCGCGCGGCGAGAGAATGACCTGCACGCCACGCGCGGCGTAGCTGGCATACGTCTCCACGGCCCACAATTCAGTGCAGATGTTCAGCCCGAACGACAGCGATCCGGCGTGAAAGGATGGGAAGCCCGAGTCACCCTGATCGAACCACCCCGCTTCCCATCCGCCTGGCTCGTCGGGGAGAAACCACTTGCGACGCAACGGTGCAGCGCCGTCGCTAGCCGACCACAAGTATCCCTGGTTGTACGGGCGACCCTCGATCGTGACGGGCCGTGTTCCCACGACGTGTTGCACGTGCAACTCCGGCAAGCGCGCCTGCCATTCGTCGCTGAGCATCTGCGCCGCCGACCAGCGCGCACTGTCGAAGCCCTCCTCTTGCCAGACCGCATCGACCATCGCGAACTCGGGCAGCAACACGAGATCCGACGCATGTTGCGTGGTGTGCGCGCAGAGAGCCGCCCACGCGACGGCGAGTGCGTTAGGCTCGTGCGGAAGCTCGCAGACGGTGAGGCGCATTCTCCCCTCTTTCTCCGGCGCTACCATATCCGCACCCTCGCGCTCGGCGCGAGGTACAGACGCTGCCCGGGCCGCACGTCGAATGCGTCGTACCACGCGTCCATGTTCCGCACCGTGGCGATACGATAGGTCTCCGGCGCATGATCGTTCGTCGTGGCCTGCGTTCGCATCGCGGCGTCGGTGAGCTTGCTGCGCCAACTCTGCGCGAACGCGATGAAGAATTCGCGCTCGCCGTGGCGGACGTAGGCCGTGTCGGTTGCCCTGTTGCCCAATGAGTGGCGGTACGCATCGAACGCGGCGACGAGACCTCCCAGGTCGGCGACGTTCTCCGTCAGCGCGAGCTTGCCGTTGACGGCCACGTCGGGAAAGGGCCGGTAGGCGGAGTACTGATCCACCAGCGGCTCAGTCGTCTTCTGGAACCGCTGCATGTCGTCAGCGGTCCACCAGCGCCGCATGCGGCCGTCAACTTCGTACTCCGCACCGAGGACGTCGATGAAGTGCACGACATCGTGGCCCATCATGGCGCCGATGGCGCCGAAGGTCGCTGCATCCGAAGCGCTGGGATCGAACTTCGTCGGCTGAAGCAATGCAGCAGTGAACTCGTACGCGTTCTGTTGAAACACGAGTATGCCCCCGACGGTCTGCGGCGCGATCCACCACTGCTTCATGTCCACTGGCGTATCGAGCAACGCCAACGCATGGCGATAGTTGCGATCCGCAACGCGGCGAACGTTGCCCATCGCATCGGTGGGGTCGATCGCAAGATCGCTGTAGTCGGCCCACCGCTCCGGATATCCGATGCCGACGTACAGCGTCTTCAGCTTCTCCAGCGCGATCGTCCTGGTGGCTGGAGACATCCACGTCGCCGCTTCGACGCGATGGACGAACGCTGCGGTGACCTTGCCGACGATGTCCTGCACGCGGGCCTTCTGTTCCGCCGGGAAGTAGCGCTCGGCATACATCCTTCCGATCGCGTCGGCCATCGCGACGTGTGTGATGTTCGTGACCCGTTGCGCGCGCTCGATCGGTTGCGCGCCGTTCGGCGTCGCGTCACGCAGTGTCCACGCCTCACGCGCGAGCGCACCCGGCAGCGCATCGGCATACATGTCGAGCGCGCGCCCACGCAGGTAGTTCTTCCAGGTCTCGAGTGGCTGTGCGGCGACGAGCGCGGCCACTCCCCTCACCGCTGTCGGCTGCCACGGGACGAACGTACCCTGCTTCGCCAGCCCTGCCGCGGCGAAGAAGGCGGACCAGTCCATGTCCGGCGCATTGCGTGCGAAGTCTGCGCGCGTCCACACCGTATCGGCATTGTGATCATTGGCCGATGCCTCGCGCGTCGCCTGGGTCTGCGCGATCGCTGTTTCCAGCGTCACGACCGCTTCGGCCCGACGCTCTGCGTCTTCGAACCCCGCGTGCGTGAACAGCCGGCCGACGTACGCCTGGTATCTCGCGCGCCACGCCACCATGGCTGGCTCCGTGCCGAGATACTGCTCACGGTCCGGCAGTCCGAGTCCGCCCTGGAGCAGGAAGGCGACGTACGTCCTCTCGCCGTGAATGCTCGGCTCCACCGACAGGCCGAGCAGACTCGCCGATCGATAGACGGCCCAGTTCAATGGATCGACATCGGCGCGCATACTGCGTCCGAGGAAGCGCGTGAGCGCGGCCTTGTCTCCGATATGATCGATGCTGTCGAGAAGCGGCTCGAGCGGCGTGATACCGTTCGCCGCGATCGCCTGCTCGTTCAACAGCGCGGCACGGAAATCGGCGACCTTGCGCGCTGTCGCTCCTGCCGGCGCCCTGCTCGCGTCGTCGAGTAGCCGTACGAGGCGTCGGCGCGTTAGTTCGTCGATCTCGTTGCGAGCGCCCCAGCGCTCCTTGCCCACCGGTATTTCGGTGGCCTTGAGCCAGCTGCCATTCGCATAGGCAAAGAAGTCGTCGCCGGGCTTGACGCTCGTGTCGACCGTGCTTTCCAGGCTCGCGGGTTTACGAGCGGCGAGGGCCTGTGCGCATGCAACGGACTCCGGACAGGATGACAACACGGCTGCCAGTGCGAATGGCAGAACAGTGGCAACAGCATTGCGCATGGGCGTGGCGTCTTGGTAGAAGAGTGGCGGTGCGCAGTCGAAAGCACTGCGCCTCGACGATGACGCAGCGAACCTAGGCACCGCCCGACGCGTTGTCGCCGCTCGGCCCGACACATTTGGAGCACTTTCGGACAGAGGCGTCTGGCGCGTTTCCCGGCCGACGACGTTCGATGTCCGATTACGGCGAGCCGGCGACGCGTGCATGTCATATCGTGCGCGCACACTGCCATGATCACACCAGCTGAACCGATCGACGTCCTCTTCGTCATCGTGCCGCACTCCCTGCTGCTCGACATCGCGGGACCCGCTGAGGCATTTCGCCTCGCGAACCAGCATCGCGCAGCACGCGGGCAGTCGCCGCGCTTTCGCCTGCGCTTTGCGGGGCCGGTCGCGACGCTGCCCACGTCAGTCGGACTCTCGCTTGCCGCTCTCGAACCGTTGCCTCAGCGATTGGATGTACCCACGTGGGTCGTCGTCGTCGGTCAACCAACCGCCCACACACGCCAGGACACGCCGGCGCTCGCGGCGACAGCGCAGTGGCTGAATGAACACCTGCGCGATTCACTGCGCGACGCGAACACTCCGCATCGCCTGCTCACCATCTGCTCAGGTACGCTGCTCGCCGCGCGCGCCGGCCTGCTCGGCGCACGTCGCTGCACGACGCATCACGAGCTGATCGACGCACTGCGTACGTTGGCGCCGCATGCGCAGGTCGTCGACAACCGCGTCTTCGTCGTCGATGGACCCGTCGCGTCGAGTGCCGGCATCACCGCCGGCATCGACATCGCGCTGCACCTGATTGCCGGCGAGTGTGGTGATGCTCTCGCGGCCAGTGTAGCCGAGGACATGGTGGTGTATCTGCGGCGCTCGGAGCGCGACACCGAGCAGTCTCCGTTCCAGTTGCATCGTCGTCACCTGCATGCGACGGTGCATCGCGTCCAGGATGCCATCACGAGCCAGCCCGATCGCGATTGGGACATGACGTCGCTCGCAGCAGTCGGCAATACGACCGAGCGTCACCTGCTGCGGTTGTTCGTGGAACACGCTGACGTGTCCCCGCTGGACTATCTGCGATCCCTTCGACTCGAACGCGCGCGCCAGTGCCTCGAATTCGGCACCAGCGTCACGCGCGCTGCCGAAGTGGCTGGCTTCCGGTCGGGACTACAGTTGCGGCGTGCCTGGGGCCGGCAGTGGGGCGGCTCGCCGCGCGACGCTGTGCGTGCCGCGGCCGGCAATCCGCGAAGCGACGACGACAACAGCCGCGATGCAAAGCTGTAGCACAGCGAGCTGCAGGCTGCTGATGACGCTGGCGCCAGTCCCCGCATTTTCGCGAAGCGTTTCGAGACAAGCCCGGGACGTCGTGTACAGCAGCAGTGCGAGCAATGCCGTCTCGCCAGCGCGTGTATCGCCGGAGTGACCGAACCACGCGCGACGCTCGGCCAGCGATACGACGAGTGCGGCCACAGTCGCGGCGAAGGAGAGATACAGCTGCAACGGCTGGACGGGCAGCGAACGGTGCGCATCACCAGGGATCCAACCCAACATCCGGTGGCGGGCAATTGCTTCGGTGCCCTCACCGAACTGCACACACCAGGCGCGGCCACACACCACGCCGCAGTCGTCGCCCTCGGCGAAGCATCCCACGCGCGCGATGGCAATGCCCATCAGGACAGCTGGCGCCGCAGCATCGAGCTGGCGACGCCACGCTCGATGTCCAACACACAGTCGCGCTGACGCTGCGAGGAATCCGCCGGCGTACGCTCCCCACGACATCGCGCCCGACTGTCCTCGCAGCCAGTATCTCGCGGACGTGCTGCCCGCCGGGACGACGCCAGCCGGTGCTACGCCACTTCTCGCGACGCCGGTCGTGGGCAGGGCTTATCCGGACGACGGCTTGCGGTCCTGGACGATGCGATCGGGCGCCGCCGCTTCATGGACACCCGTTGCATACATCGCACTGTCCGCATCCCTGCCGAACTATGAATCAAAGCTGGGCCTCTCGGCGACGCCCTCCGCATCACGCGGCCTCGCGTCGCTGAACAAGGTGTCATTCTGTGCTGGGAGCAGGTTGGCCTGCGGCGTCCCGGCGCGCGTGCGCACCTGCTCCAGCACTCCGGAGATCTGGGCTCAGGTGACGTCGGCAATTCCGCTTTCGAACGGACGCAGCACGACCTACCTGTGCGTCAGGTACCGTCCCCATTCCACCCGGGGCGTGGCCGTCGCGCACTTCGACATTCCCCCGGTCGTTCGCTGGCGTTGGAAAGCGGACGATGAAACGCTGTGGGTGCGTTGTCCGGCAGGATGTTGTGAGGTGTACGGCGACACGTGACTCAAGGCTTCGCTTTCCTCGACGTCTTCGACTTGCCAGCGCTGTTGAGCGCAATCGCCTCGCGAACGAGCGCCGTGAAGGCGGCTTCGTCGACCGCTTCTCCTTCCTTGATGTCGATCGCCCGGCGCGTGTTCCCGTCGAGGCTCGAGTTGAAGAGACCAGCCGGATCCTTCAGGGATGCGCCTTTCGCGAAGGTGAGCTTCACGACGCTCTTGTAGGATTCGCCGGTGCAGATGATGCCGTCGTGCGACCACACCGGAGTGCCCATCCACTTCCACTCTTCGACGACATCAGGATCTGCCTTCTTGATGAGCTTGCGCATCCGGCGCAAGGTGTCTCCGCGCCAGTCCTCGA
>JBDSML010000224.1:0-4921 GCA_039915865.1 Gemmatimonadaceae bacterium | reverse complement strand
TCTCCTTCGACATCGCCTTCTCGCTGCGAATGCGCTCACCGACCTGCGGATACTTCGCGGACATGAACTCGTGGAAGCCATGCTCCCAATCGCGCAGGGCGGCAACGTCCACGTCGTCGATGTAGCCGTTGGCCACGACATAGAGAATCATGACCTGCTGTTCGACCGCCATCGGCGCGTACTGGCCCTGCTTGAGGATCTCGACCGTGCGCGCGCCGCGCTCGAGCTGCTTCTTCGTCGCGGCGTCGAGGTCCGATGCGAACGACGCAAAGGCTTCGAGCTCGCGATACTGGGCGAGGTCGAGACGGAGACGGCCAGCGACCGCCTTCATCGCCTTGATCTGTGCCGAGCCACCGACGCGCGACACCGAGATACCGACGTTGACGGCCGGACGCACACCGGCGTAGAAGAGGTCGGCCTCGAGGAAGATCTGTCCGTCGGTGATGGAGATGACGTTCGTCGGGATGTAGGCGGAGACGTCACCGGCCTGCGTCTCGATGATCGGCAGCGCCGTCATCGATCCACCCGGCTTGAGGATCGTCTTGCCATCCACCACCGACGGATCTTCGCTCATCTTCGCCGCACGCTCGAGCAGGCGCGAGTGGAGATAGAACACGTCGCCCGGGAATGCCTCGCGGCCCGGTGGGCGGCGCAGCACGAGCGACAGCTGGCGATACGCGGCGGCCTGCTTGGAGAGATCGTCGTAGACGCAGAGCGTCGCCTGTCCTTCGTTATACATGAAGTACTCGGCCATCGCTGCACCCGAGTAGGGCGCGATGTACTGCATCGGCGCCGGATCGGATGCCGACGCGACGACGACGATGGTGTATTCCATCGCCCCCTTTTCCTTCAGGC
Organism: Gemmatimonadaceae bacterium; assembly: GCA_039915865.1. Classification (GTDB taxonomy): domain Bacteria; phylum Gemmatimonadota; class Gemmatimonadetes; order Gemmatimonadales; family Gemmatimonadaceae; genus AG11. The sequence goes on along the minus strand of JBDSML010000224.1, from coordinate 4,066 downwards.
GCGCGACAACCGATGCGACGGTGGACGCCTTCTGGCCGATGGCCACGTAGACGCAGGTGACGCCCTGTCCCTTCTGGTTGATGATCGTGTCGACGGCGATGGCCGTCTTGCCGGTGCCCCGATCGCCAATGATCAGCTCGCGCTGTCCGCGGCCGATCGGGATCATCGCGTCGATCGACTTGATGCCGGTCTGGAGCGGCTCTTTCACAGGCTGGCGAACGATGATGCCGGGCGCCTCGCTCTCGACCTTGCGGGTGTGCGTCGCGGCGATCGGGCCCTGTCCGTCGATCGGCCGACCGAGCGCGTCGACGACTCGGCCGATCATCTCGGGACCAACCGGCACCTCGAGCACGCGACCGGTGCGACGCACCTCGTCGCCCTCCTTGAGCTGGAGGTAGTCGCCGAGCACGACGGCGCCGATGTTGTCCTCTTCGAGATTCAGCGCGAGGGCGGTGACTGTCTCGCCGGTTTCGCTCGAGTGGACCTCGAGCATCTCGCCCGCCATCGCCTTCTGGAGGCCGTAGATGCGAGCAATTCCGTCCTTCACTTCGAGGACGGAACCGACTTCTTCAACGTCGAGCTCGTGGAGGTCGGCGGCTTCGATCTCACGAAGCAGAATGTCCTTGATCTCGCCGGGGCGGAGCGTGGTGTCGGATGCCATTCGGTCGGTCGGTTGGTCGGTGAGGGCCTAGCTTGTGAAAATTATCACAAGCCTTGGCGAGATGCAACCGGCGCTGAGCCGTCGGTCCTCTGTAGCTCGACACCGAGGGCTGTCTTGAGGTCAGAGCAGGTGGTCAGGGGCGGCCCCGTCATCGGAGGCGCGGAGCGCCAAGCGCCCCGCGAGCGAGCGAAGCGAGCGCCCCTGACCTTGCATCAGAAAGGCACGACGCAGCTCGAAACGGTGACGCCACTCCGCAGGGCGCCTGTAAACTGCGTTCATGTCCTCCGGCGTGCGCGAACTCAGAGTCTGGCAAGAATCCGTCTCCCTCGCCGGCGACGTCATTCGCGCCATCCGGCAGAACATTCGCCGAGAGACGAAAAGCGTCAGCGACGCCGTGATGGCCACCGCGATCTCCGTCGGCTGCAACGTCGCCGACGGATTCGGACGACACACCGTCGCCGACCAGCTCACCTCGTACATCGAGGCCAAGCGGGCGCTCTTGCGACTCGAAACCGAGCTCGCCATTGCCCGACAGGCCGAACTGCTCCCCGCCGGCTCGTTCACCGAGCTCACCGCACGGTCCAGCCAGGTCGCACGACTCCTCGCCGGCTACATCGTCTACCTCGAGCGACAGGTCGCCGAACCCGAATCGACCACGCGTTCGGCACCGGCCGCCCGCAAGCCGTCACCCGCGACTGCGCCCGTGCCCCTTCGTGAACCGCTCGATGAGGTCGACAGCGCGCAGGCGAGCCAATGACGCCGGCTTCATCCCGACCACGCGCTGCGCAGTGCTCGACAGATGCGACGAGCTCGCAAAGTCGAGCACCTCGGCAATGTCCTTCACGTCGTACCCCGGGTTCTTCGCCAATTCGGCGGCGGCAATCAGGCGCACGAGGTCGATCACGCGCTTGAGATTCGGCGCACCACTGGCGGCAAAGGTTCGGCTCAGATGTTCGCGCGTGACGCCGATGGTATCGGCGAGCGACTGCGTGCGCACCGGACGACCCGACCACGCAACGATGCCACGCCACGCCGCACGCTGCAGCGGAGTATCCAGTCCGAGTGCGGCTGGCGGCTCTGAGAGCGCGGCGCTGAATCGCGTGGAGAATGCGTGCCGCAGCACAAGGTCGCGCACGACACTGTCGTCCACCGACTCCACGAGCACGTCGGCGAAGTCGAGCGCTGCGCATTGCGCCAACGCCGGCGCTTCCGCCGCGCGCAACGCCATCAGACCGAAAAAAGGCACGCTCGGAAACTCGCGCGCGAGCGCGGCTGCCCGCCACGTGTCCTCCTGCGCGCCCGCGAGGTCGACGATGGCGGCGTCGACGAGCGACGTGCGAAACGCCCCGTCCAACTCCTCGGGCGTCCTCGTCAACACCAGGCGCGCCCGCCGGCGCGGAAATGATCCGCGCATGAGCACGCGCGCGCGCTCCCGGGTGGCGCAGAGAACGACCACCGGAGGGGGCGCGAGCGAACGCTGCACGACTGTGGCGACGACAGGCTTGGAGACTGCCGTCATACCTGATCCAGCGGGACACCGGTGATCATCTCCTGCGCACGCCGAAGGACGACCCGAGCGTTCGCGTAGGAGATGGCCGAGGTGGCGAGATCGAACGACACCCATTGGCAGGCGGTGATGCCTTCGGTGCGCTGCGGTGACGTGCTGGCCTGTGCGGTCTGCATCAGGAAGAAATGACAGACCTTGTGGATCAATCGGCCCCGAAAGCGGAAATACCAGTCGATCGTTTCGATCGTCCCGCGCAGTGACACGTCGTCGATGCCCGTCTCTTCACGCACTTCGCGGAGCGCCGCGTCCTCTGCCCGCTCTCCGTTCTCGACATGGCCCTTGGGAAAGCCCCAGTTCTGGTAGCTGTCGCGAATGAGGAGAAAGAGGGCGTCACCCCGCTCGAGGCGATAGACGACACCGCCGGCAGATGTCTCCTGCTGCGCCCGGGCTCGTGTCATCGATCGCTGCGCTCAGACCGTCGCGGCGGTCGTGGCTGGCACGTCGTCCTCATCCAGCGTCGGCCTGCCCTCGATGAATTGCCGAACGAGCGGATCCGTCGTCTGCTGAATCTCGGCGATGCTGCCCTCGAAGCGCGTGCGACCTTCGTACAGCATCGCGATGCGCGTGCCGACCGTGTATGCACTGCGCATGTCGTGCGTGATGACGACTCCGGTGACGTGGAGCTTCTCGCGCATGCGGACCATGAGCTGGTCGATGACCGCGCTCGTCACGGGATCCAGCCCGGTGGTGGGCTCATCGTACAGGATGTACTTGGGACGCAAGGCGATCGCGCGCGCGATGCCGACACGCTTGCGCATTCCGCCCGACAGTTCGGCGGGAAAGCGCTCGCGCACGCCGGGCAGGTCGACGAGGTCGAGTGCTTCATCGACGCGCTCCACGATCTCGCGCTCGTCGAGCTCGCCCTGCTTGCGCAGCCCCATGGCGACGTTCTCACCGATGGTGTAGGAGTCGAACAGTGCGGCGAACTGGAAGACGTAACCGATCTTCGAGCGCAGCGCATACAACTCTCGGCGCGACAGCTCGGGAACGTTGAGGCCGTCGACCCACACTTCGCCCGAGTCCGGCTCGAGCAGCCCGACGATGTGCTTGATGGCCACGGACTTTCCGGTGCCCGAGTAGCCGATGATCACCGTCGTTTCGCCCTCGGGGACATCGAGGGTGAAGCCGTCGAGGACGCGCTTGGGACCGAACGACTTGTGGACGTCTTTGAGCTGAATCACGGGATGACGGGCAGACGGGATGACGGGATGACGGGAACTGCCAAGCAGGTACCGCGCCCCGACAGCAGGAAAGTGATGCGAAGATTCGCGGACGACTAGACCTTGCGCTTTAGCTGGGACGCAAAAGGGGCGACCAACCGGCCGCCCCCTTCGCTTTCACCGTCATCCCCTCATCCCGTCATCCCGCCATCCTCACGCGGCGAAGCTGCCCAGCGCGCGGCCGACGTCTCCCTCGCGGAGGCGCTTGAGCGCCCGGTCGCGCAGCTGGCGGACCCGTTCGCGGGTGACACCGAGCATGCTGCCGATTTCCTCGAGGGTGTGCTCGCGGCCGCCTTCGAGCCCGAAGTAGAGACGCAGGACCTTCGCGTCGCGCGGCGGCAGCGTGGAGAGCGCCTGCTCGATTTCATCCGTGAGGAAGCGATTCATCGCCTCTTCCTCGGTGTCCGGCATCTCGTCGGCGACGAAGCGCTCGATGAGCGACCGGTCGCCTTCGGGATCCATCGGCGCGTCGAGGCGGACGTCGCTCGTGTTGAGCGCGGCGAGCGACTGCACCACATCCACCGACAGACCGGTGAGCACGCTCAGCTCCTCGGGACTCGGCTCGCGATTCAGCTTTTGACGGAGGATTTCGCTCGCCTTGATGATGCGCGAGAGGTC
>JBDSML010000134.1:0-30989 GCA_039915865.1 Gemmatimonadaceae bacterium | reverse complement strand
ACACCCGCGGTAGGAATGTTCTCCGTCTCGACGATCTGCTCCGGGGTGCTGCATGCGCTCGCGGTACCTGCGATCAGGCACAACATCGAGAGCTTGAAAAGGCGACGCATAGATACTCCGTGGAGGTTGAGGCGCTGTGAAGCGCTCAGGGCACGCGTATGGTGGTTCCGATAGGAGGCGGAGCCGGAGTCTCGTCCCTGGCCGAACCGATCAGGGAGCGAGTGAGCAGGAAGGCAGCGCCTGCCACGCCGGCCGCACTCAGCGCAATGGTGCGTGATTTGGAGAAATGCCGCTGATAGGTTGATCCCACGTATTCGGACTTGAGGCGGACCTGCTCACCCTTCCACGGTTGCTCGCCGCCGCGCAGATACTTCACGTTGCTCACGGCGACGAGATACTCCGCGTTCTCTCGGCTCACCAGGCGGCCTTCGACCTGCCCGATCTCCGGGCCCATCGAGGGCCCGAGGCCGACGCGTCCGACGTCAGTGATGTCGAATGCCATCTCGGTGCCGATCTCGGGCGACACCCCCATGGTGGGCTGCAGTGTGTAGCAGCCCGCCGTGAGGACACCCGCGATGACGACGCCGGAGAGTCGAGTCAGTCGCATCACAGGAATCACCAGCCGTACGTCCCCTTCACTGCCGACGCGGGGTTGGTACCACCGCCCGTGCTGTAGATCACCGCCCGTCCGCGCGCCTGGAGATCCTGGTACGGCGGGGCCCAGTGCAGACCCGTGCCGGCCGGAAGATCGCCCCACCCGCGACTGTCGAGGAACCACGCCATGAAGTGCGTATACGCGGTCTCCATGCGCTTCTCGTACTTCATCGCCTCCATCATGTTGCCGCAGGCGATCGTGTTGTACGTCGGGCCGACGGGAACCTTCGGCACGCAGTCCACGCCACCAGGCACCGGCGACGTGCCATCGAACGCCGTGATCTCCGGCAGTCCGGCCACCTTGCGCGTCTTGTTGATCAACGTCGCCGCGGCGCTGAAGTTACCCTTCCGGATCTGGCCCTCGGCCTCGAGCATGTCCAACTCGGCCTTCGTGAAGAAGACGAGCTTGCCGTTACGGGCCGTTCCGTCGCCCGACGTACGCCACGACCAGAACCTGGCGTGATCATAGTTCGAGAGACCCCAGCTCGGGCTCGACGAGACGTCGCTGCCGTTCGGACGATTGACGAAGTACCGCTTGCAGACCTGTGACGCGGCGTTGCACGAGGTGATGGCGAAGTCCGCCTGCTGTGCCGCGCGCGTCGCACCCTGCGGGAAACGCAGGTCGGGCGTCTGCATGAAGAACGGGCCGTCAGCGCCGCGATCCGCCAGCGGCTTGGCAATCCACGTCGCGTAGGAGCCGGAGACGTCAGCCATGCCCACGACGAACGGCGTCATCTGGTGCCAGGTGCCGTAGGCGTAGAGCTGGTTGGTCGTCTCGTTGAACGGACCGGAGATCGTGTTGGTGATGTTGTCGTGATCAGCGGTAACGCCAGCCTTCGCATCCGCGATGACCAGGTCCCAGTTGACGGCGGCGCGTTCGGCCGGTGTGCGAGCGACGTTGGCGCGAATGCGCGCGCGGTAGCTCCTGATGAGCCGCACGAACTCGGGTGCCGACAAGGTCGTCGACGTCGGGATCCACGCCTGCGGAATCGGGAAGCCGCCGACGCCCGTGCCCGGAGCGCTCGCGAAGTCGATGGCCTTCTGCAGCGCGTCGTAGGACGCCAGGGCAACATCGTTGTAGCCCTTCAATTCCAGCGCGTCGACAGGCCCCGTCGTCGGGTCCACGACGGCGGAGGAGTCATACGTCAGCGCGAGGTAGCCGAGCGAGATGCCGCGCAGGAACTGTGCGAACGACTTGGCGCGCAGGTCCTGTGCGGACGAACCAAGGGTGAAGCCCGGCTTGTCCAGCGTGGCCAGCACGCTCGACGCGACGCGGTTCACTTCGTTCTCGTATGTGTAGACGCGCGATTGCTCACCTGCGCAGCCGTTGCCGATCGAATTGTCATTCGGCGGGCGCGGGATGGAGACGCGCTGCCCCATGCAGTTGTTCGAGAGACTGGAGAAGTCCTCGAACGACTGCACCATCGACATCAGCGCGACGCTCGTGGTGCTCCGGTAGAGGCCCTCGTGCCAGCGCTTGTAGTACGTCCCGATCAGGGACTCGATGTCGGTTGAGGACGCGAGCACACGCTCGGTCTCCGGCTTATCGGGGTTCACGACGGCCAGGTCGCACGCGCCGAGGCCGAGGAGCACCGCCGCGAGCGCGGTGCTTCGGATCAGAGTTCGATTCATGGTCTGGACTGCTCCTAGAAGCGCGTGGAGAGAGATACCGTGAAGGTGCGAAGCGTCGGGAATCCGAACGCATCCACCTGATTGATCAGGCCTGAACCGCTCTGGTTGTTGCCGGCGGTCGCTCCCGTCTCGGGATCGAGCCCGCTGTAGTTCGTGAACGTCTTGAGATTCCTGCCGATGAGGCCGACCGTCCAGTCTCCGACCTTGGCAACTGGTCCGAGCTTGTACGTCAGGCTGACCTCGCGGATCTTCGCGTACGATGCCGTCTCGAGGACGTAGTTGTTCGGTCCGAGGACGTCATAGAACCCGCCGATACCCGTGCTCTCGCTCGGACCAGCGCGCCACTGGTAGCCCATCGGCTTCGCCGTCTCGACGGTCTGCTGCGCCGCGTCGAAATTGGCGGAGCTGAAGTCCAGGATACCCCAGCCTTCGCCCTGGTTGTACAGCTCGTGGCCGATGGTACCGTCGAGCAAACCATAGAGCGTGAAACGCTTGTACGAGATGTTGTTGCTGAACGTGAAGCGGAAGTCCGGGAGCGAATTGCCGATGACCTGGTTGATGCCACCGCCTTCACCCGGCTCGCCGCGCAGCGGACGATCGACGATCGGCATGCCGAAGTAGAGCGGCACCTTGTCGCCGAAGGGTGACTGCGCGCCTGGCAACCTCGTCTGCCACAGGTTCTTCGTGATGCCGTCGCCAGGCGTGTTGCCCGCGCCGACCCACACCACGTAGCCCTGATCGTTGACCTGAAATGGCTGGCCTGCGCCGCCGCACTGTCCCTGGAGCTCTGCCCGCATGTCGCCGCAGCTCCGATAGAACTTGCGGCCCCAGATGTTGCCGAAGCGGTTCTGTGCGAAGCCGTTGCTCAGGGCGGGGTTCGCCGTCACGTGGAAGAAGCTCGACGTGCCCTGGCCTGTGCCGCCATCGGACACGTACTCCGACGTGAACAGCTCGGAGATGATGGTGCGCGTGCGATCGTACGTGCCGCGCATGTTCCAGCTGAAGTCCTTCTTCTCGAGGATCGGCAGGTTCAGGCCGACTTCCCATGTATGGTTGTCCAGCGTGCCGGCGTTCTGCCACTGCGTGGCGAAGCCGAGCGACGACGGCGTGTTCACGAGCAGGATCTGGTTGCGCGTGCGGGAATCGGCCTTCGTGATCTCGACGCCGAGCCGGTTGAAGAGCGTGAAGTCGGTGCCGAACTCGTTCTCGGTCGTGGTCTCCGGCTTGAGCTGGGAGTTACCAGCCTGACCCAGCGAGATGCCCGTGGCGGCCACGTTGTACGTCTCGTACTGCGCGTCGAAGCGCGGGGATCCGCCGGCCGTTCCATGCGATGCACGGACACGGAAATCGCTGATGGAGCGGAGCTTCCAGAACGGCTCCTCGCTGATGCGCCACACACCGGAGATGCGGCCGAAGTTGGCCCAGCGGTTGCCTTCGCCGAACAGCGAGCTGCCGTCGCGACGCACGGTGCCGTCGAGGACGTAGCGATCCTTGTAATCCAGGCTGCCACCCGCCGACATGCCGACGTTCTTGATCGTCTGCGCCGTCGAGGTGGCCGTCTTGTTCGTGCTCGTGTTGCTCGTGGAGTAGACGTCCTTCACGAAGAAGATCTGACCCGAGCTGTTCACACGCTGCTGGTCGTCCTCATCGTACAGCGCACGGAACTGCAGCTTTCCATTCAGGTCGCTCTTCAGCTGCTTGCGCAGCGTCGCCGTGAGGTTGGCATTCCAGGACGCCTCGCCCGAGTTGATGAAGGCGAGATTGCCGCTGTTCGCCGCGGTGGAGGTCGTGAACGTCCGGTAGCCCTTGACGACGTACTGCGTGTTCTGGCGCTGCCGATTGTCGTAGGCGAACGTGCCATCGACGGTGACCCAGTCCTTCGGGAAGTAGCGGGCCGTCAGGTTGCCGACGAAGCGCTCGGAGTTGCGCGTATCGTAGGCATTTTCCGTGTCGTAGAGGAACGTGCCGCCGCCGTTGCCCGTCGGGCTGCGGAGGCTGGCGCCGCCGGCGCGAACGAGGCCGCGGTCCAGGGTGTCGCGCGCCAGGTAATTCGTACCGGCGGCCGCACCGCGCAGCAGCTGGCCGAAGATGCTGCCGTTCGACGAGCCGCCGACGCGGTTGTCGTTGGTGCCGTTGTCGTACAGCGAGCTCACCGAGATCGTCAGGTCACTGCGCGCGTCGTAGTCGAGGTTCACTCGGCCACGTGCCTGCTGGTTGCCATTGAGCCCCTTGATGGCGCCCTGCTCGTTCTGGTAGGAGCCGCTCACGTAGAAGCGAACCGCGCCCATCTTGCCCGTGGCGTCGGCGGAGTTGAGGACGACGGGATTCCGGCGCAATGCCTGCGCCATCATGTTGTAATAGCGGTCCGGCCAGATCTGCGCCTGGAAGACGTTCTGGAGATCGCCATTGCCGACGCCTGGCGCGTTGTACTGAATGGCCTGCGGCGTGCGCGTGGTGTCCGTCGCCACGTTGTTGATGCGCATGATCTCGGTCATCCAGTCGACCGTGCGCGAGCAGGAGGAGACGTTGCTGGCGCCCTGCACGCAGAAGCGCTTGCCTGTCTCGTCGAGCTGCAGCTGGTGGTTGAGCGGCTGGCCGTAGTTGAGGCTGTTCACGTCGCTGATGCCATACTCGCTGCGGGCGCTGAACTTGATGCCCTCAGAGCCGCTCGAGCCGCGTTTCGTGCGAATCGTGATGACGCCGTTCGCCGCGCGTGCACCGTAGAGCGATGCACCGGCGGCGCCCTTCACCACTTCCACGGACTCGATGTCGAGGCCGCCCAGCTCTTCCGGGCTACCGACGTTGAGGATCGCGCCATCGACGATGATGAGCGGACCCTGACCGCGGCCGCTCGCGTTGATCGAGGTTGGTCCGCGCAGCTGGATCTCCGGGCTCGAGCCCGGCTGTCCGCTGGTCTGCGCGATGCGCAAGCCGGCGACCTTGCCGGCCAGCGCCTTGATCGGATCCAGGGCGGGCACCGGGAGGTCCTCGGCCGTGATGCGGCCGACGGTGAACGGCACCTTGGAACGCTCGGTGCCTTCCACGACGCCCGTGACGACGACCTCGCTCAGGCGATTCACGTCCGCCTGCATCGTGAAGTTCTGCGTCTGTGTGCCAGGTACGAGGGTGATCTGTCGCAGCTGCGACTGATGCCCGATGGCGCGAATGCGGAGGTTGACCTTGCTACCGTTCACGCGGGCGGCGGGGACGTTGATGGTGAAGTTGCCCGCGGCATTCGTGCCGACCGATAGGGACAGGTCGTTGATGTAGAGGTTGGCCGCTTCGACCGGTAGACCGGCTTCGGTCGTCACCTTGCCGGTGATGATCGCGTTCTGACTCTGCGCTCTCGCAAACGGAAGCGCGACCGTCAGCGCAACTATCGCCAGCAGTACTCGTACTCGGGCCATGAGGGTCATCTCCCTTCGATCTGGATGGGGACAGAAAGACTGCAGCACCAGGGTGAACGTCTTACAAACGGCTTACAGACCAAAGGCAACCTTTCGGCTTCCTCTGGTGTCTTACTGACAGAACCCTTCGGGATCGGCGCGTCGCGGATGCGACCGGGGGGCGGGAACAACTGGGCTGAAAGCGCGTCGTGCAGCAGACGTGAACGTCGCGCACGCATATGGCACAACGCTCGCTCCGAACGGAGCGGGCGGTAAATCATCATGTGGCTCGAGCAGCCGTGAGGGTCGTTCTCCGGCCAAGTTACGCCGCCTGCTCGGTTCTGCAAGGACCCCGATTTTCGGGCATCCCGTGTGGGGAGAGCGCAGTACTCTGGGTTGGCTGACCCGGGTACGTCCCTCGCCGTCACATCTACCACTGGTACAACAGCGATCGGTCAATCGCGCGGGCTTCGGCGGATGGATGATCCGGTAGTTTGTCGGTAAGTTGCCGCACGAACACATGCGGCGCCGGACGCAACCAACCAACCCCTCGTGCGGCTGACGACCGAGACCGCTCGCCTACGCTGGCTGATCCTGTCGTGCGTCTGGGCGTTGATCGCCTGGCTCGCCGTGCTCGACTCGCTCGCGGTGCGCGACTACGTGGCACTGCTCGACGACTCGGCCGTCCTCCCCACCGCGTCCCTGCCCCTGCGCCGCACCGTTCCGTCGGACTACGCGGACGCGCAGACGTGGGTTCGGTACGCACTCGCGCTCGACTCCACCGCCGCCTGGCGTATTCGCCACACGGACATCGACAACGCACCGTACGGTCGTGCGGTGCATTGGAACTCCGGCTTTGCGCATCTGGTCGCGGCGGCCGGCCGCGTGCGGAGCGCGACGACCAGGGAAACGATTGCGTTGGCGACGGAGCGATCGCTCGCATGGGTCAACCTGCCGCTCCTGCTCTGCGTGATCGTGCTCTTTTCGACGCTCGTGGCGCGACATGCCGGCGCCGCAGGTGGAACGCTCATCGCGTTCGGCATGTTGGGCCATCCGCAGTTTTACGCGGGCTTCGCACCGAACAACGTCGACCATCACGGCCTGCTGTCGGCCGCCTCGCTTGGCGTCGTGCTCGGCATTGTGTTCATGGGCGTCGGCTGGTGGCGCCCCCGCGACGACGGATTCTCGTTGATGCCCAATTCGCCGCGGGCAGCGCGCGCTGGCGCGGTGCTCTCCGCCGCGTCCGGCGCGGTGGGAATGTGGATCAGTGCGGCGTCCGTCATCCCGACCATCGCCTTCGCGGGCGGCGCGGGACTGTTGGCGACATGGTGGCTGGGTGCACGCGCGGGAGACGACGGCGCGACATTCGACGGCGACCTGTGGCGCCTGTGGGGACGCGTTGGCGCGAGTCTCTCCCTGCTGTCCTATCTCGCCGAGTATGCGCCCCACGACGTGGGGCTGCGGTTGGAAGTCAACCATCCGCTGTATGCGCTCGCGTGGCTCGGTGGCGGTGAGTTGATCGCGATGCTGGTCGAGTGGCGCGTCGCGAAGACGCGTCCTTCGCCCTGGCACCTCGTCATCGCCCTGGCCGCGATTGCGGCGGCGCCGGCCGTGATCGCGATCGAGGGCGCGGTCGTCTTCGTCCCGCTCGATGCGGGCATCGCGCGGCTGCACGAGAGCATTTCGGAATTCCGCACGATGCTGTCGCTTGCCCGATCGGGCGGCCTGTCGCGGTATGCGTTGACGCTGGTGCTCGTGCTGCCCGCCGGTGTCGTCGCGGCACAACGCGTCAGGGACCGGCTGCTCATTGCGTTCACGGCAGCATGCGTCGCCGCGAGCGCGCTGTTGGCATTCTGGCAGGTGCGATGGTGGCTGCCGGCGAGCGGCATCGAGCTGTGCTTGCTGCTCATCGTCGTCTCGTCGCTCGTGGCGGCGCGACGCGAACGGACGCGATGGATCGTCGTCGCGATCATCAGCGCAGTCTTCGTCGAACAGGCGGTGGCGCGCATTCACCTGACGCGCGCCAATGTCGCGTCGAGCGCAGTGACGATCGCCGATGCCGCACAGCCTCTCTATCTCGACGTCGCGGCGGCGATCAGGGCCACGCAACCCACGGGTGACGTCGTGCTGCTCGCGAGTCCGAACGCATCGGCCGGTGTCGCCTATTTCGGCGACTTCAAGTCCATCGGCACGCTCTACTGGGAGAACGCCGACGGACTGCGCGCCGCGGCGGCGATTTTTTCCGCCACCACGGACGACGAGGCGCGTGCACTCATGCGTGCGCGCGGCGTCACGCACATCGCCATGATCGGGCAGCTCGAGTTCCTTGGGCCGTATCTCGAGCTGGTACATCCAGGCGCGTCGCGCGACGAGCTGAAACGGACCTTCGGTTATCGGCTGTTCCAGGATGATTCCTTGCCGCGATGGTTGCGCGCGGTGCCGGTCGCCACACGTGAAGGTGCCGCGCCGCCCGAGCTCGGGGTGCGCCTGATGCAGATCGTTCCGGAGCAGAGCGAGCCGGACGCGCTCTGGCACATTGCGATCGCGCGACTGGCGGCGGGCGACGCCGTGGTCGCCGAGCAGAACTTTCGCAGCGCCATCGCACTGTTTCCGACGCCGCAGCGTGCCTCGATGTATGACGCAGCAGCGAGGCTCGCATACGCCTCCAATGCGCATCGATTGGCGCTGCGCCTGTTTCACGAGGCGTTGGCGATCGCTCCGACGACGGCGGCGAAGGTCGGCGTCGCGTGGATTCTCGCGACGAGCCCGGACGACAGCACGCGCGACGGTGCGACGGCGATCACGATGATGGAACCGCTGCTTCGGTTGAGCCCAAATGATCCAGCGCTGCTCGACGTCTTCGCCGCTGCGCTCGCGGAAACCGGTCGCTTCCCGGACGCCGTGACCACTGCCGAGCGACTGGTGGCAATTCACCAGCGCGCCGGTGATGTCGCGGCTCGAGGGCGCGCGCAGGAACGACTCGATGCGTATCGCGGTGGTCGCCCGTGGCGAACCCGCTGACGAGGCTTACGGCAGCGGTACCGCGCCGGTGCGCCCGCAGGCGGTTCCCGTCGAAATCGGTTGCGCGGAGGGCGACGTCCCCGTGATCATGACGTCGATGCCGCCAGGACACGAGACGCCATTCACGGTCACCGTCGGCGCAACCATGTGAATGCTGATCGCATCCCAGGTGTCGTTCACGATACCGACGCTGCCGCTCAGTGCAACGCCGGATGCCGAGACAGTCCTGACGACAGTGATGTCGTCGAACTGACAGGCCGACAGCGAGGCGGTCAGCGCGAGTGTCGCTGTTCCCCGTCCCACGGCCTTCGTGCCCGAGAGCGTGCCTTGAAACGACCCCGAACCGCCGCGCGTGCATGGCAACTGGTAGCTCAAGGGCAGGCTGAAGCTGTCGGTCGACGGCTCGCGTTTGTTCAGGATGGCGCTCCGCGCACCTGACCACAGGTAGCCGATCGTGGCGTACGTATCGTTGTTGGAGATCGGCGACCCGACGGTGGTGTCGATGCCACCTGCGCCGCAGCTCGTCACGACCAACGTCGCTGCGATCGCGCACACCGCGCGCGTTGCGATCGAAGTGTTCTTCATCGGTGCTCCCCCATCATTGGCAAATGAGCGTGAACCGGTTGATACGACTGGAGGGCCGGCGCGGGAGCGCCGGCCCTCCAGTCGAACAAAAGCATGATTCACCGCATCCCGCCAATCGCTGCCCTACGGCTTCGGCGAGTTGGTCGGGTTCGTGGCGCCACCGAACGTATATAGCGCCTCACTCTTGACGCCGAGCTCCTTGGCGGGAACCGGCATCTCGTGCGGTGTGCCCGCGCGCATCCCACCCACACAAGGACCTCCAGGGGTCTGCGTGCAGGTCGGCAGGCGCCGGCGGTTATAAAATGTCGATGCACCAAGGCCGAGCAGCTCCACGTCCTGCTCGTACTGCAGCTTCGTGAGCAGGCCAGCCACGCCATCCGCTGCGGTGGCAGGCGCGAGCCCGCCGCGCGTGACGCGGGTGTTATTGATGAGCGTTGCCGCCTGCGCGAGGTTCGGCGCGGAGCCGCGAATCAGCGCTTCCGCCCAGATCAGGTCATTCTGTGCCGCCGACATGACCGGCGCCGGCCCGTACCCGAGGTAGATGCCCGTCGGATCCTGATTGCGGCTGAGGTCATAGCGGATGTGTCCGATGTTGGACTGGTGGTACTGGCCGCGCGACGAGCTGAAGATCTCATACGACGTATAGGCGAAGTCGGTGCCCGGATGGCTGGAGGCCGTCACCGGAATCGTCCCGAAGCCGTCCACGATGCTCGCGTCGCCGAACGTCCCGTCGCCCAGACGCTTGTCGGGGGAGTCGGGCTGTGGATTGCCACTCTTGCCGGGGGCGCACGTCGCCGTACCGACCGAGCCACAGTAAGGATCCTTCTGTGTCACGGGGTCGAGCAGGTTTGCGACACGAGTGTGTATGACGCCGGTGTCGATGGCATCGAACCACGTCAGCACTTCGTGACACCACTGCGAGCACCCGTCGCCGACGAAGACGAAATCGAATGGCGTGCCGGTGGACATGCCCTTGGATGCATAGCTCGCCACTTTCGCCCAATCCACCTCCGTCGCATTCTCGCCGGCATCACGTGGATAGTACGCCAGCGTCATCGCCGCCATGGTGTTCGCGATGCGGGAGATCTGCGTGTTGCTGTACGCCCGGCCGTTGGTCCACGCCGCGGGCGTCGTGAATGTGTTGGCGTTGGCGAGCGCAATCGCGGCGTCCAGCTTTGCGGTGGCCGCATCACGCATCAACTTCCGGTTGGAGTACTGCAGAGTCGTGACATCGACCGTCTCGTCGATGATGTAGCCCTTGTCGTAGTTCATCGAGATGCCGGAGAGCGAGGCACCAAGCATGAATGCAGCGACGGTCTCGGCGCGCTTCGTGTCGGACACGTTGTTGATGACGAGATTGTCCTTGCGAATCGCCCGCAGCACGTCGGACGCCGACGAGGCAGCACTGTAGTAATACTGCCAGTAGTGCTCGATGTTGACGCGTTCCTGTGCGCCGGGATCATTTTTCCACGGGCGCGTGTTGCGCGACCCGTCGGGATCCTGGCTGTTGATGTACAGCATGAAGAAGTTGTTCCACGACGACGAGAAGGAATCGGCAATCGTGACCAGTGGACCGACGGCGTTCATGCCCTCGTAGCCGGTGAACCACGAGTGCATCGTGCCGCCGGCCACCGCCTCCAGTGCCGCCGGATCCGACAGGGCGCGCCGTGCATCCGGCGCGTTCGGATTGATGATGTTGAGGTCAGCGTTGCATGCGGCTCCGGACCAGATCACAGCCATGCCGACCCAGAGCGCTCGCTTCGAAATCTTCATTGTGTTCGTCTCCTGATAGTTGGGTGGGGGATCAGAAGCCGAATTCGAGCATTGCGGTCAGACTCCGGTATGCCGGATAGCTGAAGTTGTCGACGCGGAACGCGAACGGCTTGCTGCCACCGCCTGTCACACCCCCCGCACCGCTCACGTCCGGATCGTAGCCGCTGTAATTCGTGGACGTCCAGAGATTGCGCCCCACCAATCCGATACGCGGTGCCGAGAGGCGGCCGAGGCGCAGGCTCTTCGAGAGGCGTTCCGGCAACGTGTAGTTCACGGAGAGCTCGCGGAGCCGAACGAACGTGCCGTTCTCCACGAAGTAGTCGTTCGCGTTGATGCCGTTGTAGAACACCTTGTAGTAGTTGACCGGCTTCCGTTCCGCCTGCGGCTTGTTGCGCTGGTCGAAGACGGGATCGCGCTCTTCGTTGAACGGCCACTGGCGGGTGAGGTTGTAGATATTGCCGCCCTTCACCCAGTTGAACAGCGTGTTCACCGAGAATCCCTTGAACTGCATGGTGTTGTTCAACGATGCGTTGAAGTCGGGATTGACGTCGCCGATGGTCTGGAGCGATGAGCCGTTTTCGAGGAAGGCCTTGAGGGGCCGCTCGTTGACCGTGCCCTTGGCCGTCTTCGACACATAGAACCCTTCCTCGTTCACCACATAGTCCGCTGCTGCGCCAGCCAGCTTCTTGGCGGCAAGGGTCGTGGCCAGCTGGTCTGCCGACCGAATCCAGCGTTCGCCGTAGATGACGCCGTACGGTTCGCCGGCGCCGACGCGGAAGAACTTGGTGTTCCCATCCGGACCGGCGAGGAAGGGCGGCACCTTCAGTTCGGTGATCGTGGTGCGCGTGCGATCGCCGGTGACGTTGACGCGCCAGTAGAGATCGTTCCTCGACAGGAGGAGGACGCTCGCCGCCAGCTCGTGTGTGTTGCCGGCCAGCGTCCCGGCGTTCTGCCACTGCGTCCGGTATCCGGCCGCGGCCGACAGTGGCACCTCGAGGATCTGGTCCTTGGTGACCTTCTTCGAGTAGCTGTATTCCAGCGTGAACCTCGACAGGAAGTTCAGGTTGAAACCGTATTCCTGCTCCGCCGAGAATGCCGGCTTCAGGTCCGGATTGCCGAGCGTGATCTTCTGCGGGCTGCCCGCCGAGATCTCCAGCGTCTCATACTGCGCCTCGAAGATCGGCCGCAGGCCGGCGGTGCCGTACGAGGCACGCAGCTTCAGCTCGTCCACGCCGGGAATGTGGAAGTCCTGCGTCAGGCGGTATGCCCCCGAAAAGCGATTGTAGATCTGCGACCGCTGGTCGGCACCGAACAACGACGATTCATCGCGACGCACCACGCCGTCGAGGATGTAGCGGTCCTTGATCTCGAAGGTGGAGACGAAGAACGCGTTCTTCGAGCGGAACTGCTTGGTGCTGGAGGCCGGAGTGACAGGCGTATTGGGATCCGGCGAATAGGCGGCGAACTCGGGAACGTTCGGCACCACGAGCGCGGACGAGTTCACATTGACGTCGGAGAGCGTCTGGTCCTCGTAGACGTACGCCGCCTTCGACGTGTTCGTGATCCAGCTCCACGCCTTGTACGACGTCAGCGTGGCGCCGGTGTTGTACGAGCGATCGTTGTCGGCCTGCTGGTACAGGGCGCCCTTGTCCCTGGCGCCCGCCGAGTTCAGGAAGCCGAGTGGGCGAAACCGCTTGTAGTTCCGGTTGGCCTCGTCGTAATTGACGTTGCTTTCCGCCGTCAACCAGTTGAACGGACGGTAGCGCGCCTTGAACGTGCCGGTGAACCGGTCGCGGTCATTGGTGATCGAGCGCTGCGCCAGTCCGTACAGCGGGTTGACGAGATTGCCCGACTGCGGCGGCTGCTTGATGACGGCGTTGTACGGCGTGCCATCCTTGTTCGGCGCGGACAGGTCGATGTTCGGCTCGAGGAAGCGGAGGCCGAAGAAAATGCCCGTGTCCTCGCCCTGGTCGGCATGCGACCGGCCGTAGAACGCGCCCGTCGAGATGTCGAGCTTCTCGTGGATGGACTGGTCGAGATTCAGGCGGAAGTTCTGGCGTGAGAATCCCGACAGGACGTTCAGCACACCGCCGTCCTTCGTGTTCTGGAACGACGCGTTGAAGTTGTTCTCCCCGCGCCGCTGGCCGAACGACACGTAGTTCGTCGCGAACGTGCCGGGATGAAAGACCTGGCCGAGCTGGTCGTAGGTCTGCACGTATGCATTGTCGGAGATCTGGTCGGCCTTCAACACGCGGTTGCCGTTCGCATCGCGATCGAAGTCGCCGCTGGGAAGTACCTTGTAGGCGTGCGACAGGTTACCGGGCACGGTGCGCGGCAGGTTGTTCTGCCCGTACTCGTTGCGCACGACGAGTGAGCTCTGTCCTTCGGCGAGGCTGGCTCCGCGCTTGGTGAAGATCTGCACGACGCCATTCGCGGCGTCGGAGCCATACAGCGAGCTCGCGGCCGCACCCTTGATCACCTCGACGCGCTCGATGTCCTCCGACGCGATGTCGGCGAGGGACAACCGCGAGATCGTTCCGTCGATGATGATGAGCGGATCGGTCGTGCCGCTGATGCTGGCCGGTGAGCGCAGCCGGATTGCCGGCGGTGCGCCAGGCTGGCCGGACACGGTGACGACGCTCGCGCCAGCCACCTTGCCGCTGAGACTCGCCAGCGGCGTGATCCCCGGCGCTTCCTTCAGCGCGGTGGCATCGACGACAGCGACGGAGAATGCGGTGTTCTTCTGCGAGGTCTCGCCACTCACGCCCGTGACGACGATCTGCTCGAGATTCAACACATCTCGCTCGAGGTCGAAGTTCTTTTCCACGCGCCCAACGGTGAGCACGAGAGGCAGCCGCTTCGGCTTGTGACCGATGTAGCGCGCCACGAGATCGACGGAACGCCCGCCCGACCTCGACACATCGACGGTGAAGTTGTAATGGCCGTCGAGATTGGTGATCGCCCCGACGCCCAGGGTGGGAATGCCAACGCTCGCGCCGCCGAGCGGCTTGCCGTTCGACGTGACCGTGCCGGAGAACACGGCCGTCTGAGCCCCTGCAGTCACGGCGAACAACGCTACGGCGGAAATCCCTCCAGCTATCCTCAACAGCCGTCGGATCAGGACAAGATCCCTTAGCATTGACAACCTCCGTTCCGGAATGAGAGAGCGAGCTGCATCAGGAGAGACTCGGGGAGACGGGCGCGGACGCAGGTGGGCGATCGGCAACTTTGTCGTCCTTGACAATCGGAAAATTCGCGGTAGCGATCGCCATGCTACGTGCAAAGGACAGGGTACGCAACCCTTTCCCATTTGTTGGTGTCCAAGTCTGATTGGGCTTTTTGGTCAGGGTCCCTCCTTCCGGCAACTGCTGGCAGGACTTCCGGAGCGTCATGATGAAGTTGCGTCTACGCCCCATGCTCTGGATGCTCAACCTGGTCGTCGCGCCGTTTGCGCTCGCCGCCGCCCAGAAGGAAAACGCGCGCCTCGACGGCACGGTCGTCGACCATACGTCACGGGCTGTCATCGCCAACGCCGACATCGTCCGACTCGGCGCAGGCACTCGCGTGATCACGGATTCCCTCGGCCGGTTTCAGTTCTCCGACCTGCCACCGGGTATCGTGCGCCTCATGGTGCGCGTCGTCGGTTTCCCCACCAAGGTCGTGGCGCTCGCACTCGCCAGCGGCGAGTCGATGTCTCGCGTGATCGAGCTCGACTCCACCGCGATCGGACGCGCCGCGGCCCAGCGTCTGCCCACCGAGTCAGTGGTGGCACCCGCGCCGCCCGCGCCGCCCGCGCCGCGCTACGCCGACTTCGAGCGGCGGCGCCTCAACGGACGCGGGCAGTATCTCGTCCGCGAAGACCTGGAGCGCGGTGGCTTCTCCACCCTCCAGGATGCCATGCAGGGCTTACGCGGCGTGAACGTCGAATGCGGCGGCGGCAACGGTTGCGCCATTCGCATGGCGAGAGCGCCCATGCGGTGCACGCCGGAATACATCGTGGACGAGCGCACCGACAACTTCTTCGGGCCGAACACGCCGATTCGCGACATGGAAGGTGTCGAGGTCTACACCGGTCCAAGCGATGTGCCTGGCGAATTTGCCGGACGCAATGCCGGCTGCGGCGTGATCGTCATCTGGACACGCGCCGGACCAGCACGCCCCAAGCACTGACTCACGAACGTTCCCACCAGGTACCACACGAATGCCGAGTCGCACCACCTTCATCGCCCTTCTTGGCGTCGCACTCGCGTGCGACGCGTCAACACCTGAACCGCCACCAAAGTCGTTTCGCGACATCATGGTCGAACGAAAGCGAGCGTTGGCCCGCCCCGATTCCTTCACCGTCGCTGCCGATCGCGGTCGCGTCCTCGGCGACAGCGCGGCCTCGGTGTGGGTCGTGTTCGCCGGCGACTTCCAATGCGCGCTCTGCAAGCGATGGAACGACGAAGTGCTTCCGCTGATTCGGAAGGAGTACGTCGACACCCGCCGGATTCGAGTCGCCTTTCTCAACATGCCGCGCCCGGAACACCTCAACGGTGTGTCGACCGCGCTCGCGGCCACCTGCGCGTCGGCGCAGGGCAAGTTCTGGGAAACGTACGCGAAGATCTTCGAGACACAGGGCACGTGGAAGGATCTGCCGGACGCGCGACCCTACCTCGATTCGCTGGCGATCGCCGCAGGTGCCGATGCTCCGGCGCTGCGACTGTGCACGGAGCGCTCGCAAGGGCAGAAGTTGATCAACACGGATGTCGAGCGTAACACGGCCGCCGGGGTCGACTCGCTGCCGACGTTCTTCATCGGTCGGCACAGACTGGTGGGTGCTGCGAGCATCGCCACGTTTCGCGCCGTCATCGATTCGGCGCTCGCGGAGAAATGACCGCGTCGCGCTGCCCCGCTCTGATCGGTATCACCTCCTCACGGCCGAGCGGCCAGCGCACCCACAGCGCGGTCGCGCCGGCCGGCAGCGCCAACACCGTCGTTGCGCCGTCCATCGACCAGTAGCCACCGCCCGCCCTCACCTCGCGCACCGGACCACGTATCGCGCCCGCGACGATCCGCATCTGCGTGCCGACGCCAAGTGGATTGCCAGGTTCCCCGCTGATCTTCACGCGCAAGCCGGCAGTCGCGCGGCCGTTGTGCCACAGCGTCGTCTCGGCGCCATTCTGCGCGACGGCGAGATCGACGCGGCCGTCCGCATCGTAGTCGGCAGCGGCGGCGCCGCGCCCATCGCCGAGTATGGCGATGCCCGACTCACGAACGCCGAGGGCGCGAAAGCCACCACGTCCGTCGCCGAGCAAGAGCTGCCCCGCTCCAGCGTCGAAGCGCATCGTCGCGTTGTCGGTCGGCGAGAAGTTCTGCGCGAGGAACAGATCCTCTCGGCCATCGCCGTCGAAGTCCGCGACCACGACGCCGAACGCCGGCGCGATCTGCGACGGCCGCGGCAACGCGCGCGCCTCGAATCGACCGCCGCGATTCAGGAACAATGTGTGCTCGAACGTCGTCGCACCGACGCGGCCCACGACTTTCGCATTTGCGCCAAGCACCTCGTCGACGGTGCGCTTCGCGTAGTCGGCGAATGACGGAATGTTCTCTCGCATCGCGGGGAACAGTGCGCCGAGACGCGCAAACGACTCCAACGGCATCTCGCGTCCCGTCGCCGAGTCGCGACGGGCGAACAACAACCCGGCTCCGCTCACTCCAAAGTTGGCGATCACGAGCTCGAATGGCCGCTCGACCGAGGCTTCCCACGGAATGTTGAGCCCCCAGCTCGTCGCCACGAGATCGAGTCGTCCATCTCCGTCGAAGTCACCAGCCGCGAGTCCGTTCCAGCGGCTCGTCATCTCCGCGAGGCCCCATTCGCGCGTGACGTCGCGCAATCGTCCATGCTCGTTGTGCAGCAGGCGAACCGGTCCCCATTCGGCAGCAACGACCAGCTCCGGCCAGCCGTCGCCGTCGAGATCCGCGAACAACGCCGCAGACAGAAGCCCCAACTTCGAAAGCACGTTCGCGTTCGCGGTGTCGGCGACGAAGCCACCGTCCGCCGTGCGCCGGAGAATTCGCGACGGCGCAGGAAAGGGCCAGGTGCCGGGAATCACGCGTGCGCCGACGAAGACATCGAGACGTCCATCGCCATCGACATCGCCGAGGGCGAGTGGTCCGACGCTCGCGCTCTCCGGCGACGCAAGTTGCGTCGGAGTTCCTGGTGCACCGCCACGCAGGGGGAAGGCGATCACCGACGGGACGTTCAATGCCTCGGACGGCGACGCCGACTCGTAGCTCGACTGGCCGGCGAGCAACGTCGTGCCTCCCTTGCCATCGGGCACGGGAAGGACCGTGGTGAGATCCCATGTCGCCACCGGCGCACGACTCGCCGTGAATCGCGCCCCCGTATTGCGGAGCACGGCGAGTGCGCCGCCCCGCCCTGCGCCGACGACGAGATCTTCGCGGCCGTCACCGTCGGTATCGATCCAGCTCACGCCTGGCCCGAGTTGGCTGAAGCGATTGGGCAGCATCGGCTGGCGGCGATCGTCGTTGAACAGCGAGTCCACGTGGACATGCCCGCCGAGGAGCGCGGTGGCGTTGGTGAAGAGCGGCGGTGCCGAATCCGTCGGCGGCGGCGAAGCGATGGTGGCTGCTGCGCTCGCGCCGGATTCGTCGATCTCATACGAGCGGTTGCGCGCCACGTTGCGCAACGTGCTCACTCGACCGCTGCGCCATCTCACGTCGATCGTCACGAGCGAGTCCCGTCCGGTGGCAAACGAGATCTCCGTGTCGCTGCCGGAGAGATAGTATCCGCCGTCCGTCATCTCGCGCGCCTGGGCCGGCAGCGACGCAGCGCGCACGGTGACCACTGCGCCGATACCACGCCCGTTGGGGCTCGCTCCCTTCAGCGTCGCCGCCACGCGTGGGGCACTGCTCTCGTTGCGATACACGGCTGGTGGCGCATCGAGCCGTGTGACGAGCACGTCGAGATCGCCGTCGCCATCGAAGTCCGCCAGCGCGATACCGTGCGAGATCGCCGCGTCGTCACCGAAGCCCCAGTCGCGACTCACATCGGCGAAACTGACGTTGCCGCGATTGCGCAATGCAACGTTCCGCGCATCGAGTCGGGGAAACTCACCCTGCTCTCGATTCCACGGCACATGATCGCGGCTGATGTGCTCGAAGGTATCGGCGTCGCGAATGTCCCAGCGGTGGCCATTCACCACGAGGAGATCCTCGTAGCCGTCGAGGTCAACGTCGAGAAACGCCGCGCCCCACGACCAGTCGGTCGCCGAGACGCCAGCCATGTCGGCCACCTGCGCCCACGTGCCGTCGCCGCGACTGAGCTGCATGGTGTTCTGCATCCACTGACCTCGGTCGGTCGTGAGCCCCACCCGCTTTGGCAGCGGCGTGCTCGTCACGATCTGGCGTTGCCGCGCGACGAGCGTGGGACTGCGCATGTCCGTCGCGAACAGGTCCACGTGCCCGTCGCGGTTCACGTCAGCAAAGTCCACCGACATGCACGTGTTGCTCGTCTCTCGGATCGCGAGCGCGGGCGCGAGCCGAAAACCGCCGTTGCCATCGTTGAGCCAGAACTGATCCGGATCCTCGAAGTCGTTGCACACGTACAGGTCGGGCGCACCGTCACCGTTCACGTCGTAGAAGCGAGCGGCCAGCGTGAAGTAGTCGGGTTCGGTCGTGAGCGGCGCACCGTCTTCGTTCAGGAATCGCGGACCCGTCATCGGCACGCGCGTGAAGTGCCCGTGTCCGTCGTTGAGGAAGAACAGGTCGACGTCCGCGCGCTGCGAGCGAACGACGCCGCCAAGCTCTGGGCGCTCCTCGATGCGGAATTCCTTCTTCCACGGATCGACGACCTCGTACTTGCCGTTGATCTTCTTCACGACCTGGTCGAACGCACGCGACGATGGCGGGAAGGCATCGAGCACGTTGCGAGTCTTGTAAGTGGCGACGTACAGGTCGAGCGTACCGTTGCCGTCGACATCCGCCAGCGTGAGCGTCGTGACCCCGTATCCGCCAGTGAGTCCACTCGCCGCGGTGGCATCGGTGAAGTGTCCCTTGCCGTCGTTGAGCCAGAGCTTCAGCGGGCCACCCAGCGTGCCGCAGAGGAGATCGAGGTCTCCGTCGCCGTCCACATCGGCGAACACGGCACCTGTGGTCGCGAGGCCACGCGTGTCGATGCCACTCGCCGCCGAGACATCGGTGAAGTGAAAGCCGCCGTCGTTGTGATACAATGCGGCAGGGTGCTCCACCGAGGCGAGGAAGACGTCCGGCCGTCCGTCGCCATCGATGTCGCCGAGCGCCGCGCCGGCGCCGATGAGGAGGTTGCGGTTCGCCATCGCGTGCGCGTCGTCGACGTCATTCCGGTGCGTGATGCCGGTCGTGCGTGACGAGAGCCGCGTAAAGCCAGCGTGACCGCCCGATGCGATGTCGAGCTCGCGCCAGCGGTACCCCGCCTCCTGATGCCACGGCTGCTCCACCGGTGTCTTGCGGGTGCATCCAATGGCGAGGCATGCGATCGCCAGCAGCGATGCGAGCGAACGACGGGCGGCCGCGGTATCACCCATTCGTGAGGAGTGCCAAGCCCAGGATGTCGAGCCCTTCGTCGACGAGGGCGTCGGACGCTGTCAGCGGCGGCAGCAGGCGGATCGTTTCGCCGAACACACCGCAGGTCAGTACGACGAGGCCCAGCTCGAGCGCGCGAACGGCCACCGCCTTGGCGGCCGGACCATCGGGCTCGGTGCGAGCCCGACTCTGCACCACATCGAAGGCGAGCATTGCGCCCAATCCCCGGACGAATGCGATGGGCCGAAGCTCGCTGCGTGCCTCGAAGGATTGCAGGCGGCACCGGATGCGGTCGCCCATCGACGTCGCCCGCTCCGTCAACCGCTCCTCGTCGATGACATCCAGCACGGCGAGCGCAGCGGCGCAGGCGATCGGCGATCCAGCGAAGGTGCCGCCCAGACCACCAGGCTCCACCGCGTCCATGATGCGCGCACGCCCGACGACGGCAGACAGGGGAAAGCCTCCCGCCAGCGACTTGGCGACGGTGATCAGGTCTGGCTCCACGCCCGAATGCTCGATCGCGAACATGCGTCCGGTGCGCGCCATGCCGCTCTGCACCTCGTCGACGATGAGCAGTATGCCGTTCGCGTCACAGAGGGTCCGCAGTGCGCGAAGCAACTCCGCCGGCGCCACGTGAAAACCCCCCTCGCCCTGCTCCGGCTCGATCACGATGGCCGCCACGCGTGACGCTTCCACATCAGCGCGAAAGAGGAAGTCGAGCGCGCGTAGACTGTCCTCGATGCTCACGCCGTACTGCGGCGCGGGAAAGGGCACGTGGAAGATCTCCGATGGCAGCGGCCCGAACGCACGCTTGTACGGCGTCACCTTTCCCGTCATCGCCATCGTGAGCATCGTGCGACCGTGGAACGCGCCGCTAAAGGCGATCACGGCGGAACGACCCGTGGCGGCCCGCGCGATCTTCACCGCATTCTCGACCGCTTCGGCACCAGTGGTGAACAGAATCGTCTTTGCCGTTTCCTCGAAGGGTGCAAGAGCGTTGAGACGCTCCGCCAGCGCGACGTATGGCTCGTACGGAAGCACCTGGAAGGCGGTGTGTGTGTACGCATCGAGCTGCGCACGCACCGCGGCGAGCACCTTCGGGTGGCGGTGTCCCGTGTTGAGTACTGCGATGCCGGCGGCAAAGTCGATGTAACGCTTGCCGTCGACGTCCCAGATCTCGGCATTCTCTGCGCGTGCCGCATAGACGGCCGTGGCACTCGCCACGCCACGCGGTATGGCGGCCGCATGGCGACGCTGGAGGTGGTCGTTCTGGTTCATCGTCGAAGTTGCGAACGCCACGCCCCTTCCGCCACCCGCGCCACTACTTCTGGCGTGGCTGGCTTCCACCGCCTCCCTTGCCGTTTCGCGTATCCCTCTGGAACTGCCGCGAACCCAATCCGTGCGCGCCACTGATGTCGGTGGCCGTCGCCAGCACCTGGTATGGTCCCGTCGGCAATTCCGTGACGTCGATGATGCCAACCCAGATGATCGCGAAGCCGAGGGCGCCAGCGTGGGTGAGTTTGAGGGACACGCGCTGCGTGCCGACGGACGCAGACACGTCGGTCAGCGACAGATTCGACTGCACGCTCACATAGACGAACAGGGTGTCGCCGATGAGCTCGTTCTCTGCCGGACGCGCGAACGAGACCACGATACTCTCGTCGACGTTGTCGCCGATGATGATCGTCACTGAGCCGTGTTGTCCTTCGCTGAAGGCCTCGACGATGACGGTCCCGGTGGCGAGCGCGGTGACCAGCCCCGTCGGCGAAACGGTCGCGGCGTTGTTCCCCGGCGCGCCCGTCACGACCCACTCCACCGGGCGCGGAGCCAGCACGTGGCCCGTGCTGTCGCGCAGGGTCGCCGCCAGCTGCACGCTCTCGCCGATCCTCAGCACCTTCACGGCGGGGCTCACGGTGACGGTGGCGACCGAATCGGGCGTCGTCGTCACCGTGAGCGCCGACGCCGCGGTGATGCGCTCACCCGTCGCGACGATCGTCGTCGTGCCCGCGGTGACAGCAGTGACGAGTCCATCCGCGGTGACGGTGGCCGTCGTCGGATCGGACGAGGTGAAGACGATCCGGCGCTCCGTCAGCTCGCGTGCCTTCGTGTCGAACGCGAAGGCCTGCAGCTGCCGAGTGCTCCCGCGCAGCATCCGGAACGGCGCCGGCTCGATGACGATTCGCACGATCGGCGGCGCAATGACGGTGACGATGTGCTGCCCCTGCTTGCCGGCGACGGCGGCAAGCAGCGTGGTCTGGCCCACGGCAAGCGCGGTGATGACACCGCCTTCGCTCACCGTCGCTGTCGCGGGCGACGTACTGCTCCACACCGGTACGCCAATGACGATGCCGACGCCGTTCTGATCGAGTCCGGCCGCGCTGGCCTGGGCGGTCTCACCCAGTACAATGGTATCCGGCGCAACGATGACGTTGACGATCGTGAGCAGCGGCGCACTGACGGTGCCCCGTGAACTCGTGGTGGGTTCACCGCCGCCGCATCCCAGCATGAGCCAGCACGCCGCGTATATCGCGCGCCGTACCCCTGGCCTGGCTCCCCCAACCGCACGAATGCGCACGCTACGAGTATGGGCTGCGTCATGCGTGGTCAGCAACCCGTATATCGTCACGGGCATTGCCATTACCGCACGCCAACACGACTTTCGGTCCGGACGCTCGACATCACCTCGCTTCCGGACATTGACATGATGCTTCACCTTCGCGCGCTCGCGCTCCCCGCCGCGCTGTTGCTGGTCGTGCCCGCCGCGACACATCACGACGACCCACCGATCCGCGGCTTCACGACCGCCAACGCGCGCATCGAGCGCGAGTGGGAGGCCAAGTTCCGCGCGATGCCAGATCCGGCACGCATGCGCGACGCCATGCGCCGTCTTTCCCTGCGGCCGCATCATGTCGGCTCGCCCTACGACAAGGACAACGCCGAGTGGCTCCGCGCACAGTATGCGTCGTATGGCTTCGATGCGACGATCGAACGATTCGACGTGCTCTTCCCGACACCCATCACGCGCGTCCTCGAGCTCGTCGCACCCACGCGCTTCACCGCACGGCTCGAAGAGCCGGCGTTGAAGGAGGATCCCACCAGCAACCAGAAGAGCGAGCAACTTCCGACCTACAACGCCTACTCCGCAGATGGCGACGTCACTGCGCCGCTGGTCTATGTGAATTACGGCGTCCCTGCCGACTACGAGACGCTCGAGCGGAACGGCATCTCGGTGAAGGGAGCAATCGTCATCGCGCGCTACGGTGGGTCGTGGCGCGGCATCAAGCCCAAGGTGGCGTACGAGCATGGTGCGGTCGGCGCGCTGATCTACTCGGATCCGCGCGACGACGGCTTCGGCGCGGGCGAGACCTACCCCATCGGTCCCTTCCGCCCGAAGGACGGCGTGCAACGCGGCAGCGTGATGGACATGCCGACGTATCCGGGTGACCCCCTCACGCCGGACGTCGGTGCCACGCCCGGTGCAAAGCGGCTCGCACGCGCCGACGCGGCAACGCTCATGAAGATTCCTGTGCTCCCGATCTCCTATGCGGATGCGCAGCCGCTCCTCGAGGCGCTCACCGGTCCGCTCGCGCCGTCTGCGTGGCGTGGCGGACTGCCCATCACCTACCGACTCGGACCCGGCGCCGCGCGCGTCCACCTGAAGCTCGCGTTCGACTGGAGCCTCAAGCCGCTGTACAACGTCATCGCAAAGCTGCCCGGCTCCACGAGCCCGGACGAATGGGTCATCCGCGGCAATCATCACGATGGCTGGGTGAACGGCGCCGAGGATCCAGTGTCCGGGGCAGTCGCGCAATTGGAGGAAGCCCGTGCGTTGGGCGAATTGGTCAAGCAAGGCTGGCGCCCAAAGCGCACCATCATCTACGCCGTGTGGGATGGCGAGGAGCCCGGATTGCTCGGCAGCACCGAATGGGTGGAGCAGCACCAGGACGAGTTGCGCCAGAAGGGCGTGTTCTACTTGAACTCGGACACCAATGGTCGTGGCATGTTCGGCGTGGAAGGGTCGCACTCGCTGGAGCGGTTCGCCAACGAAGTCGCGCGCGACATCATCGATCCCGAGACGAATGCGTCGGTCGGTGCGCGGGAGCGGGCGTCCCGAATCGTCGGCGGCAACAAGGAAGCGCGGACACGCAGCGACTTGCGCATCGGCGCACTCGGCTCGGGCTCCGATTTCACCCCGTTCCTGCAGCATGCCGGCGTGCCGACGCTGAATGTCGGCTTCGGCGGTGAGGATGACGGCGGCATCTACCACTCCATCTACGACAGCTTCTACTGGTACACGCATTTCAGCGACACGTCGTTCGTATATGGTCGCGCGCTCGCGCAGGCGGCGGGCACCATGATGATGCGCGTGGCCGGCGCCGACGTCTTGCCAGAGGAATTCGGCAACCTGTCGGAAACGGCGCGCGGATACATCGGGGAGCTGAAGTCGCTGCGCGACAGCACGGCGAAGGGGATCGCAGAGCTCAACCTCCAGTTGGCCGAAGGCGCGTTCGCCATGGTGAACGACCCGCGACGCCCCACCATGGCGCCAAAGAGCCAACCGGCAGCGCCGGTGATCAACTTTGCGCCGCTGGACAACGCGTCCATCGCGCTCGACAGCGCTTCCTCGCGCTTCGAAAAGGCCTACGGTGCATTGCCTTCCGGCGACGCGTCGGCAGCCGCGCTTGCGCCGGTGAATGCGCTCATTCGCCAGAGCGACCAGGCATTGCTGCTCCCGGACGGACTTCCTCGGCGCCCGTGGTACCGGCACTCGCTCTACGCGCCGGGCTACTACACCGGCTACGGCGTGAAGACGATGCCCGGCGTGCGCGAAGCCATCGAGCAGAAGGACTGGAAGCTCGCCGACGCGGAGATCGCGCGGCTGGCCTTGGCACTGACGCGGGAGAGTGATCTCATCGAGCGAGCGGCGGTACTCCTCGAGCGGGCGACATCAACCAGGCCGATCCCCTAGCCGCCAACGTTCAGCGGAGCGCCAGCGACACCGCACCGAAGAAGGCGTCACTGTCGACGACCTCGCCGTCAGTGGGTTTGGTGTGCGCACTCCATAGGACGATGACCACGCGCTCACGCGGATTGATGTAGATCGCCTGCCCAAAGATGCCGACGGCGCTGAAGGCACCGTCATTGATGGTGTTCGGCGCAGCCTCCGCCGGCCACCACATGTAGCCGTACTCGATGCGCTTGCCGTCCGTCAGCGTCTTCGGTGTCGATGCCTCCGTCGTCCACCCATGTGCCAGGACCCGCACGCCACCGGCGACACCGCCGCCGAGAAAGAACAGTCCGAAGCGCCCGTAGTCGCGGAGCGTCGCACTGAAGCCACTTCCTCCGATCTCGTGTCCATCGGGGGAGTCGAGCCACCAGGTGGCATCGCTCTCCATGCCGAACGGTCGCCAGATCTTTTCGCTGAGGTAGTCGGCCAGCGGCTTCCCCGTGGCGCCGCGCACCACCTCACCGGCGATCTGCGTCTCCCCGGTACTGTAGTTGTTCACGGAGCCAGCGGGCGCGGCGCGGGACAGTCCACGCATGAGATCCACGGCGCCATTTGCGCGCTGTGCAATCTGGACCTCGAGCAACCGCCGCCGATCCGATGCGCGATCCGTGTACGTCTCGTTCCACCGCACACCGGACGACATCATCAGCATCTGGCGTATCGTCACGCCGTCATATGCGCCGCCGGCGAGTCGCGGCACGTACTTCGTCACCGGATCGTCGATGCTCGTGATCATGCCGTCCTCGATGGCCGCTCCGATGAGCGTGGACGTGATCGACTTGGCGATCGACATCGACATCCAGCGCGTCTGCGGGCCATTGCCGTACGCATAGCGCTCGAGGGCGATGCGGCCGTCCTTGAGCACGAGCAGTCCGCTGACGCGGTTCAGCCGCAGATAGTCGTCGAGATCGTAGCGCGTGCCGCGCGACATGAAGCTGACGTCGTGCAGTGGCGCGCTCGCCATCGCGAGTGGATACGGTCGCGGCCCGTGCGCGATGGCCCGCGTCGGAAACAGCCGGTCGATGTTGCGGAACGTCGTGATCGCCAGCGCGGGGGTGAGCGCGCCGTCGTACATCTGACGAACGGTGCCGATGCTGTCGGTCGCGTGCGGGTTGACGTACGGTGCCTGCGCGCTCGTCGCGACGGTGCCATTCGACGTCGCCGCGCAAGCCACCAGCACGGCGAGCGCGGCGATGCGAGCCGCAGCCCGCATCACACGCATGCTATTTTCTCCTGTCCGTGGTCGTTACTTCGATCACGCCGCTCTCGTGCCCTGGACCGTGCAACATCACGGCGCGATTCTGGTCGAGGTATTTCATCTCGACGACCTTCGCCGCGGGAACGGTCGCGAGCGACTCGATGTCGGGCTGGCGGACGTCGTTGATGTAGATGATGATCACCGGACTGCCGCCACCGGGCGTGAGCACATCCGACGACGCTTGGCGACCCAGTGGCGGCGGCGTCATCCACTGCGGTCGAAGGATCCGCACAGCATCACGGGCCGTCATGATGCTGGTGCCCGTCTCGGCGATATCGGCCTGGGTGAGCTTGTTGCGGTCTCCACGGTTCTGCTGCGCGCCCGCCGGCGCGCCTATCGAGACCACGCTCAGCAACGCGAGCACGAACTTCAAGGACTGGCGCATGGTGACCTACCGGCGCGGGTGGGTACGACTCCGATTGCTGCCGTTACACTCTATGCATTGCCTACGTGTCCGGCAACGCGATCGCTGCATCGCGGATTGGAGGCAGTCGCCAGCCGTCATCATGGCGTCCGTTCGTACACCACTCGGCCGTTCAGTACGGTCATGACCACTTTCGTCGCGAGAATCTGGTCTGGAGGAACAGTCAGCAGGTCCGCCGAAAGGACGATCACGTCAGCGAGCTTCCCCGGCTCGATCGTCCCTTTGCGACGCTCCTCGCGCGTGAGGATGGCGCCGCCGAGCGTGTACGCCTGGAGGGCTCGCAGCATGGGGATGGCCTCCTCAGCGCCATACACCGCACCACTCTTTCCCTTGCGCGTCACCGCCGAGTAGAGGCCGATCATCGGCCCGGTGGGGAGGATGTCGCTCGAGAATGCCACCGTGATGCCCCGGTTCATCGGCGTCGCGACCGGGTTGTTGTGCGCGAGCCGCGCGCCATCCAGCGTCTGTACGTATCGCGGCTCGAGTGTGTAGGTGAAGTTCGGCTGCTGGGCCACGAGGATCGAGTCGCGCACCATCGTCGCGAGCGTCGCATCTGGCGGCAGCATGGAAAAATGATTGAGGTAGTTGCGGTGGTCAGGCTTCGGCGATTCGAGCAGCACGCGATCGAAGACATCCACAGCGAGCGCGATCGCGCCGTCGCCGATCGTGTGGAAGCCCATCTGCCACCCCATCGCGTGCGCCGTCCGCGCGATCTGGTACAGCTCTTCGGGCGGCCGGTTCAGCGTTCCACGGAAGCCGGGAAGTCCCTTGTACGGCGCAAGTGTAAACGCGCTTGGTCCGGTGAACCCCCCGTCGACATACACCTTCAGTGCGCCGACACGCAGCCACTCGTCGCCGTCGCCGGAACGCTTGCCGAATGCCCGCAACTCGGATTCGCCATTCCAGCGGATCTGGACCGCGGCGCGCGGCAGCTCGCCGGCGTGTTCGCGATACACACGCTCCCACTCGGGCCAGTTCTGCACCGTTTCGTCGGCCATCACGATGCTCGTGATGCCGTAGGACAACTGTTCGCGGAGGGACTGCACGAAGCTGGGGCGCAACTCGTCCGCGGTGGGGACGGGGACGAGCCGGTCGACGAGGTACGAGCTCTCGCGGATGATTCCGGTCGGCTCCCCGCCCGCATCGCGCTCGATCATTCCGTCGGGCGGCTGCGGGGTGTCGCGCGTGATCGTCGCCATGCTCAGCGCTCTCGTGCTCGACACGGAGCTGTGGCCGCCTGCCCGCACGAGGATGGTCGGGTTGTCCGGTGCGGCCGCATCGAGATCGGCTCGCCGCGGCAGCCGCTGTTCCGCGAAGTTGTCCTCGGCCCACCCGTACCCGGTGATCCACTCACCAGGGCCCAACTGTGCGGCCTTTGCGCGTACCTTGTCCTGTACCTCGCGGATCGAGCGGACCGACGTGAGGTCGATGTATCGGCGTGCGTCGCCGGAGATGTGGGTGTGCGCGTCGTCGAAGCCGGGCATCGCCATACGGCCGCCGAGGTCGATCGTGCGCGTCGCCTGGTACTGCGCGAGCAGCGACTCGTCGCCCACGGCCACGATCGTTCCGCCGCGGATGATCACCGCCGACGCAATGGAGTTTCGCGCATCGAGCGTGAGGATCTTCCCGTGATGCAGAATCAGGTCCGCCCGTTCATTTCCCTGGGCGCCGGCGACGCCCGTCACGAATAGTTGGCCCGTCATGCTGGTCATCAGCAGAGCCAGGCGAAGAGCGAACAGGCGAGATGGCATGACGTGCGGCTCGGTGAAAGAGATTCCGTGCGCGGTGCCGGCGAAATGGCGCAGATGTCGACGAACGTTACGAGCGTGATGCCGGAACGCTCGCTGAGTAACTGCGGGTTGTCGGCACTGCTGTGAAGTCGCAGCGCGACGCTCTCGAGAAAGGCCAGGCCGACGAACTTCAGCCGCGCACGTGCCTCCGCGCTTGCAGGCGGAGGCCGCGAGCGACATCTCGGCGGGAGATGCGACGTTGGCGACATAGCTTCTGCCACATGACTCGGTGACGGGGGAGACACACCGGCGCACGTCTCGAAGCGCAAGCGCGACGGCTGTCGCAATCATGTGCAAAGAGGCCGGCCCTTTCGGGTCCGGCCTCCCTTTCTACTCTTTGGCTGCTGGTCAGCCCGCGGTCGCGTGCTCCGTCACGACGCGAACGACGTCGTCCACGACCTGCAGGAAACCGCCTTCGACCTTGAACGTCTGGCCGTTGCCGCCGAGCCGCAGTTCACCCTTGCCGAGCAGCGTCACCATCGGCGCGTGGCCGGTGAGGATACCGACCTGTCCGTCGAACGCCGGCGCGACGACGGAATCGGTCGTACCCTCGAACAGCACGGCCTCCGGCGAGATCACCGAGACGGTGAGCATTGCTTAGCCCTGCATCTTCTTGGCGTTGGCAACGACGTCGTCGATGCCACCGGCCATGAAGAACGCCTGCTCGGGCAGGTGATCGAACTCGCCCGCGACGAGACGCTCGAAGCTCGAGATGGTCTCCTCCAGCTTCACGTACTTGCCGGGGATGCCCGTGAACTGCTCGGCCACCGAGAACGGCTGCGACATGAAGCGCTGGATGCGGCGTGCACGACCGACGACGCGCTTGTCCTCCTCCGACAGCTCGTCCATGCCGAGGATGGCGATGATGTCCTGAAGCTCCTTGTAGCGCTGGAGGATCTTCTGGACGCTCGTCGCGGCATCGTAGTGGCGCTGGCCGATGTACTGCGCGTCGAGGATGCGGCTCGTCGACGTCAGCGGGCTCACGGCCGGATAGATGCCGAGCTCCGTGATCGAGCGGTCGAGCACCACGGTCGCATCCAGGTGCGCAAACGCGGTGGCCGGCGCCGGATCGGTGATGTCGTCGGCAGGAACGTAGATCGCCTGCACCGACGTGATCGAACCGTTCTTCGTCGACGTGATGCGCTCCTGCAGGTCGCCCATTTCGGTCGCCAACGTGGGCTGATATCCAACAGCACTCGGCATGCGGCCGAGCAGCGCGGACACTTCGGATCCCGCCTGCGTGAAGCGGAAGATGTTATCGATGAACACGAGCACGTCGGCATTGTCGACGTCGCGGAAATACTCGGCGACGGTCAGGCCCGTGAGGCCGACGCGGAGGCGCGCACCTGGTGGCTCGTTCATCTGGCCGTAGATGAGCGCCACCTTGTCGAGAATGCCCGCTTCCTTGAACTCGAGATAGAGATCGTTGCCTTCGCGCGTGCGCTCACCCACGCCGCAGAACACGGACTTTCCGCCGTGCTCCTTCGCGATGTTGTTGATGAGCTCCTGAATGACGACCGTCTTGCCCACGCCGGCGCCGCCGAAGAGACCGATCTTTCCGCCCTTCACGAACGGGGCGATCAGGTCGACGACCTTGATGCCCGTCTCGAAGATCTCGGTCTTCGGCTCGAGGTTGACGAAGTCGGGACGCTTGCGGTGAATCGGCCAGCGCAGCACGTCGGCGGGGATGTCCTCGCCGTTGTCGATCGGCTGGCCGAGCACGTTGAGGATGCGGCCGAGGGGCACGGTGCCGACGGGCACGGTGATCGGGCCACCGGTGTCGACGACCTCCATGCCGCGGACGACCGCGTCGGTGGAGCTCATCGCGACGGTGCGCACCTGGTTGCGGCCGATGTGCTGCTGCACCTCGACCGTCACGTGGATCTCCTGGCCGGAGTCCGTGGTCGCGTTGATCTCGAGCGCGTTGAGCAGCTCGGGCAGGTGACCCGACTCGAAGGCGACGTCGAGCACGGGGCCGATGACCTGCACGACCTTGCCGATTTGTTTGGTTTCGATTGCGGTGGCCATGGCTATCCCTGGAGAGCAGCAGCGCCGCCGACGATTTCGGCGATCTCCTGCGTGATCTGCGCCTGACGGGCGCGGTTGTAAGTCCGGCGAAGCACCTGGAGGATGTCGCCGGCATTGTCCGTTGCGTTCTTCATCGCAGTGCGCCGCGCCGACTGCTCGCCTGCCACCGTCTCGACCAGCGCGCGATACACGGCATTGCGCACGTACGACGGAAGCAGCTCCGTGAGGATCGCCTCCGCATCCGGGAACAGCAGGTAGTCGCGCTGCATCCCGCCTTCCTTCGCCTTCGGCGGCGTCACCGGAAGGATCCGGTCCGTCGTGGGAGGTGTGCTCAGTGCCGAGACGAACCGTGCATAGGTGACGTACACGCCGTCGAGATCACCGGCGATGTACTCCGCCATCAGCGCGTCGACGATCTCCGCCGCGTTCAGTGCCGTGGGGCGATCGGTGACGTCGATACGCTGCGAGGCGAGCTCGCGGCCGACGTACTTGAAGTAGCCGATGCCCTTCTTGCCGATCACGTGCACTTCGACCTTCGTGCCCGCCTTTTCCAGCTCGGCGATCTGTACGCGCGCTGCCTTGATCAGGTTCGAGTTGAAGCCGCCGGCGAGGCCGCGATTGCTCGTGAGCACGATGAGCGCGACGCGCCGCGCCTGCGTCGGCTGGCGGAGCAGCGGAAAGCGCTCCGCGAGATCCGACGAGTAGAGGCTCGAGATCACGTCCGCGAGCGCGAGCGCATACGGACGCGCCGCGACGACGCGATCCTGTGCACGCTTCATCTTCGAGGTCGCCACCATTTCCATCGTGCGCGTGATCTTGCGCGTGTTCTCGACGGTCTTGATGCGACCCTTGAGCTCTCTTCCCT
>JBDSML010000090.1:0-5724 GCA_039915865.1 Gemmatimonadaceae bacterium | reverse complement strand
GACGGGCCTTCTTCTTGCACCGCGTTCGCGGAAAATTCCTCTGCAAGCTATCCTTGCGGCAGACCCTTCGCCACAGGCCTACTGCTATGTCATATCTGCGGTTTCGAGACGAGGACGAGTCCTCCGTTGCGGGCACGGTCACCTCAGTCCTGCTGGGCGCGCTGGCGGGTTTCGCCGTCGGCATGGTCGTCGCCCAACGGGTCGGGGGATTCCGCGGCCTCGCGGAAAAGCTGCGCCGCGGCAAGCCGGGCGCGACGGATGATGCCGGGTCGCCGGTCGTGGCCGACGACTTCGCCGACTACGAGGAGTACGACGACGACGAGATCGAGGAGGGCGCGGAGGCAACGGGGCTCGAGGACCTCGTGCTCGAAGCCTTCCGCAACGATCCGGTCCTGAGCGAGCGGGCGATCGACATCGGCGGCATCGGCGATACCACGATCGAGCTCGCCGGTTGGGTGAAGTCCGACGAGGAGTCGAACCTCGCGGTGACGATCGCGCGCGGTGTGCCCGGTGTGACCACGGTGCTGAATCGCATCGCGGTCGGCGACGAAGAAGATCGCGCCGAGGAACACGCGCGTCTCTTCGCCGAGGGCGACGACGCGCACACCGAGGCGCATTGGGAAGGCAACGTCGTCGGCACGGGCCGGCGTCGTCAGGGCACGTCGGACGAGGCAGACCGCCACTCGGACCCGCGCGTCGAACTGGCCGAGAAATGGACGAGCGCCGAGGAGGAAATCCGCGAGGCGGCCGACGACATCGACAGCATTGCCGCCGAGCGTCGCGTGCGCGAGAAGAAAGTGGTGAAGGGCGATCGCACGGGCGGCTCGCCGATCGCGCCATCTGGCGTGCCGAAGGCGGATCACGTCGCGAATCCCACGAACAACGGGTGAGCAAGGAGCAGGTCCCGAGCTTAGCGAGGGACCTGCTCTTACGACCTTCATCACACATGACCCGAGGGTTAACTTCCCCGGGTCATGTCCATTTCCGGCGCACCTGAATCCACGTCCGTGACCACCCCGGACGATTTTCCCGCGCAATACGATCCCGCGGCCACCGAAGCGGCGATCTATGCGCGATGGCAGCAGGCGGGCGCATTCACCGCCGATGCATCCCGCTCGTCGCGCATCGGCGGCGACCGCGATCCGTACGCCATCCTCATGCCGCCGCCCAACGTCACGGCTATCCTGCACGTCGGGCACGGGCTGAACAGCACCGTGCAGGACGTCCTGATTCGCTGGGCGCGCATGAAGGGACTCGAGGCACTGTGGCTGCCGGGCATGGACCACGCCGGCATCGCCACGCAGAACGTCGTCGAGAAGCAACTCGCCAGCGAAGGACTCACTCGCAACGATCTCGGCCGCGAGAAATTCGTCGAACGCACTGCCGCCTTCGTGAAGGAGACGGGCGGCGTCATTCTCCAGCAACTCAAGGCCATCGGCGCGAGTGCCGACTGGTCGCGCACGGCGTACACGTTCAGCCCCGAGTTGAGCGTGTCGGTGCGCGAGGCGTTCGTGCGTCTCTACGAACGTGGCCTGATCTACCGCGGACACCGCGTCATCCACTGGTGCCCGCGCTGCCTCACGTCGCTCTCCGATGAAGAGGCAGAGGGCCAGGAGACGACCGGCGCGCTGTATCACATCTCGTATCCGCTCGCCGACGATCCGTCGCAGTCGATCACCGTCGCCACCACGCGTCCCGAGACAATGTTCGGCGACGTCGCCGTCGCGGTGAACGCGGCCGACGAACGCTATCAGTCGATGATCGGCACGGATGTCCTGCTGCCGATTCTCGACCTGCGCATTCCGATCATCGCCGACGACTATGCCGACCCCGCCTTCGGCACGGGCGTCGTGAAGATCACACCGGCGCACGACGCGAACGACTTCGAGGTTGGACGTCGCCACGACCTGCCTACGCCCGTCGTCATCGATGCATACGGCATGATGAATGAGGTGTCCGACGCGGTGGGCCGTGTGCCCGACGTGTTGAAGGGCATCGATCGCTTCTCGGCGCGCGAGCACGTCGTGAAGATGCTCGAGACGGCTGGTCGTCTGGTGAAGAAGGAAGTGCACCAGCACAGCGTGCGGCACTGCTATCGCTGCGACACGGTCGTCGAGCCGCGGTTGAGCGACCAGTGGTTCGTGCGCATGGCTCCCCTCGCCGAGCCGGCCCTGGAGGCCGTGCGCGCCGGCCGCGTGCGTCTCCTGCCCGAAAAATGGGTCGGGGTGTACGAGCACTGGATGACCAACATCCGCGATTGGAACATCTCTCGGCAGATCTGGTGGGGACATCGCGTCCCCGTCTGGTATTGCAAGGAATGCGATCCGCCGCAGGACGTCATCGCCAGTCGCGAGGATCTCACCGCCTGTCCGTTCTGCGGCTGCGACGTGGTGCAGGACGAGGATGTCCTCGACACCTGGTTCTCCAGCAGCCTCTGGCCGATGTCGACGCTCGGTTGGCCGAACGAACAGGCGACCGACCTGCGCGCGTTCTATCCGAGCGACGTGCTCGTCACCGCGCCCGAGATCCTGTTCTTCTGGGTCGCGCGCATGATCATGATGGGCTACGAGTTCATGGGCGACGCGCCGTTTCACTCTGTCTATCTCCACGGCACGGCGAGAGATACGCAGGGCAGGAAAATGTCGAAGTCGCTCGGCAACGGCATCGATCCGATGGACGTCGTGCATCTCTACGGCGCCGACGCGCTGCGCTACACGCTGATCGCCGGCATGGGCATGGGCGCCGACGTGCTGCTCGACCCGAACGATCTCGACAAGTCGTTCGCCACGGGCCGCAACTTCGCGACGAAACTCTGGAACATCGGCCGCTTCCTGCTGATGAACGTCGGCTCGGACGCGGTGCGTCCCTTCGCGGACATCCGCGACGACGAGCTC
Source organism: Gemmatimonadaceae bacterium (assembly GCA_039915865.1). Classification (GTDB taxonomy): domain Bacteria; phylum Gemmatimonadota; class Gemmatimonadetes; order Gemmatimonadales; family Gemmatimonadaceae; genus AG11. Next base: position 2,830 of record JBDSML010000090.1, on the reverse strand, counting down.
AATCGCGCCGATGCATGGATTCTCGAGAAGCTCGACGCGGCCGTGCGCGAGTGTGATCGCGCCATCGGCCCCGTGCATCCCGACGGCACCACCTGGCGTGATGACGAGCGCGCGGCCGGCCTCCGCCTGAACGAATTCGCCGAAACGGCGCGGCGCTTCGTGTGGAATGAGCTCGCCGACTGGTACGTCGAAGCGAACAAGACGCGCCTGCTCACGCCGGGAGACGACCAACAGGTCGCGCGCGCGGTGCTCGTCCACGTCTTCGACCAGGCACTGCGCCTGCTGCATCCCATCGTGCCGTTCGTCACCGAAGCACTGTGGCAGCGGCTGCCCGGACACGTCGACGGAACGTTCATCGCCACCTCGAGCTGGCCTGTCGCGCGTGATGCGTCAGCCACCGATGCACGCGCCGGACAGTTCGAGGTCATCAAGCAGATCGTCGAGGCGATGCGCCGCATCCGTGCGGAATACGCAATCGCGCCCGGCAAGAGCATCGATGCCTCCGTTTCGACAACGCCTGAGCTGCGCACGATGCTCGAGGAGGAATCCGCGCTCCTCACGCGCATGGCGCGCACGTCGCTCACGCCGACCCATTCGACACAGCAGGGCGACGGAGCGAACGTCGTCGAGTTCCTCGGCAGCATCGAGCTCACCGTCCCGCTCGCCGGCTTGATCGACGTCGCGAAGGAGTGCGAGAAGCTCGAGACCGAACTCGCCAATCTCGAGAAGCAGCTCACGTCGTTGGAAGCGCGCCTCGAGAACCAGCGTTTCATCGCGAACGCGCCGGCCGCGGTCGTCGATGGTGAGCGCATGAAGCGTGGCGAGTGGACGATCAGACGCGATCTGTTGCGCACCCGAATCGAGGGTCTGTGCGGCAAGGCCTGATCGTTCTCGTCGCTGCCCTGACTGCGTGCGCGTCCGCCGCGCCGCCACCAGGCGGAGCGGAGGACAAGGTACCGCCCCAGCTCATTCGCGTGGCACCCGACACGAACGCGGTGAACGTGAAGGATCGCTACGCGAGCTTCTACTTCGACGAGACGGTCAATGATCGCGGCTCCGGCGCGCAGGAGATCGATCCGCATTTCCTCGTCTCGCCGTCGGACGGAACGCCGAAGGTCGAATGGCATCGCAGCCGCATCGACGTGCGTCCCCGCAAGGGCTTCAAGGCGAACACCGCCTACACGATCACGCTGCTGCCCGGCCTCACCGACCTGCAGAACAACGCCATGAAGACGGGCTCCGTACTCGTCTTCTCCACCGGCCCCACGATCCCCGCCGATCGCATCAAGGGCATCATCTTCGACTGGATCGCCGAGCGTCCGGCGGCGAACGCGTACATCGAGGCGATGAGCCAGGACAGCACGGTCTACCTCGCACAGGCCGACACGGCCGGCCGCTTCGTCGTCGGTCCGTTGAATCCCGGCGTGTATGTCGTCACCGGCGTGATGGACGCGAACACCAATCGTGCGCTCGACCGCAACGAGGCGTTCGACAGCGTGCGCGTCACGGTGCCGCAGACCACCGCACTCCTCGAGCTCTTCGCTGCTCCGCGCGACACCCTGCCGGTGAGCCTCAGCACCGTCGCCGTCACGGACTCGCTGGCGCTCAGGATCACGCTCGATCGCGCGGCCGATCCGGCCACGCCAATCACGGCCGCCAACTTCCGCCTCATCGCCGCCGACAGCAGCATCGTTCCCATCGTCGCCGTGCTGTCTCCACTGCAGGAGCGCGTCGCCGACAGCATCGCGACGAAGACGGTGTTCGATTCGACGCGCCGCGCCGACAGCCTCGCGGGAAAGACGATGATTCCCATCCCGCCACCGGACACGTCGGCCGCGGCACGGGCGAGAGTGGCCGCGGCGCCTCCCAAGCCGTCGCGTGCGACGCCGTTCACGTTGGTCACGATCAAGGTGGGCACACCGCTCAAGCCGAACGCGGACTATCGCCTGTCGGCCACTGGTCTGGTGTCGATCACGGGACGGACGCGCCCGAGCGAACGGCGATTCACCACACCCAAGCCGGCACCGCCGCCCGCCGCGAAGGACTCCGCCGCCGCCAAGGTGCCGGCCGCCCTTCCAGCGACCCCTCCCGCCGGACGACCCGTCACGCCACCGGCACGGCGATGATGGATCCGCGTCGCGCTCTGCCCAGCGTGAGCGCGCTGCTCGAGAGCGCCGGGGTGCGCGCGCTCCTCATCGCCGCGCCACGCGGACTGGTCGTCGCCGCGGCGCGCGACGTGGTGAACCGTGCGCGCGACGACGCATCCGCCATCCCCGCCGACGACGCACAGTGGGCGCTGGCGATCGCCGAGCGTCTCGAGGTCGCGCAGCGGCCGTCGCTTCGACCGGTCATCAACGCCACGGGCGTCGTGCTGCACACCAACCTCGGCCGCGCGCCGCTGCCGGCCGTCGCGCTCGTGGCCATCGCGCGCATCGCCGGCGGCTACAGTAATCTCGAGTACGATCTCGACACCGGCACGCGCGGCTCGCGCTACACGCACTGCGCTGCCCTGCTGCGCGAGCTCACCGGCGCGGAGGACGCACTCGTCGTCAACAACTGCGCGGCGGCGCTCGTCCTGGCACTGAACTCCGTCGCCGACGGGAAGGAAGCAATTCTCTCGCGCGGAGAGCTCGTCGAGATCGGCGGCAGCTTTCGCATTCACGACATCATGGCGAAGAGCGGCGCTCGCCTGCGCGAAGTCGACGCGACGAATCGCACACACGTCGCCGACTACAGTCGCGCGATCGGTGCGGACACCGGCGCGATCCTCAAGGTGCATCGCAGCAACTTCACGCAGCAGGGCTTCGTCACCGAGGTCGACGTCAGCGAC
>JBDSML010000082.1:0-7947 GCA_039915865.1 Gemmatimonadaceae bacterium | reverse complement strand
GGGCTCGCTCGCCCTGCTCCTTCCACCACGGATGCTCGAACTCGGCCTTGTACTCGTCGATCGTCGTCCAGACGTCGTCCTTGCCACGACCCTCGACGTAGATGCGCGGCGGATAGTCCTCGAACAGTCCCTTCGTTCCCTCGATGCTGTTGATGCGGCTATACGGGCGCGGGCTGGACACGTTGTGCTCGAGACGTATCGTGCGCCCCTTGGCCGTCTTGATCAGGGAGCTGTTGAGATCCCCGGTGACGTATTTCTCCTTCCACCGCGGATCGTTCTTCGGCAGGTGATCTTCGCGCCATTTCGTGAGGCCCATCTCCGGCGTGCTCATCGAGACCATGTAGTCGAATCGATCGCCGCGCTCGATGCCGAGATACCACGCGACGGGCCCGAGACCATGCGTGCTGTAGAGGTTGCCGTTGCGCTCCGTGTGGTTTGCGCGACGCCACAGGCCCTCGTCGCGCGTCTCGAACAGGATGGACCGCAGGTCATGATTGTACGCGGCCCCTCCATGCTTGAGCTCACCGAACAGGCCGCCCTTCACCATCTGGAGCACCATCGTCTCGTTGTAGCCGTAGCAGCAGTTCTCCATCATGATGCAGTGACGGCGCGACTTCTCCGACGCATCGACGAGCGTCCAGCAATCTTCGATGGTGAGCGCTGCGGGCACCTCGGTCGCCGCATGCTTGCCATTCTTCATCGCCGCGAGACTTACGGGCACGTGCCATTTCCACGGGGTTGCCGTGTAGACGATATCGATGTCGTCGCGCGCGCAGAGCTTCTCGAAGTCACGCTCGCCACCCGTGTAGACGGCCGGCTCGTAGTCGTGGCCAGCCTTCTTCATCTGCGCTTTCGCCTTCTCGACCTTGTCGGGCACGATGTCGCACAGCGCGGTGATCTTCACGTTGCCGACGCCGAGGAACTCGTTCAGTGTGCTGCGGCCGCGGAGTCCTGTGCCGACGATCGCAATGCGGACGACGGCGCGCGGCTCGAACTTCACACCCATCATCGACGCGGCCGCCGACGGCGGCGTGACGTCTTCGATGAGGCGCACCGGCTCCGCGCTCGCATCATGCGGGAGGCCGAGCGATGCCAACCCCATACCCGCGCCGGCAACGGCAATCGTCTTGATCAGGTCGCGGCGCGAAACGCCGTTCGTGCGATGGTCGGTCATGGTCGACTCCAGTGGTTACAGACGCGTGGCACCCGGACCCGGCCGGGTGATGATGAATTCCGCATGCGGCGCGCGAAGAGGGAAGTCATGGGCATATGCGTCGCGCCAGCGCGTGACGAACGGCTCGGCACCATCGGCAGCGACGAGCGCCCAGACGCTTCCGCCAAACCCTGCCCCAAACGCCGACGCCGCCCGGGCGCCGAACGCGCGGGCGAGCAGCACGAGCGTGATCGTCTCCGGCACCTGATTCCCGAGGAGCGTCTCGACGCCGCGCTGCGACCGGTCGACCGCGCGGCCCACCGCCGCAAGATCGCCGCGATTGAACGCCGCAATCGTACGCGGAATGATGTCGAACGACTCGGCGATGAACTGCTCGAAGCGATCGAGCAGACGCTGCGGGGTGAAGTCCTTCGAGGACGAGTCGCGGAGGATGTCGCGAATCACGAACGGCGCCGCGGTTCCACTGACGACGGCATCGGCCAGCGAGACATCGTGTCGCTTCGTCGCTTCATTCCATAGCCGCAGGACTTCCACCACTGCCAGCGACGCCTCGTTGTACCTGAGCAGCGCGTTGGCCGTTTTTTCTGCGGCTACACCACTATACGCGACAACGAACACGTGATCGTCCGGAAAGGGAATCTCACCCTCGGCACGCACCGGACAGAACGAGTAGGCACTCAGCACTCGCGCGTGACAGCAGAGGATTGCCGTCTGATCCTGACTGCCGCCCAGCGTGCCCACGCCCTGCCCTCCGGCGAACGCGCCGAAGTCGCGCCCGTTCTCCACGGCGCCGAGGTAGTTGCCGAGCACCTCGCGCGACGTGATGACGCGGCGATAGGTCTCGTCGGCCTCCAGATCGTTGGCCACCGCGAGCGCGAGGAAGATGGCCACCACCAGCGCACTGGAACTGCTCATCCCCGACGCTGCGGGCAGGTCGCTGTCGAAGGCGAGATCGACACCGCGCGTCGCGGCGGGGAAGTCGCGCATGATGCGCCGGGTCACCGTGCGGATATACGCCGACCAGTCGCCCAGCGCGGTGTCGGTGTCGATGTCGGTATCCGGTTCGATCTCGCGAACCTCACCCGTCGAGACGGCCATCGCGCGGACGCGCCTGTCGTCGCGCGGCAGCGCGAGCACCGCGAACCCACGCTCCATGGCGCAGAGCAAGCTGCGTCCACCGGCGTAGTCGGTGTGCTTTCCCAGCACCTCGATCCTGCCGGGGACAAAGAACGCGAACGGCTTCTGCGTCGACGCGCGTGCGGGATCGAGCGTCGCCAGTGCCGTTGCGCAGCGCTCGAACATATGCGCCTTCGCGAGCGCCTCTCGCTCAGACATGCCTGTGTCGCGCAGGCGTGAAGCGAAGTCGGTCACAGGCGCGGCTCGACATGCCGAAGCCCTTCCGTCACCGACGCGATGTCGCCACGGCTGGAGAGGTCGAGGACCCCGTCGTGAAAGGTGAGGACCGTGAACGGCACGCCCATCGCATCGCGCGCGTACTGCACGGCGTCCTGAATCTCGAGTTCCCCGCGCGTCGACGGCGCAATGCTCCGGCATGCCTGGTAGATCTCCGGCGAGAACGACCAGCTATTCATGCCCACCAGCATCTCTCCGTCGTGTGCCGCCATCTGCGCAGCGTTCGGCTTCTCGATGATGCGCACCAGCAGGTCGTTCGCATCCACCTCGACGAGCGACATCTTCGCGACACGCTCGGCGTCGATGTTGCTCAGACGGACGAGTGCCTCGCGCTCGAACGCCGCGACGCCCGACGACCCGAGCGCGCGCAATGCGCGAAGCGTGTGGATCGGATAATAGTTGTCCGAGTTGAGCGCGAGCACCGTCTCGCCATTGGCGAATGACTCCGCAGCAAGCACGGCGTCGGCGGTACCGAGGGGCTCCGCCTGGACGGCGAAGTGAACGCGAACGCGCGTCAGCTCCACCTCGCCGCCGTAGTAGTCGCGCATGCGCTGGTGCTCGGGCCCGATCACGAGACAGACGTCCTTGATCGCCGCGTCAGCCAGCGCGCTGATGACATAGTCGAGAAACGGCCGGCCGATGGGTATCATCCCCTTGAGACCCAAGTCCGCTGCGCTCGACTGCGTGTCGTCGAGGGCAGCGGCGGGATCGGCGCGACGCATGCGCGTGCCCAGCCCCCGGGCGAGGATGACGGCCCTGGTCGTCTGAACGGACAACGATTCACCTGCGGCAGTGAGAAATGGTGCGACCGACGCGTCGCGCTGCAGGCAAATGTAAGTCCGGCGAGTCGAGGTGCCAGACGGCGAACCCCTCCATCACGCCTTGCGCGGGCCCCTCCCCCGCGCGATTGTCCGGCATTCGCCGACAGACCTCGCCGCCACCCAGATCGCCGTCATGAAGCTTCAAGCTCTCGACTGGATCATCGTCGTCTTCACGCTGCTGATCTGCTTCGTCCCCGCGCTGTTCTTTGGCAAGCGAGCGGGCAAGAGTACCTCCGAGTTTTTCGCGTCTGGCCGATCGGTGCCGTGGTGGCTCGCCGGCCTGTCGATGGTGGCGACGACCTTCAGCAGCGACACGCCGAACTGGGTGACGCAGCAAGTCCGGCAGTACGGCGTCGCCGGCAACTGGCAGTGGTGGGCATTCGTGCTCACCGGCGTCTCCACCGTCTTCTTCTTCGCTCGATTGTGGCGCCGCTCGGGGGTGATGACGGATCTCGAGTTCTACGAGCTTCGGTACTCGGGCAAGGCGGCGTCCATCGTGCGCGGTTTCCGCGCCGTGTACCTCGGCTTGTTCTTCAACTGCTTCATCATGGGGATGGTGACGCTGGCGGCGTGCAAGATCGCCAACATCCTCTTCGCGATGCCGCCATGGGAGACGATTCTCGTCCTGGGCGTCCTGAACGTGGCGTTCGCGGCGCACTCCGGCCTCTGGGGCGTGCTCGTCATCGACATGGTGCAGTTCGTCATCAAGATGACGGCGGTCATCGCGGCGGCGTATTTCAGCCTCGTCGCAGTGGCGCAGCGCACGGGGGTGGGTGACGGCGCGCTGGCCGGCCTGCACAAGCTCGTGAGCGTGCTCGGCTCGCAGCAGGTGAAGTATGCGGCCGGCTCGCAGCCGGTGCTCTCGCCGATCGACGGCACCGGGCAGCCCATCCTCGACATCATGCCGAACTTCCAGATGAGCGAGCTGGCGCTGATGATCTTCATCATGCCGATCGCCATCGGTTGGTGGGCGAACTGGTATCCGGGCGCCGAACCGGGCGGAGGCAGCTACATCGCGCAGCGGATGCTGGCGTCGAAGTCGGAGAAGGACGCGCTCGGCGGCACGCTGTTCTTCAACCTCGCGCACTATGTGCTGCGCCCATGGCCGTGGATCATCACCGCGCTGTGCTCGATCATCATCTTCCCCGAGCTGAAGGACATCCAGACCGCGTTCCCGCTCGCTGACCCGAAGCTGATCGGCCACGACAGCGCGTTCCCGGCCATGCTGAAGTTCCTGCCGGTGGGCTTCGTGGGACTGATGGTGGGCGGGCTGATCGCGGCGAACTCGTCGACGATCCTCACCCATCTCAACTGGGGCTCGTCGTACCTGGTGCACGACTTCTATCGCCGCTTCGTCAACCCCACGGCGACCGAGAAGCACTACGTCACGGTGGGGCGCATTTCCACCGTCGGTCTCTACATCGCCGCCGCGCTGCTCAGCCTCATCCTGGATACGGCGCAGGACGCGTTCGAGGTGCTCATCTCCATCGGCGCCGGTACCGGGCTCCTCTACCTGCTGCGCTGGTACTGGTGGCGCATCAACGCGCAATGCGAAGTGGTGGCAATGGTGAGCTCGTTCACGGTCTCCGCCGTGTTCTTCGCGATGAAGAAGTCGGGTCACCCGCTGCCGTTCGCGCAGACAGTCATCCTTTCAGTGGCGTTCACCACCATCTGCTGGTTGGTCACGGCGTACGTCACCGCGCCGACGAGTCGCGAGCGGTTGCTCGACTTCTACAACAGGGTTCACCCGGTCGGCCCAGGTTGGACCAAGGTCCGCATCGAGGCTGGCGTCAGCGTCGCCGACGCCGAGCGCGAGGGCGACAACATGCCGATGGCCTCGCTCGGCTGGGTCTCGGGATGCGTGACAATCTGGTCGTCGCTGTTCGCGATCGGGAACTACCTCTACGGACGCACGAGCGCCGCGCTGCTGCTGACTGGAGTGTTCGTGGTGAGCGGGCTGACGCTACTCTATGTGGTGAACCGCCTGTGGGACAAGAAGCCAGTCGCGGCGGCATGAGCCATGAGCATGAACCATGAGCGTGAGCCATGAGCATGAGCCATGAGCGTGAGCGTGGGCTTCCAGCATTGAGCATTCCGAGCTCGAGCTTCAGGTCTAGCTCTAGCTCCAGCTGGAAATGCTCAATGCTGGAGGCTCCAGCTCACGCTCATTGCTCCGGCTCAGAGCTCAATCGCACCAGACCAATCCTCGAGCCTCAGCTCAGCGTGCGAACCACTTCGGCCACTTCGTCAGCGTGGCCGACCGGCTTCACGCCTTCGAACACATGGGCGATGCGGCCCTTCGCGTCGATGACGAACGTCGTGCGGGCGACGCCCATGTACGTTCGGCCCATGAACTTCTTTTCGCCCCACACACCGTAGGCTTCGCTCACCGTGTGGTCGGTGTCGGCAACGAGCGGATACTCCAGACCGAACTTCTCCTTGAACTTCAGGTGCTTCTTCACCGGATCGGGACTGACGCCGATCACCTTCGCCTTCACCCCCTCGAACGTCGGGAGCGCGGTCTGGAAGGCGCAGGCCTCCACCGTGCAGCCAGGGGTGTCGTCCTTCGGATAGAAGAAGAGGACGACGGGCGCCCCCCGGAGCGACGACAGCTTCAAGGTGCTGCCATCGTCCAGCGTGGCAGAGAAGTCGGGCGCCACTGCGCCGGCGGCTGGTATCGTCATCCGAGCGACTCGCCTCCCATGAGGACGGCCATGATGGCCTTTTGAATGTGTAAGCGATTCTCCGCCTCGTCCCACACTCGGCTCTGCGGTCCGTCGATCACCTCGGCGGTGACCTCCTCGCCGCGGTGGGCCGGGAGACAGTGGAGGAAGATCGCATCGTCGGCGGCGCGTTTCATCAGCGAAGCATTCACGGTATAGCCGGCGAAATCGCGCTCGCGCTTCTTCTGTTCGTCCTCCTGCCCCATGCTCGCCCACACGTCCGTGTTGACGACGTGCGCGCCCTCGATCGCCTCTTTCGGATCGCGCGTCAGGGTGATCTTCGCGTGCCCCTTGGCGCGCTCGATCAGGTGGTCGGCCGGTTCGTACCCTTCCGGTGAGGCGATGGCGAGCTCGAAGCCGAGCCGGTACGCCGCGTTGATCCAGGAGTTCGCCATGTTGTTGCCGTCGCCGATCCACGCGACCTTCTTGCCCTCGAAGCCGCCCAGGTGCTGCCGGATAGTGAGGATGTCGGCGAGGATCTGACAGGGATGGAGGAGGTCGGTCAATCCGTTGATGACCGGCACGCTGGAGTATTTGGCGAGCTCCTCGACATCCTGATGGGCGAACGTGCGGATCATGATGCCGTCCACGTAGCGCGAGAGCACCCGCGCCGTATCGGCGATGGGCTCCCCACGGCCGAGTTGGACGTCGCGCGGCGAGAGAAAGAGGGCGTGACCACCCAGCTCATACGTCCCGACCTCGAAGGAGACGCGGGTGCGCGTCGACGCCTTCATGAAGATCATCGCGAGGGTCTTGCCCTCGAGCGGCTTCGTGTCGTACTCGCCCCGCCGCATCCGCTCGGCCAGGTCAAACAGCGCCAACAGCTCGACAGCGGAGAAATCCGGGATCGCGAGGAAGTCGCGGTGCGTGGATGCGTTCATTTGTATAGCGAGAGTTGGTTTTCGGACGGGAGAGAAGATTAATGGACCCTTGGCGGGGAGCGCCAAGGATCGGTCACTATGGGACTCTAAATACTATGTGACAAGTATTACTGAATTGTAATTTGACATCTCCAAGAAGCGAGGACATTATGGCTGCGTCGCCGGAAGAGGACTCCGGCGGTTCGCCCTTCACCCCACCTCATTCCGACCGCGATGACGCGCCGGCGAGGAAACCACCATGCTACACGCTTCCGCTCTCGCGGTCGGCTGGAAATCTGCCTTTCTCGCGCTGTTTTCACCGCGCCGGAATGACGACGGTCAGACCGCCGTCTCCAGCATCGAGCTTTCCAGGCCGTTCACTGATTGCGACGACGAGCGGGAGCCCTTTCACCTCGACGACACGGAGATCGCGCTGCGTCTCGTGACGTCGCGTGGCCTGCAGGAATACAAGACGCCGCCGCACGTGCATCTCATGTTCCCGCAGCTTCCTGCCCGATGACCATGCCGCACATGGCGCTGAGCGACGACGCCGCGCCCTCAGAGGATGTATTTCCGCAGATCCTCATCCTCAACGATCGCCTTCAGCTTTTCTCGCACTGCCACGGCGTCGACGACGATACGCTTCTCGCCGCCGTCTGGGAGCTCGAAGAGGGTATCCTCGAGCTGCGTCGTCATCACGGTGTGCAGTCGCCGAGCGCCGATGTTTTCCATGCGCGAGTTGATCGTCGCGGCAATCTTTGCGATCTCGGCGATGCCGTCCTCCGTGAACTCGAGCGTCGCGCCGTCAGCGGCAACGAGAGCTGCATATTGCTTCGTGAGAGCGTTCTCCGGCTCCGTCATGATGCGGACAAAATCTGCTTCGGTGAGGGACTTGAGCTCGACGCGAATCGGGAAGCGTCCCTGCAGCTCGGGAATGAGGTCCGAGGGCTTGGAGA
>JBDSML010000039.1:0-4247 GCA_039915865.1 Gemmatimonadaceae bacterium | reverse complement strand
TCCAGCAGCGCGGGTACTTCGTTGCTGGTCGGCACGAGGAGACGCATGACGGCGAGGTCCTGCGTGAGCCGTTCGGCTTCGGTCTTGAGCTCATTCGTCTTGCCCTGCGCCAGCTCCGCCTTGGCGCGCTGGTTGATGACCTGCAGCGAGTCGAGGCGAAGCTGACTCGCGTTCAGCTCCTCCTTCTTCGGATCCCAGACGTACATGTAGTACGCGACGCTGAGGGCAAGGGCGGCGAGGCCGATGCCGCCGAAAATGCGGTCGCGCTGGTTGCTTGGCAGGATGGCCATGGGCTACCTCACCGAGACGGCGAGCGGAACGCGCTTCATCATCGCCTGATCGGGGCGCGAGTAGAGCATGTCGAGCTGGAACTGCGTGATTTCCTTTCCGTTGTCATTCGCGCGCTCGGACTTGGCCAGCTGGATCTGCTCGAGGAAGGGCGACGCCTCGAGCTGGCGGATGAAGCGTGTGAGCGACTGGATGTCGACCGTGTTGCCGACGAGGCGCACGCGAATGGTGTCGCGAGGAATCATCGTGCTGATGGCGCGGCGCTTCTTGCGGCCGCCCGCTGGCGCGGTGTCCGGTGCCGCCGCAACGGTAGCAACGGGTGCCTGTGCCTGTCCCACGCCCGAGAAGCCGAGCGCCACGATCCAGGTATAAGGCGGCAGCGCACGGCTCACCTCGTCCATGACGTGCGGCCAGATGAACCGGTCGTCGTCGATGGCGCGAATGAGGTTGAGCGACCGCAGCACCGTATCGCGGCGCGCTTCAGCCTTGTCGTGCTCACGGAGCACAGAGGAGTAGCGCGTCGAATCCTGCACTGCCTTCTGCAGCGAGTCGTCGAGCGCGCTCTCGCGCTTCGATTGCTGGAGGTAGAGGACGGCGACGGCGGCCAACGCGACGATAGTGATCGCGGAACCACCGATGAGCCATGGCTCCCGGATCCGCTCGCGCATGGACGCAATGGACGCCGCAATGTCTACCTTGCTTCCGCCTCCGCGACGCGCGTTGCGGCGTGCACCGGGGAGTAGATTGATCTCGATCATCGCGTGGCCTCTCTCACGCCACCTGCCGCAGCGCCAACCCGATGGGAAGCATCAGGAGGGGTGCGACTTCATCCGTGACGAGGCTGTTCAACGCGCCGTCACGAACTTTCAGGTTCACCAAGGGGTTCGCCTGCTGCACGGAGAGGCGCAACCGATCGGCGAGGACGTCGGAAAGCCCTGGAATTCTGGAACCGCCACCGCAGGTGTAGATCGCTCGCACCTGACCACCGGTGCGCGACGACGACGCGAGAAAGGCGGCCGCGCGCTCGATGCCGACGGCGATTTCCTCACCGCGACCTTCGAGCACTGCATCGAGATGCTCCGAGCGGTCGTAGCCCTGGAGCAGGTGCTGCGCCTCGTCTGCCGACAGACCGCGCTCGCGCTGCAGGTCCTCGCGGAAACGACGCGTGCCGACGGTGATGTCCCTGGTCAGGATCGGGACGCCCTCGTCGAGAATGTTGATGTTCGTGACTTCGTGGCCGATGTTCACCAGCGCGACCACGCCCTGCATCGCATCGGGATAGTTGACTTCGAAGGCGTTGTGAAGCGCGAATGCGTCCACGTCGACGAGCGCTGGGTCGAGCCCGGCGTCGGTCAGGATACGCAGCTTCGACTCGATCAGCTCGCGCTTGGCGGCCACGAGCAGGACGCTCATCTCGACGCCGTCGCCATGTGGGTCGAGAATCTGGAAGTCCAGCTCGACCGACTCCATGTCGAACGGCACGTGCTGTTCGGCCTCCCAGCGCATGAGCTCACGCGCCTGCTGCTCCTTGACGCGCTCGATCTGGATCTTCTTGATGATGACGTCGCGCCCGCCGACGGCCGTAACGACTTGTGTCGTCTTGACATCCGCTGCGGCGAGAGCCCCCTGAATCGCTTCGGCGACGATGCCCGGGTCCATGATCTCGCCCTCGACGATGGCGTCGGCGAGCAAAGGCACCACGGCAACACGCACCAGCTCCGGTTCACTCTTGGAGTGATCGATCACGGCGACCTTGATCAAACCCGAACCGATGTCCAGGCCGACCGTGGTTTTGTTTCGACCAAACAGTGCCATTGGGAGGTTCGGAGTGGTTGGGGAACGGTGAGCCAGAAGGGAGGTTGACGGCCCACCGCGTCCAAATAAGACGAGGGAGTATCGAAGAGAGGCCGAAGATGAGCCACTCTGGGACACTTGTCAATAGGCTTTAAGCGAGGCCACCTATAAATCGGCCTTGCTTGCACTTACATGCGAATCGACCCGCTCTGAACCCCGGTCGATCGGGCATAGTAACCGTGCGTCCGGTCACCCGTACCGAACACACGACCGGCCCCGTGCGTTGGTAACAACAGGGCTCTTGACCCTGTGTGATCCACGTCACCTGTGCCATCCGCGCAACACTGGATCTGCTCCGAAATGAGGCGCTAGTACAGGTCGGCGATGCTCCATCGTGCAATTGGTACTGGAGGGAGTATCGGCGCGGTGCTGTCAATCTGAAGTGCGCGTTCCACAAGGAGATACGCGCGGCGACGCGCCATGACGGCGTCATCCGGACCGACCTGGCAATCGGCCGCCAGTACGAACCGCAGGGCGGTGAGTCGTACCAGACGCACGCGAGTCTGTACAATCGCACCGGAGAAGCCTCGCTGGCGTGGCCCCACGGTATCGACGACCGCCGCGCCCACCGACAGCGCGTCATGCACGCCGCTCCAACCGGTCATGAATTCCGCAAGAGCGACGCGGACCTCCGCGGCCGCGAGTACCTGCGCCTCACGCGACGACTCCGCCCGCGCAGCCGCTCGTGCCGACGATGAAGTGCCGACGAGGAGCGCGGCGCCTAGCGCGAGGAGCGCCAGCGCGACCAGAAGGGCGCCTCCACGTCGCGGAGTGGCGACGAGGGAGTCAGTGTCCAACAGCATGATGCAGAGCGACATCCACCGAATCGACGCGAACGCTGGGTCCCGGCGCGCTCCGCACGGCAACCACACTCTGCGCCGTAATGCGGATCCTCGCCACACTCCGGACGTCGATCGGCCCGCTGGCGGTGGTCAACTCTGCACCCGACGCATCGAAGTACCGGAAGCCGGTGCGCCGCGTGCCGTTTCTGGCGAGGAGTGGACCGGCGACCGGCTGTGGCGCCGCGAATCGATGCGTGGAGTCATTCCATTCCCGGACGCCGAGTTGGTGGGTGCCGTCGCTGGCGAGGTAGATCGAGTAGCGAGTCTGGCGCGTCACTCGGAGCGGCGCGCCGCCGTCGATGGTGTCTCGGCCCCCGAGGATCAGTTGCGTCGTCTGGCCCGCGCCAAGGCCATTGGCGCACGCGGATCTGACGCTGTTGGCGCCGACGATCCGTTCTGCATGCCACGCGGTGTCTGCCAGCCACCAGAGCGTATCGCCGGCGCGCGGCGTCGACACGGCGCCGCCAACGCCAACGGAGCCTGGGACATCGGGAAGCAGCGTCGCTGCACCGATCTCCCGCGTGCACGCGAGCGATTGTGCGATCGGCGCTCTCACCTGCATCGCGGTGTCCTGCGCTTCCCCCTGGACAAGGTCTCCGACCATCGGGTCGAGAAGGTCGAGCTGTCCGGCCAGCACCAGGGTGGCAGCGCGAATCTGCGCGTCTGCGTCAGTACCGGCGATGATGTTTGCATGCGATCGTTGCTGCCGCAGGGAGCTCGAGGTGGCGGCGCCGAGGACGATGGCGGCAAGCGCAAGTGCGACGAGGAGTTCGACGAGCGTCATGCCAGGCCGCCGCCGGCTGGTCAGCATGGGAATGCCGACTCGAGCACGAAAGAGCGAGGTCCGCGTGGCCCCATCCAGCGCACACTGTCCCTCACGAGCGCGAAACCGCTTGTCTGTACGGAGACGTACCACGCCTCGACGATGCCATGCGCGGAGTCGGTCGCGGCGCCGGACGAGGCGGCGGAACAGCCGGCGGCAGCGAGTTGCGACTGGCGACTCACCATGCGATGCATGGCGTTGCGTCGTTGTACTGATTCGTGTGCTGTGCGCAGGGCGAGCGCCGTGCTGCCGGCGATGCCGAGCAGGCCGATCGATACGATCATCAGCGCCACGAGCACTTCGACGATGGTCATCCCGTCGCGACGACGGCGGCGTGGGCGGTAGGCCCGGGCAGAGGTTGGCATGCGCCCGAGTCTATCGGAGTTTGGCGCTGGCGCGTCACCGTTTCACTGCACCCACAAGCGAAGAGCGGCGCGCCA
>JBDSML010000296.1:0-4728 GCA_039915865.1 Gemmatimonadaceae bacterium | reverse complement strand
CTCGACGCGCGAACGCTCCGCCGTCGCCGATTCCTGCTCGGCGGCGATCTGCGTTCCGCTCTGCTCTCCCGCGGTGGCTTCCGCCTCGGCACGCTGGCGACGCGACGTGGCGTTGCGCTGCCGCTCTTCGGCCACGGCCATCTCGCCACGAATGCGTACGACCTGCTCGCGCTGGCCGCCCACGAGACGCGACAACTCGTTCCGCTGCGCTTCGGCTGCGGCGCGCGCTCCGTGCGCTGTCTCGCGCGCGAGCTCGGCGTCGGCCATGTGTGCTTCGGCGGCGGGGAGCAGTTCGCGCAACTCGGCGACGCGGACCTCGAGTCGCTCGAGCTCTTCGCGCCACGCCCGCATCGAGCGCGCGGCGAGTGACAGCTCGACGACGAAGCGGCGCGTCGTGATCTCGGTGTGTCGCTCGGCGCGGCGACGCTGGCGAGCCAGGCTCCTCACCTGGCCGGACACTTCGTTGATCAAGTCGTCGAGCCGTTGAAGGTCGCCGGTGGTCTCTTCGAGGCGGCGTTCGGTCGTGCGACGACGATCACGATACAGGCCAACACCGGCGGCTTCCTCGAACAGCTCACGCCGTTCGTCAGGGCGGTCGGAGAGCAGCGCGTCGATCATCTTGCTCTCGATGACCACGCCGGTACCCGCGCCGAGGCCGGTGCCGCGCAGCATGTCGGAGATGTCGCGCAGGCGGCATGGCGTCCGGTTCAGGAAGTAGTCGCTGTCACCCGAGCGGGACAACCGCCGCGTGATGACGACCTCCTTGAACGGCACGGGCAGCAGCCCTTCATCGTTCGAGAAGTGGAGCGACACCTCGGCGACGTTCACGGCTCGACGCGCCGACGACCCCTGGAAGATGACCTCGTCCATCTTGGCGCCGCGCATGAGTCGCGCGCGTTGCTCACCGAGCACCCAGCGCACGGCGTCGGAGACATTGGACTTACCGCAGCCGTTGGGACCGACGATCGCCGTGACACCCGGCTCGAAGACGAGCTGGGTGGCATCTGCGAACGACTTGAAACCATGCAGCTCGAGCTTGGTCAACCGCACTAGAACACTCTCCCGATTCGATAAACGAGCGTCGGCGTCAGGCCGGCTTCGCGTACTGTGGGCACCGCGAGCGCCGCTTGCTGCGCACTCTCGTAAGCGCCGAAGTACAGGTGCGCCGTGCCATTCGTCTGGCGCAGCGCGTAAACCGGTTGTCCGCGCGCCGCAAAGCGTGCGAGGCGCGAGGCGACGTCCGCTGCGGGAACGTCCGGCTGCACCATGAAGGCGAACGGCAATGAGGCGACATTCCCCTTGTCAGGGGCAAGAACCTTGTGATCGCGAAGTTGCACCAGCAACGACTCCGCACCGGTACGCGTCGGATACGCACCGGCGACCAGCAGGAAGAACTGCGTCCGCAAGTCGAAGCCATACGTTCCGGCGGGCACGGTCTCGAACCGTCCGCGGAGATCCAAGATAGCGCCCGACTTCGTGTTCGTCTGCTCGAGTCGCACCGCCCACGCCGAGGCGCGCGCGGAGTCCGTCGGATTCGACGCGGCGAGGACGGGGAAGGAGTCCGTGGACGCCCCGCCGAAGCCACCTGCTTGTGCGATGCTGTCGGCGCGCACGCTGTCGACAAGCGCCTTCGCCACGCTGTCGGCAGTGAGCGTTCCCCCCGTCGCCGCGGCGGTGTTCTGTGGCGTCACCGCTGCCTTCTTCGGCGCGTGATCCTTCGCGAAGGGACGCTGCGCGAACCAGACCCCTCCGCCGATCATCGCCAGCGTGATGAGCAAACCAGCGATACCGGCCGCGATGCGGCTTCTGTCGCGAGGCGGCATCGGGCGCGGCGCCTGCGTGACCGCCAGCGGCGCGGCGCCGGCGATCGTCGTCTGACCACTCCGCTTGGGGCGCAGCCACGCCAGCGACTGCGCCACGGGAATGTCCGCCGGCACCGAGTCGCCGACGATGATCGCGCCATCCGTTGATTCCACCAGCTCGCGCAGTCTGGACGCGTCTGCCGGCGCAACGAGCACCAGGAGCGCACCGACCTCGCGGAACCCGGCTGCCAATCGCTTCCAGCGCGGATGCCCAAACAGCTCCTCCGGATCGATCGGCGCGGTGCCACTCGGCATCACGAACAGCTCGCCCGAATCGGGCACCTGGCGCGCGATCTTGTTGAGCGACACGCCAAACAGGAAGCTGTCCACGATGCCGTGTGCGTCGGCGTCATGGACGAGCGCCTGTAGCGGCGGGGCCTCGCCGAACAGGTCGCCCACCGCGACCCGACGATGCATCGCCTGGACGCGCGCGAGCCCGAGTGCGGCCTCGGACGTCGCCACTGGATCGCTCCCGACGACCACGACGGCATGGTACTCGTTCAGCGTCGCGCCCAGGTCGCGGCCCCGCTCTGTCCAGTCCAGCGGAGTGGTCACGGACCTCCCTCGTAGACCCAGAACGACTGCTTCGACTCGCGGCCAATGCGCTCCGCTTCTTCGCGGGTCGGGTACGGCCCCATCACCACGCGATAGATCGCCGAGCCGTCGCGCATGGCCGTGACGACACGTGCGTTCTCGTTGCCGACCCTGATCTGCCCCGCCAGGTCGCGCGCCTTGTCGGCAACGAGCAGCGCAGCAAACGAAACGGTGTAGTTCGTCGCTCGATGGGTCGCGGTGTCGCGCGGCGGCACCGGCGTCACTGGCGCTGCGGCCGTGTCAATCGGCCTCGGCGCCGTGGAATCCGTGGGCGGACGCGTGCTGTCCACCGGCGGACCGCCGAAGTCCACGGGTTTGTCGAGCCGCGCATCGCGCGGACGGAAGCCAGTCCAGCGGAAGGGATACCAGAAGTCCGTCTGTCCACCGACGACGCTGGTGCGCTCCCGGAGCGTCTCGCCGTCGACGATGACGACCGCCGACTGGCGCGCCATCGCGATGCCGCCGTCGGGCGCGACGAAGGGCAGGTCGTCGCGCCAGGTCGTCGCTGCGGCGCCGATGACGCGGTTGGTGCCCAGCGCGATGACGAGGACGCTGTCGACGCCTTCCGGACGCGCCAGCAGATAGCGGCCGAGCGCCCCGACCCGCAGATCGCTCACATGGCGTCCGATGTCGATCTTGGCGCTGATCTCCTCGCGAAAACGATCCACCACGTCGACCGTCGTGCCGTGCTTCGTCACGACGAATACGCGGTCGCCGCTGGGCGTGGCCTCGAGCAACTCGATCTCGTCCTCGAACTGGATGCTCGTCGTCCGTTCCATCGTGCGCGTTCGAACGCCGGTAAGCTCGCGTCCAGAGCCGAGGTAGAGGCGATCGCCGACCTGCGTGCGCAACGTGCGATTCACTTTCCCGAGCACGACCGAGTCCACGATCTTCGTCTCCGGCGGACGCACGCGCCACACGACGCTGCTGTCGCCACGCTGCGCCAGCACGAGAAGGCTCGCGTCCGGCTGCGGGAACACGGCGCGTGCGGCGAGCGGCGGCTTCCACTTCCACGGCCCGCTCGGCCCGTAGCGTTCCACGGTGCCGGCATTGATTCCGTAGATGTTCGACCCATCCCACGACGAGAGCCCGGTGAGCTTGGTCTTCGTGACCGTGCTCGCGACGCCTTGGCGAAAGTCGATGCGTGCAGGGAATCCCTTCGCGTCGACATAGGCGATGCTGCCTGCCTCGTCATCGAATGCCAGGACGCGCGCAGGCGCGGGCGCGCCCGGCGCGCTGAACATCACGGTGTCGAGACGCGGGTACGCATAGACGCGCGCTTCGCCGCCGTTGCCCGGCACGCGCAGCACGAGGTGGTCCGGACCGCGCGGCGCGGTGGCGGAGGCGGAGGCCTGCGTCGCTGGCGTCTCTTGACGGTCGCCGCGGCCACAGGCCGCCAGCGCGAGCGTCAACGCCAGCAGCGTCGTTCGCACGGTCACAATATTCCCTCGGCGGTGGGGGCGGTGCAGACTGCCCTCGGTCTCGTCAGTCCGAGACGTCGACGGTGAGCGGCACGATCTGCGCATCCGCCCAGAGACGCTCGATCTGATAAAAGTTGCGCAACGTCGGATGAAACACGTGCACCACGAAATCGACGTAGTCGAGCAGCACCCAACGGCCCTGTGACAGACCTTCCACGTGATGCGCCGTCTGACCCACCTGTTTCTTCATGTCTTCCATCACCGAATTGCCCAGCGACCGCACATGCGTATCCGACGTACCGCTGGCGATGAGGAAGTAATCGGTCATGTCCGAGACGCCCTTGAGGCTCAGCAGCACGACGTCGTTCGCCTTGCGGTCGATGAGGATTGCCGCGGCACGTTGGGCGAGCTCGGTGATCTCTGCTTCTGACTGTCTTGTTGCGGATGCGGGCATGGCCTTGAAACGGTGGAGACCTCCAGACCGGGCGCCAGGCACCCAGCCCGGAGGCAAGTGTGTTTCCGCTCGTACTCCGTACCTGAAGTACTCGCGTACAAGGTACTTCAGGACTGCACCTCAATACTGCGGTGGGCTTACGACTTGATCACCCAGACGCGGATCTCGGGCTTCACGTCGGCGTGGAGCTTGACCGGAACGCGATATACACCCAGCGCCTTGATTGGATCGTGCAGGTCGATGAGCCGCTTCTCGATGTTGAAGCCCTGTGCGGCGAGCTGCTCCGCGATGTCGGCCGACGTCACCGAGCCGAACAACTTGCCCTCTTCGCCGACGCGCGCCGAGAAGGTCAACTGCACCTCCTCGAGCTGCTTGGCGAGGTCGGACGCGCTGCCAC
>JBDSML010000240.1:0-2566 GCA_039915865.1 Gemmatimonadaceae bacterium | reverse complement strand
GATCGCACCCATGATGATCGAGACGCTCCGCAACGCCGGTGTCGATGGCGCGCAACTCGAGGCCGGGCTCAAGCACCTCGACTACTCGGAGCATGGCGGTGCGCCGCTGCTCGGAGTGAAGGGCGTGAGCATCATCGCCCATGGCAAGTCGTCGCCACGGGCGATCAAGAACGCGCTCAAGGCGGCGGCCACGGCGGTGACGAGCGGCATGAACGACATGATCGGGCAGCGGCTCGCCGCCGTCACGGAGACCGCGGCGTGAAGCGGCCCGTCGCCTACATCGCCGGGACGGGCAAGGGCGTGCCGTCCAAAGTGATGACGAACCACGATTTCGCGGCGCTGGGCCTCGAGACCGATCATGACTGGATCGTCGAACGCACGGGCATCGTTCAGCGACACATTGCGGGCGACGGCGAGTCGACGTGCACGATGGCTGCGCAGGCGTCGCGCGAGGCGATGGCGAAGGCAGGTGTCGGGCCCGGCGAAATCGACTGCATCGTCCTGAGCACCGCGACTCCCGATCGCCTGCTTCCCGCAACCGCCGTCGATCTTCAGGCGGAACTCGGCGCAACGCGCGCCTCGGCCTTCGACATTTCGGCGGCCTGCTCCGGGTGGATCTACGGCATGACGGTGGCTGAAGGGCTGATCCAGTCCGGTGTGGTGGAGACGGCCCTCGTCGTCAGCGCCGAGAAGATGAGCGCCATCGTCGACTGGACGGACCGGTCGACGTGTGTGTTGTTCGGTGATGGCGCCGGCGCCGTCGTGCTCAAGCGCAACCGCGCGCAGCCCAACAAGGGCGTGATGAGCGCGTTCATGCGCAGCGATGGCACGCTTGCCGAGCTGTTGTGGCGTCCCGGCGGTGGGGCGACGATCCCGTTCAGCGAGGCCGTGCTCGCCGATCGCTCCAGCTATCTCAAGATGGCCGGCCGCGAGGTGTTCAAGCACGCCGTGCGCTCGATGAGCGAGGCGTGCGACCGCGCGCTCGACGGCGCCAAGTTGAGCGGCGAGGACGTCGACATTCTTATCCCGCACCAGGCCAACGTCCGCATCATCGAGGCGACCGCGAAGTACGCGAACATCTCGATGGACAAGGTCTACGTGAACGTCGATCGCTACGGCAACACATCGTCGGCCTCGATCCCCATCGCGCTCGACGAGGCCATCGCCGCCGGTCGCGTGAAAGAGGGCACCACCGCGCTGTTCGTCGCCTTTGGCGCCGGCTTCACGTGGGGCTCGATGATCGTCCGCTTCTAGATCACATGCCTTCTGTCGTTCTGCTGTTCCCCGGACAGGGCTCGCAGGCACCCGGCATGGGCAAGGACCTCGCGGCCCGCTTCCCGGTGGCGCGCGACGTCTTCGACGCTGCCGACGCGGCGAGCGGCGCTCCCATCAGCACGTTGTGCTTCGAGGGCCCGGCCGACGAGCTCACGCGCACTCTCAACGCACAGCCCGCGCTCCTCACGCATGGCGCCGCGGTGTGGGCGGTCGTGCGCGACGCGCTCGAGCCGCATGTCGTCGCCGCCGCCGGCCACTCGCTCGGCGAGTTCACCGCGTATCACGCCGCCGACGCGCTGGCGCTCCCGGAGGCGGTCCAGCTGGTGCGCACGCGCGGTGAGCTGATGTACGAAGCGGGCAACAAGCGGCCCGGCGCCATGGCCGCCATTCTCGGCGACATGGACGTCTCGGGCGAGGAGCTTTGCAGCCTCGCTGCCACCGATGGCGTCGTCGTGCCGGCGAACTTCAACAGCCCGGGACAGCTCGTCATCAGCGGCGAAGTGGCGTGTGTCGAGCGTGCGATGGTGTTGGCGAAGGAACATGGCGCCAAGCGCGCCATTCGCCTGAACGTCAGCGGTGCATTTCATTCGCCCCTGATGCGCGAAGCCGCGCAGGGACTCGCTGCGGCCATCGACATGGCGCACTTGGCCGATCCGCGCTTCCCAGTCTACGCGAATGTGGACTCGCAACCCGTTACGGATGCAGCACTTGCTCGGCGCATGCTCGTGGATCAGCTGACGTCGCCGGTACAGTGGACGCGCGAGGTCGAGGCCATTGCGATGATCCATCCCGACGCACTGTACGTCGAGATGGGACCGGGTTCCGTACTCAGGGGATTGGTGAAAAAGATCGCTCCCGCCCTCAACGTCGTCACCTGCGGCACTGCCGCCGAAGTCGACGCGTTGCTCGCCCAGGTGACCGCATGAAGATCGACCTGACTGGCCGCACTGCCCTCGTCACGGGTAGCACGCGCGGCATCGGACGCGCCATCGCTGACACGCTCTCGGAGGCGGGCGCACGCGTTGCCGTTGTCGGACGCGATCAGGCCAACGCGGCAGCAGTGGCCGAGGCGGTGGGTGGGTCGGCGCTGGGGTTCGGCGCCGACGTCAGCGATCCCGCGTCGGTCGTCGCGCTCGTCGCGGGGGTCGAGGCGGCATTCGGCCAGATCGACATTCTCGTCAACAACGCCGGCCTGACGCGCGACAATATCCTGTTCCGCATCAAGGACGACGACTGGGACATGGTGCTCGACGCCAATCTCCGTGGCGCGTTCATCGCAATACGAGCGGCG
>JBDSML010000189.1:0-9173 GCA_039915865.1 Gemmatimonadaceae bacterium | reverse complement strand
CGTATTCTCGGCGCGCCCGTCCTTCTAGTAGGTTTCGGGCTACCCGGCGAGAATGCGCACGCGCCGGATGAATGGATGAGCATGGAGAACTTCACGAAGGGCATGCGCGCAATCGCGATGCTGTGGGACGAGCTGGGGACGCGATAGCCAGAAGAACGCCAGCACAAATTTCAAGGAGACATGGATGGCCAAGCTCAACGCAACCGACTGGATCTGGCGTGACGGCGAGTTCATCGCCTGGCAGGACGCCAACGTGCACGTCCTCGCGCACTCGATGCAGTTCGGTTCGTCCGCGTTCGAGGGAATCCGCTGCTACGACACCCCGAACGGTCCGGCGATCTTCCGGCTCGAGGACCATCTCCAGCGGCTGCTCAACTCGTGCAAGATCTACCGGATGGACGTGCCGTACACGGTGGACGAGCTGGTCGCGGCCAACTGTGAGTTGGTCGAGAAGAACGCGATGAGCGCGTGCTACCTCCGGCCGATGGTCATCCGCGGCTATGGCGCGGCGGGCATGGTGCCCTTCGACAGCCCGGTCGAGGTGTTTCTTCCCTGCTGGCCGTGGGGCTCATACCTCGGCGACCATGCGATGGAGAACGGCGCCGACGCGTGCGTCTCGAGCTGGGCGCGCATGGCGCCGAACACCACGCCGTCCATGGCGAAGATCGCCGGCAACTACCTCGGCGGTCAGCTGATCAAGATGGAAGCGCTGGCCAATGGTTACGACGAGGGCATCGCGCTCGGTCCCGATGGCCTGATCAGCGAGGGTTCGGGGCAGAATGTGTTCATTGTGCAGCGCGGGGTGATCTTCACGTCGCCGATGAACGGCACGCTGCTCCCTGGCATCACGCGCGACAGCATCATCACGCTGGCTCGCGACGCGGGGCTGGATGTGCGTGAGGGACCGCTGCAGCGCGAGATGCTGTACACCGCCGATGAGATCTTCCTCACCGGCACGGCGTCGGAAGTCACGCCGGTTCGCAGCGTGGACAAGATCAAGGTCGGCATCGGACGGACGGGCGAGGTGACGAAGCTGCTCCAGCGCACCTTCCTCGATCTCGCGCAGGGCAAGACCGAAGACAAGTACCACTGGCTCTGTCACGTTCGGGCGGAGCGAGCCAGCGCAACCTGAGGTCGAGCGTGTACTCGGTCTTTCTGTTCCTCGCCATCGTTGGCGGAACGATCGGTGTACTCCAGGCGCTCGGTGCGCTCGTGGGTGCGGTGGGGCATGACGCACCGGTAGGCGCCGAGCACGATGTCGGCGGCCACTCGGCCGACCCCATCGATGCGTTTCACTTTCGGAGCGTACGCGCGATCGCGGCCGGCGTCGGCTTCGCCGGCCTCGGTGGGTTGCTCGCGCTGCGGCAATTCAGTGCGCCGGTGGCCCTGCTACTCGCTGTGTCGCTCGGGCTCATCATCTATCTGTTCGTAGCGTTCGTGATGCGAGGCTTCACGCGCCTCGAGTCGGATGGATCGCTGCGCGCGTTGCAGGCGGTGGGCAGTACGGCGACCGTGACGCTTCCGGTGGGAGGAGCGTTCGGCGTGGGCAAGGTTGCGCTGATCGTGGGGGGGCGACACGTCGAATGGCCGGCCGTGTTAGCGGAGGGGGCACCGCCTGGTTCCACGCTTTCGGCGGGCACCAGGGTGCAGGTTGTCGATGCGGCAGACGATACGACGCTATCGGTTGTGCCGCTCCCTTAGCACCTTCTGTGGCATGAGTACGTCGGTCCCCCTCCAATCGCCGTGACCATGTTCCCGATTCGCTTGCTCAGCGCCAGCGCGCTCTTCGTGATTGCACCCAGCACTGCGTTCGCCCTTCAGGCAACGGGTGTGCAATCACCCAGCGCAATGGACCAGGTGTTCGCACTGCCCGCCGCAGTGCTGCTCGGCCTCGCGTTCGTCATCCTGTTGGCGGGTCTCGCATTTCTCTTCGTAAACCGGTACGTGCGGTGCCCCGCGAACAAGATCCTCGTCATCTCCGGCCGGGTGAGCGGAACCGGCGCGGCGCGCTGCATTTCCGGCGGCGGTGCATTCGTCTGGCCCGTCGTCCAGGAGTATGCGTTTCTCGAGCTCGACCCCGTTCGCATCGACGTGAAGCTCCCCGACGCGCTGTCGCTCGAGAACATTCGTATCAGCGTGCCGTCGGTGTTCACCGTCGCGATCGCGACGGAAGAGAGCGTCCGGCAGAATGCGGCGATCCGCCTCCTCAACCTCACCCACGAGCACATCGAGGCCACGGCGCGCGACATCATCATCGGACAGCTTCGCGCCGTCATCGCGACGATGAGCATCGACCAGATCAATCGGGATCGCGAAGCGTTTCTCCAGCGCGTGCAGCATCAGCTCGAACCTGAGCTGATGAAGGTGGGACTCACGCTGCTCAACGTGAACATTCAGGATCTGCGCGACGAGTCCGGCTACCTCGAGGCACTTGGCAAGCAGGCCGCGGCGCAGGCGATCCAGAAGGCGCGCGGCGACGTGGCCGACCAGGAGAAGGAAGGCGCGATTCGCGTCGCCAACGCCGAGCGCGAGCAGTCGGTCAGCGTCGCGTCGGCACAGAAGGATCGTGATATCGGCCTGGAGGAGGCGAGCCGCGAGCGCGCCGTCCGCATCGCCTCGATCCAGAAAGAACAGAGCGTTGGTGAACAGGCGGCCGGATTCGAGCGTGACGTTGCGGTGAAGGAAGCCGAGCGCTCGAAGCGTATCGCTGTGGCCGCGGCCGACGCGGCGGCCATCGCTGGGGAAGCGGAGTCGCAAGCGAAGGTGGTGCGCACGCAGGCAACGCTCGCGGTGGCGAGGGCGGAGGCGTCGCAGCAGTCGGAGGTGGCACAGCGTACCGCGAAGGCCGAGATCGAGCGAGTCGAAAACGAAGCGCAGGCGCGAGCTGCCCTGGCACGTGCCGATCGCGTCGAAGCCGAGCGCCGCGCCGAGTTCGAGGCGCCGGCGAAAGCCGAGAAGGCGCGGATGATCGTGCAGGCCGAAGCCGACGCGGAGCGCGTGAAGATCGCCGCGAAGGCGGAGGCGGAAGCGACGTTCGCCCGTCTGGACGCCGAGGCGCGCGGCAACCTCTCGATCATGGAGAAGAAGGCGCTGGGCCTCGAGAAGATGGTCGCTGCCGCGGGAGGGAATCCCGATGCAGCCTACCGCCTCCTCTTTCTCGAGCAGATGCCCGAGGTGACGGCGACACTGGCCAGTGCCATCGCAAACATCAAGTTCGACAAGGTCGTGCTATGGGGTGGCGCCGGCGGCAACGGCTCAAGCGGCGGTGTGAGCGGACTCGTGGAAGACCTGGTGAGGGTTCTTCCGCCGCTGATGCAGGTGGCTGAAGAGATCGGCGGCGTGCAGCTGCCTGGCATCTTCGGCAAGCGGGTCGTGAGCGACCAGACACTCGACATGCCGGTGATCGGCGCCGAGAGTCGCGCTACTTGACGTCGATCTGATCCCAGCTAGACTGCGAATCAGCAGCCTCTCGGCCGACTATCCTTTCCACGCTGGCATCGCTCCGGGCGGCCGGGACCGAGACAGCGAGTGTGACTCGCACGCCTCGACACCGAACAGGGATTTTAACCCGGCCGCTCACTCGAGCGGCCGTTTTTGTTTCGACCTTGAAGCCAACATTCAATCCAGAGAGCTGCCATGACCGAGAGCAACGTGATCCGACAGAGCGTTCGCGCGAACTGGCGTGGTGAGCAGAAGTACGAGATCTCGCGCGAAGGCGCTCCATCCATCACGATCGACGGCAATCGCGTTGCTGGTCCGGGCCCGGTGGAGGCGCTTCTCGGCGCGCTTGCGGGCTGCGCGTCGATGGACGTCATCGAGTATCTCGCCAAGCGCCGCACCCCGGCGAAGGAGTTGGAGATCGTCGTCGACGGGGTGCGGCGCGGCAGCGCGCCGCGACGATTACTCTCGGCGCGACTCACCTTTCACTTGAGCGGTGACGGTATCGAGGCACATCACGCCGAACGCGCCATCGCGCTCACCATCGAGACGTACTGCTCCGTGGCGTCGAGCCTCGCATCGGATGTCGTCGTGGAGACGCAGCTGATCCTCAACGGCGACTCGCAACCGCTCGTGACACAGCACGTCGCGCCCGTGCCGACATGAGCGCGCGCGGAGGAACTCGCGCGTGGGAGCGCGAGTTGGTGCAGTGAGTCACGGATTGAACGCCGGATCCATCAAGGATCGCACGGCGCTCGGGATGATCCTCGATGCGGAGGCGCGCGGCCTGCTCGAGCCGGGCGGCATCATCGTCGAGCCGACGTCGGGCAACACCGGGATCGGCCTCGCGCAGATCGCTGCGGCGCGTGGCTATCGGCTCATCCTCTGCCTGCCGTCATCGATGAGTGAGGAGCGCAAGCGCACGTTGCTCGCGTACGGTGCGGAGCTCGTGCTCACCGACCCCGAGCGACGCATGCTCGCGGCGATCGAGAAGGCCGAGCAGATCCGCGACGACCTTGGTGCGTGGATGCCGAATCAGTTCAGCAATCCGGCGAACGTGCGGGTGCATTACGAGACGACCGGACCGGAGCTATGGGAGCAGATGGATCATCGCGTCGATGCGTTCGTCTACGGTTCGGGCACGGGCGGTACGATCAGTGGCGTCGGCCGATTCCTGAAGGAGAAGAATCCGAAGACGATCGTCGTCGCCGTCGAGCCGGCGCGCTCGCCGGTGTTATCGGGTGGTGAGCGAGGGCAGCATCAGTTCCAGGGAATGGGTCCTGGATTCGTGCCCGACAACTTCGACCGATCGGTCGTCGACCGCATCGTGCGCGCGTGGGAGGAGGATGCGTTCCCGCTCGCGCGCCGCCTGGCGCGTGAGGAGGGATTGTTCGTCGGCATGTCCAGTGGTGCGATCGTGTGGGCGGCGCTTGGTCTCGCGCGGGAGCTGGGTCCGGCGGCGCGGGTCGCGTGCATTGCACCGGATTCCGGGACGCGCTATTTGTCGACCGCACTCTTCACGTAGCCTCGCGTCACGTCGCACCCCTGGTGAGGGGTAAATTCGTTCCGGGCACAGCGAAGACAACGGAAGGCGGCGTATCGCTGCGGACTGCGGCAGCATGATGCGGCATTGCGTCCACGATTTGCTTTCCTTCCTGCATGCGACCCATCGAGGCCGTGCGCGCACGCATTCCAACGCGGCATTCAGCGCTGCCGGACAGGCCTACCCACTTCCGAATTCCTCGAACGAAATCCGGGAAGCGGTGTCGGATCGGGGCCGGGCTGTTCGTAGGTAAGGGTGAGCGGCCGCCGATGGAGTGGCGCCACCAAAACACAGGAGATGATCCGAGATGCAGTACTTCGTTTCTGTGATCACGGACAGCACCGAATTGGCCGACCCGGGCGAGATGGCTGCCATCGATGCGTTCAACGACCGGCTTCGTGCCCAGGGATACTGGGTCTACGCAAACGGCTTGGCGGAGCCAAGCACGGCCACCGTCATCGACGGTCGCGGCGAGCAACCGGTCTTCACCGACGGTCCCTTCCTGGAGTCGAAGGAGTATCTCGCCGGCTTCTGGATCATCGAGGCTCCCAACCTCGACGTGGCGCTGAAGCTCGCCGCCGATGGGTCGAAAGCCTGCAATCGGAAGGTCGAAGTGCGGCCGTTCCATGTTCTCGAGGAGTGAACGTGCTCGAGGTTCGAGCGGCGATCACCCAGGCGCACAACGATGAGTGGGCGCGGATAGTTGCTTCGCTGACGCGGAGGTTCGGCGACCTCGACATCGCCGAGGACGCGGCGGCCGAGGCGTTCGCGACCGCCGTCGGGAGGTGGCCCGCGGACGGCGTGCCTCCCAACCCCGGCGCCTGGCTGACAACCACCGCTACCCGTAAGGCCATCGACCGAATCCGGCGCGAGGACAAGCGCGGTGACAAGCAGGAGGAGGCTCAGAAGATGTTGTACGACGACCCGCCCGAGCCACCCGGCGCCGGCTGTGCAATCGACGATGAGCGGCTTCGGCTGATCTTCACCTGCTGTCACCCGGCGCTCGCGATGGAGACGCGCGTGGCGCTGACGCTGCGCATGGTCGGCGGTCTGACCGTGCCCGAGATCGCCCGTGCGTTCCTGGTGCAGGAAACGACCATTGGGCAGCGGATCACCCGCGCAAAGGCGAAGATCAAGGCGGCTCGCATCCCGTATCTGGTTCCGTCGGCCGACGATCTCCAGGCACGCCTCTCCAGCGTACTCGCCGTTCTCTTCCTCGTCTTCAACGAGGGGTACCTGGCGACTGGTCCCGACACTGATCCCGTACGTCACGACCTGACCGCCGAAGCGATTCGGCTGACTCGCCTGATCCGCGCCCTCATGCCGGAAGACGGCGAGGTGGTTGGTCTGCTGGCGCTGATGGTCCTCACCGAGGCCCGCCGCCTCGCCCGCGTTTCGGTGAGCGGCGAACTGGTCACTCTCGACGAGCAGGACCGTGAAGCCTGGGACGTCGCGCTGATCGCGGAAGGTCATGAGCTGGTGCGCGAACGTCTTCGTGCGGGACAGGCGCCGGGTCGCTACCAGATCCTCGCAGCGATCAACGCCGTGCATACCTCCGCCTCCGAAATACGCGACACCGACTGGTCGCAGGTCGTCGCACTCTATGACCAGCTCGTTCGTCTCGACCCTTCGCCGATTGTCGTCCTCAACCGCGCCATCGCGGTCGCCGAGCTTGACGGCCCGGCGGCGGCACTGACGATCGTCGACGGTCTCGAAGGCAAGTTGGCTGGCTACCACGCCTATCATGCGACCCGGGCCGACCTGTTGCGCCGCCTGGGCTACAGCCAGGAAGCGCGCGCAGCGTACGGCAAGGCCATCGAGGCAACGGCCAACAGCGCCGAGATCGCCTTCCTGACACGGCGCCGCGAGCAGCTGTCATAGACCAATTCGAATAAGCGTGCATTGCAGTGTCGAATGTCGTGGTACACCGTTCGTAGTAACCGTGTAATCCCCGAACGCAGTTTCCACCCCTCGAAAGAAACATCGCAATGGCAAAGGTTATCGCAATCATGTCCATGTCGCTCGACGGCTATGTCGCCGACGTCAACGACGGCGTGGCCGAAGTGTTCGACTGGTACATGAACTCGGGCGACGTCGAATTCAACACGGGCGGGTCGGACCCCATGACGTTCGAGATGGCCGCGCCGAGCGCCGGCCATTCGTTCTCGACAACCCGACGGTGATCCAGGGGGTCGGCGTTACGCACCTGAGCTACGCCGTGCGCAAGGAGTAGTTGGTGCAATGCCTGCGCGGTCAAAGTTCGCAAGGATGCTGATTCGGACTGCAAAGCTGAGCAACCAGCCCGAGCTCGAAGGTGAGCCATCAGCTACAGCGCGAGCGTGAGCGTGAAGCCTCCAGCAATCAGCAGGTCAGAGCGCGAGCCAGTGCTCGAGCCGAAGCCTGGGCTCTGGTGGGATCAGAGCTGGACGCTTCACGTTCACGCTCATGCTCGTGATTCTTCGGCATCGCTCTAGGCGAGGGCCTTTCGAAGCCTGTCGACCTGAAACTCGTGAGTCGTGTGGAGTTCGCCTCGGGGGCAGT
Source organism: Gemmatimonadaceae bacterium (assembly GCA_039915865.1). Lineage (GTDB taxonomy): Bacteria > Gemmatimonadota > Gemmatimonadetes > Gemmatimonadales > Gemmatimonadaceae > AG11. Next base: position 1,651 of record JBDSML010000189.1, on the reverse strand, counting down.
GGCCATGCGGTACGTGCCCTCTCAGCAAACGTCGGCGGTACGCATCTGAGCTACCCGGTGTGTAGCCGCTGATCGGACTTCAGCAGCGACTACGGCAACGGTGAGCCATGAGCGCGAGCTCGAAGGTGAGCCACCAGCGAGAGCATGAGCTCACGCTCATCCCTTGGGTGTTTAGCTTTCCACCGTCGCTCTTCATCCACAACCCAACTTCTTGCGTGACCCTGCTCTCCGTCTCCAGCGTCGGCATCTCGTTCGGCGCGACTGAACTCTTCAAGAACATCACCTTCACCGTCGCCGACGGCGAGCGGTGGGGCATCATCGGGCGCAACGGCGCCGGCAAGACGTCGATCTTCAAGGTCATCACCGGAGATCTCCAACCCACTGTGGGCAGTGTCGCGCGCAAGCCGGGACTCCGGCACGCCCTGCTCGACCAGCATCGCGCCTTCGAGGGTGCCACCACGGTCTGGCAGGCAGGCGCCGCCGCGTGGCGTGAGGTCATGACCCTCGAGCAGCGCATTGCCGAACAGGCGACCGAGCTCGGCGAGTTGGGAGAACGCGTCACTGACGAATTCCTCGAGCGGTTCGGGCGCGACCAGGAGCGGTTCGCCGACCTCGGTGGCTACATCTATCACGCTCGCGTCGACGCAGTGCTCCAGGGACTCGGCTTCGATGCCGAGGAATCCAAGACGCGGCTCGTGTCATCGCTCTCGGGCGGCGAGCGCGGGCGCGTCGGGTTGGCGGCGCAACTCATCGCGCCCGCCGACCTGCTGCTGCTCGACGAACCCACCAACCACCTGGACCTCGACACCACGACATGGCTCCAGGAGTGGCTCAGCGAGGCCGACGAGACGGTGATCGTCGTGTCGCACGATCGTGCGTTCATGGACGCCATCTGCACGAACATCCTGCACATCGAAGCACGCACGAGCGAGTCGTACAAGGGAAATTACAGCCAGTTCGTGCCGCAGCGGGCCGAGCGCCGGCTCACGCGCGAGCGCGAGATGGAGAAGCAACGGGCGTACGTGAAGAAGGAAGAGGAGTACATCCGTCGCAACATTGCGGGCGTCAACTCCTTTCAGGCGAAGGGCAAGCGCAAGCGGCTCGAGCGACTGCCGCGCCTCGCGCCGCCACCGGGTGATCCGGCAGCGATGACACTTCACTTCGAGACACTCGAGCGCGGCGGCGATCAGGTGATCGCGATCGTCGACCTTCGCGTAGCGGTGCCCGGCCGCGTGCTCGTGGACGACTTCACGGCCGTACTCAGGCGAAACGACTTCGTCGCGCTCGTGGGCCCCAATGGCGCGGGCAAGTCGTCGTTCATCTCGACGATCCTCGGCGATCGCGCGCCGGCGAGCGGCGCCGCGCGAATCGGCGGCTCGATCACGCCTGCGTGGTTCCGGCAGGATCTTGCCGACCTCCCGCTGCGCAAATCGATGGCGGATGCGATCCAGGATCAACGTCCCCTCTGGAACCGCGGCCAGGTGCAGAATCACCTTGGCGCGTTCGGCTTCAGTGGCGACGAGGTGTTCCGCGAGATCGGCACGCTCAGCGGTGGCGAGCGCGCGCGCATGGCGCTCGCACTCATGACGCTCGCACGCGCCAACCTCCTCGTGCTCGACGAGCCGACGAACCACCTCGACGTGGAAAACAT
>JBDSML010000073.1:0-5212 GCA_039915865.1 Gemmatimonadaceae bacterium | reverse complement strand
GACCTGTACGGCGAGTTCTTCTCCGAGCTGCTGCGGGGCATCGACCTGGAGATCCAGCGCTCGGCGCATACGCTGCTCGTCTCCAGCTCGCATCACGATGCGCATGGTGTCTCGGTGGCGGTGCGCGCGATGCGCGGGCGCGTGGACGGGCTGCTCGTGATGGCACCCGAGGTGTCGACGGCCTCGTTGGCGTCGGCACTGCCCGAGGGTCTCCCCGCGGTGATTCTCAACGCACCGGCGACGCCCGGCGCTGCGGCAGCCGTGACGGTCGACAACAAGTCCGGCACGCGCGCCGTGGTGCGGTATCTCGCGGAACTCGGGCATCGCGAAATCGCCTTCATCTGCGGTCCAACACGCAACGCCGACGCGGGCGCGCGGCTGCGCGGCTACCGTGTGGCGATGCGCGCGGCTGGACTCGTCGTGCGCGATGCGTTCGTCGTGCACGGCGACTTCAACGAAGAAAGCGGGTGGCGCGCTGGTCGCGCGCTGCTCGCCCTCACGGGTCCGCAGCCGACGGCCATCTTCGCAGCGAACGATGCGATGGCGGTGGGTGCGCTGCTCGCGCTGCACGAAGCAAAGGTCGACGTCCCCGGCGAGATGAGCATCGTGGGCTTCGACGACATCCCCATCGCGCGCTACGTGACGCCGGCGCTCACGACGGTGCGAGTCGCCATCGATGTGCTGGGTGCTCGCGCTGCGGCGCTGCTGTTTCGCGCGTTGTCCGATCCGGTGGCGGGAGGCAATGGCCACCGGGAAGTGGTTCCTGCCGAACTGGTGGTTCGGCACTCATGCGGTCCGCCGCCCGTCTACGCGACGCGACGCTGACCTCCCCCTGTAGTCCGTTCATCCCCAGGAGACACCCTCAATGAGATCGACATTGTTTACCGCGCAGCGACTGAATCGGCTTCCCGAGTTTGGACGAAGCTGTCTGGCGGCCGCGATCATCCTCCTCGTGTCGACGGCGACGCCTGCCTTCGCGCAGAACTCCACTGGTACCGTCCGCGGCAACATCACCGGTGCGAATGGCACTGGCGTCAGCGACGCGCAAGTGACGGCGAAGAACGTCGAGAGCGGCGTTCAGCGCGGCACGGTGACGCGTGTCGATGGATTCTACGTCCTACCCGGCCTGATTCCCGGCACGTACGACCTGGCGGTGCGCCGTCTCGGCACCACGGGACAGACGCGCCGAGTGGTGGTGCAGATCGGCGCGACGCAGATCCAGGACTTCTCGCTTGTCAACGCGGCGATCCAGCTGTCGACGGTCATCGTGCAGGCGCAGGGCGCAACACCCGAGACGCGCACGTCGGAAGTGGCGACGAACGTGAGTGAGGCGCAGATCAACAAGCTGCCGAGTGCGAGCCGCAACTTCCTCGAGCTAGCGGCACTGGCGCCTGGCGTCACGGTGTCGGAAGACCGCATCAACTCGACCAACTTTCGGACGATCCAGGCAACCGGCCAGTCGGCGAATGCGGTGAACTTGTTCGTCGATGGCACGAGCTTCAAGAACGACCTGACAGGTGGTGGAGTGGCTGGGCAGGATGCGAGCCGCGGCAATCCATTTCCGCAGAACGCCATTCAGGAATACCGTGTCATCACGCAGAACTACAAGGCGGAGTATCAGAAGGCGTCGAGCGCGGTGATCACGGCCACGACCAAATCAGGGTCGAACGAGTGGACGGGTAACATCCTCGTTGGCTACCAGAACCAGAGTCTGGTAGGACTCGACAGCTTCCAGCGGAAGGACAAAAACGCGGCGCCTACCACCTTCTCGAAGCCACCCTACAACCGCACGCTCACAGCGCTGAGCTTCGGCGGTCCGCTCATCAAGGACAAGCTGCACCTTTTCGCATCATACGAGGGGAACATTCAGAATCGCTCGAGCCGAGTGGACTTTGCTGCACCGCCGTCTGGCTTTGCGGCGCTCGATAGCGTGAACCTTAAGCAGTACACCGGCACGTTCGGCTCGCCGTTCAAGGAGCACCTCGTCTTCGCGAAGCTGAGCAATGCCATCAACGACCGGTCGTCGGCCGAGCTGAGCTTTAGCAACCGCTATGAGACCGATGTGCGCGACTTCAACCTGAACACCGCCCAGCAGGCGGCGGTGAACTTCCGCCAGAACGTCGCGGTGGCGCAGCTGAAGTACAACTACTTCACCGGCCCGTGGCTCAACGAAGCGAAGGTCGACTTCTCTCGCTTCCAGCGAAATCCGAGCCCGAGCACGCCTGGACTGCCGCGTCGCGACTTCATCTACAGCAACAGCGATCACTTCATCGGCAGCAACGCGAGCACGCAGGACTACATCCAGAACCGGCTCGGCCTGCGCAATGACGTGACGTACACCGGATTCCAGCTGGCGGGCGAGCACGTGTTCAAGGGCGGCGCCAGCGTCGACTTCGTGAAGTACGATCTCGTCAAGGACAACGACGGCACGCCAACGTTCCGCTACAACGCGACGAACAACGGTCAGACGTACAACTATGCGACGCCATTTCAGATCAACTATGGTACTGGCGACCCAAATTTCAACGCAAACAACAATGAAGTCGGCGCGTACATCCAGGACGACTGGAGCCCGATAAAACGCCTCACGTTCAATATCGGTGTTCGCTGGGACTACGAGTCCCATATGATGAACTACGACTACGTCACGCCGAAGAACGTGGTGGACACGCTCACGCGCTACAACAGCCAGCTGCCGATACCGCTCGACCTGAACCGTTACATCAGCACGGGCAATAATCGCAAGCCATTCTACGGCGCGTTCCAGCCAAGGTTCGGCTTCTCATACGCCATTGACGAGGCGAGCAAGACGACGGTGTTCGGCGGCGCCGGCATCTACTACGATCGATTGCTGTTCGACGTCGCAGTAGACGAAACCCAGAAGCTCACGCACCCGACGTACGAGATTCAGTTCGCCCCGCGCGGCGTAACGCCACTGCCGGGCCAGGTTGCATGGAACGACTCCTACCTCACCGCGAATCGCAGCACGCTCGATGCTCTCGTCACGAGGTTTGGGGCACCAGAGGCGTGGCTGATCGACAAGGACATCAAGGTGCCGAAGTCGCACCAGTTCAATCTTGGAATTCGTCAGGTCATCGATAAGGTCACGGTGTCCGCAACCTACGCCGCCGTGCGCGGTCTCGATCAACTCACGTTCAACTTCGGAAACTCTGGTCCCAAGGCCGATGGCAGCTGCTGCGCACCCGGCTTCAACACCGGCGCGCACGGCTTCAGCAACTTCATCTACTCCACGAATGAGGGAAAGACGTGGTACGATGCGTTGCAGGTGCAGATCGACCGGCCGTACTCTCGCCTGACGCTGAAGGATTGGGGTTGGGGCGCTGGACTCGCCTACACCTATGCAAATCGCTCGGTGCAAGGCATGGACAACCTCGGCGACCTGTTCGAGTTCCCGACGGCTTCCAGTATTCCCAAACACCCGAGCACGAGTTCGAACAACGCACTCTCCGGCGATGAGAAGCATCGCCTTGTCGTCAATGGCATTGTCGACATCCCCTACCTGTACGGAATCCAGCTCTCGGGGATCGGCACATTCGGCGGGAAGTATGCCCAAGATGTGGGCTGCCCGGGCCGCTTCTGCGGCGCGGCCTATGAGCGTGGTGGATTCACTGTGCCGGGTCTCTTCCCGTATCAGAATGTGAACTTCCGCGTGCGGAAGGACTTCCTGAACTTTGGCACATCGAAGTCGGTCGGTCTCACGGTCGACCTGTTCAACGCATTCAATCGTGACAACCTTGGGTGCTACGACACGGGCTCGCGGAAGAATGGCGACGGCACGGTGAACAAGAACTTCGGGACTGCAAACTGCGTGACGACGGATGCGCGCAGGATTCAGTTCGGCGCTGCGTACGACTTCTGATCTTCTTCAGGGCACAGTGTGGTAAGAGCAGGTCCCTCGCTGCGCTCGGGACGACAATAAACGGGATTCGACGATGAAGTTTGCTCGACTGCTGCTCATGGGCGCGTTCGCCGCGTGTACGCGCGCGCCGACCGAAACCGCGACGCAGCCGCGTGCAGTTCCATCGTACACGGCAACGGCGGGAGAGAGCGCGTTTCTCGATACGCTCTCCCGCCGCACTTTCGACTTCTTCTGGCAGACGACCAACCCGCGCAACGGCCTGACGCCGGACCGCTGGCCGACGAAGTCGTTCTCGAGCGTGGCCGCGGTAGGATTCGCGCTCACGGCATATCCCATCGGCGTCGAGCACGGCTGGGTCTCGCGCGACGCGGCTCGCGAGCGCGTGCTCACGACACTGCGCTTCTTCTGGACGGCACCACAGGGTCCTGAAACCAGTGGCGTCACGGGCAATCACGGCTTCTTCTATCACTTTCTCGACATGGAGACCGGCCGCCGATTCGAGCGTGTCGAGCTTTCCACGATCGACACCGCGCTGTTGCTCGCCGGCGCGCTGACGTGTCGCCAATACTTCGACGGCAACGACGCCGGCGATCGCGAAGTTCGCGCGCTCGCCGACTCGATCTATGCGCGCGTCGACTGGAAGTGGGCGAGTGACAATGGACCCGTCGTGACGATGGGTTGGCATCCAGAGCCCGCGGGGGGCTCGAACGCACGCGGATTCATCCTGAGTACCTGGCGCGGCTACAACGAGGGCATGCTGCTCTACATCCTCGCACTCGGCTCACCAACCCACGCAATCGATGCGTCGGCGTGGACGGAGTGGACGAAGAGCTACAAGTGGGATCAGTTCCAGGGACAGCAGTTCGTGCAGTTCGCGCCGCTGTTCGGACATCAGTTCTCGCACATCTGGATCGACTTCCGCAGCGTGCAGGACGAGTACATGCGGGGCAAGGGCATCGACTACTTCGAGAATTCGCGTCGCGCGACGCTGTCGCAGCGACACTATGCGATCGCGAATCCGTCGGGCTGGCGCGGCTATGACGCGAACACGTGGGGTCTCACGGCGAGCGACGGACCGCTCGACTCGGTGTTCGCGGTGGATGGACGTCAACGGACGTTCCATACGTATTGGGCGCGCGGCGTCGGCACGGAGGAGATGAACGACGACGGCACGCTGGTGCCGACGGCGGCAGGTGGATCGATCGCGTTCGCACCGGAGGTCGCGGTGCCAGCGCTGGTCAGCATGCGTCGCACGTATGGCGACGCGCTGTTCGGCCAATACGGATTCATCGATGCCTTCAACCCGACGCTCCGCACGACGGGACCGCTGCT
>JBDSML010000299.1:0-28048 GCA_039915865.1 Gemmatimonadaceae bacterium | reverse complement strand
GCGCCGGGGCGCGCTCTCCTCGATTAGCTCTCGCGCAGACACGCCCAGCGCCTTCGCTAACGCATCCAGCAGCGAGAGGCGGAGCGTCTTGGCCTTACCCGTCTCGAGGTCGCTGATCGTCGCTTGGCGGACGTTCACAGCCTCGGCAAGCTGGGCTTGAGTTAATCCAGCTGCTTCCCGCAATGCGCGGAGATTCAGGGTAACGGGGCTCATGTGTGCCATGATACGGCAATTCGGATATTGACGCAATACGAATTGCCGCATACACTCCAAAACGAGAAACGGGACCGCCCGGCTAACTCCCGCGAAGAAGGAGCCGAACGATCCCGCCCACGTGCCCGAAGGCTCGCCCGCGCAAGATAGTGCGGCTCGGCTGTCGGGACAAATCCCCGAAGGAGGGACCGATGTCACACAGCACGGCACAGAAGCTCGCGCAGTTGATTGACGACATGGTTGGTGAGCCGATGGAGGCGCCCAGCGTCGGCGCACGGTACGGGATCACGCCAAGCGGTGAAGAGGCACTGGCCGAAGAGGAGCAGCGCATCCTCGACCTGCACGCCGCGCAGACGCGGCTCGAGGTGCAGCGGAGTCTCCGCGACGAGCTCGAGGTGCAGCGCGCTCGCCTAGATGCCGACGTCGGCGGAGAGTGCTGCCCGACGTGCACGCAGAAGATGGACGATGATGTACGCGCGCGACTGCGCGTCGTGATGACGGAGCACCTCGACGCGGCGCAGATCGACGAGCGCTACTTCATCCAGCGCATCCTACAGCTCGGCGGGGTACTGCCTGCATTACCCGGAGAGTTGGGCGAGGCTGACGATGAGCTGCCCTTCTGATGCGCCGGCGACCATTTGCGGCAGTGGCACGGCTCGGCGCGTCGGTGGCAATAAGGCCACTCCCCCACACCGCGGTGATGCCGCTCCCTCGCTGTGTGCGATATGCTGCGTACCTCTTCCTCGGCGACGTAACCATCGTGTTGAACAGCCGGCTGACCAAAGTCGGCCTCACGGCTGCGTTGCGGAGCGCTGTGAGAGCCGTCCCGAGTCTCTCACGGCAGCGGCCATGCATCGCGGGTTAGCGTCGACTTGGTGAGGACAGCACAGGGGGGTACGAACGGGGGTATAATCAGACTCCGATCGCACAGGCTTTGCGCCAAGTAAAGTCCAGTCAACGCATTAGCTCGAGGGGTTCGATTCCCCGCGCCTCCACTGAATGAAGATCCAGAACGATCCAGCGGCGTCCAGAAATGGGCGCCGTTGGTTGTTACTGATGAGGAGTAGGCGAATAGGCGACGCTCGCCATGACGGGCCGCGGACTAGTCATCCCTGTCCGGATGAACCACTCGGCGACGACGACGTTGATCACCCACCCCGCCCCCATCATCAATCCTCTCGGGAGCTCGCCCGGCGTCCTGCCGGCAAGCAGGAACCACGGGAGATGCGTCAGCACTTGCGTGCCCGCACCGAGTCCGATGGCGTATCCGCGCATCATCCACGCGCCATGTGACGGAAAGTCTCGGCGCCGGATCGCGTTCAAGCCAAGCCCGATGAACAGCAGCATTGCCGAGCCGACGACGAGACGCTCGAGATAGACGAGTTCACCGTCACCCTGCGGCCAGGGGTAGAAGTGCGCCATCCACAGGCCCGACAGCGCGGCCAGAATTCCGCATGGCGCGAGGATCCGCCCCGCCGCGCGATGCCATCCGCGCCGGCGACGGCGGAAGCCTGGTGAGAACTGGAACGCACCAAGCACGCTGTACACGATGACGGCGGGAATGTGCACCACCACCGGCAGCGGCACCGCGAAGAACCGTGCATTCGCCGGCGTGATGGCCGATCCGCCCGCCAACTGCGTCAGCCGCACGATGCCGGCAATTGCCGGCACCATGCTCAACGCGATGAGGCCACCAGGTATGAGCCAGTCCGACTTCGCTGAGTGCATGTCAGTGCTGTGATGCGTGGTGCCTGTTGAATCGCACCGCGGCCATGATCACGACGTCGTTGCGCGCGTCCGACGCGCCAGTGCCGACGAGTGGCTTGAATCCGGTGGCGTAGTCGCGCACCTCGAGTCTCAGGCCGACGCGACCGACGCCGAGCTCACCACCAGCAGTGGCGTACGCGGCGAGGTTGTTCGTCGCGTCCACGTCCAGACTCCTGAAGTTGTAGCTGCGCGCCCCGGCGCCAACGCCGACAAAGGGGCTGAAGGTCACCGCGCGATCGACGAGCCACTGCATGGGGCGGGCTTCGATGCCGAGGTCGTACGTGAAGACGTCGAGCTTCGGTGTGTCGAGCGATGTCAACTCGCGGCTCGTCGCCCATCCGAATGTCCCGGTGATGGCGAGCGATGGCTGCGGCACGAACGAGAGCTGGGCGGCTGTCACCCGGGCGTCCTTGATGGAGTTGCGCTGGGTGCCTGTTCCGATGAGCGCGCCGCTCGTGACACGAAACTCCCATGTCGCCACCCCGGGGGCAGGGTTAACGGCAGGCGCCTGCGCAGCGGACGGATGTACCGACGAGATGAGAATGCCAACGGCGATCGCGATCATCGGCGCATTGGAAGTGGCGCGGCGCGTGACGCGGGGCCGCGAGTGCGTGTCGGAGACTGCGAGTGCGTCGAACATCGGTTCATGCCTCGTGAGCTGAGTGCGTTGTTGGGCGGTGGATACGGGGAACGTCTTTCGGCGACGACGTCCGCGTATTAGTCTACAACGTACGCAGTACGAGTGTAGGGTATAAACAGTTTCACGGTTGCCGGAGCACATGGTTCCTCCAAAGAAGCCGACGAAGCAGTCGCCGACGCGAAGATCAGCGAAGCGGTCGCTGACCCACGACGACATCATGCAGGCCGCCGTGCGCGTCGATCCGGAGCTTCGCCGCCGGAGTGAGCTCCTGTGGGACGATCGCACGCTGCCGACTCGAGGTCCGAAGCCCGGCCTCACGCCTGACGATGTCGTGAACGCGGCTATCCAGATTGCCGACGCCGACGGACTCGCCGCCGTGACGATGCATGCGGTAGCCGCAGCGCTCGGCTTCACGACCATGGCGCTCTATCGTTACTTCCCGAACAAGGAGGCGCTGTACGACGCGATCGTGGATGCGGGGATCGGACGTCCCCCACGCCTCAGAGTGCCGAGGGGCAATTGGCGCGTGGAGGCAACGACGTGGGCGCATGCGAAGCGCGCGATCCTGTGTGCGCGACCGTGGTTGGCCGAGTTGCCCTTCGTGGCAGCGCCGCACGGGCCGAACTGGCTCAGTTGGTTGGAGGCGGTCACCGACGCGCTCTCGACAACGGGCCTCAGCGCAGCGGACACGGGCCAGATGCTCAGTGTGATCGATGGGTTTACGCGCGGCGCGTCGGACACGGCGATCTCGCTCGCGCGGGCACGCGCACGTGGGACGTCGGAGGCGGAGTGGGTCGCGGCGGTCGGAGCGGACCTCGGGCGCGCGATCGGCGATTCGCGATTTCCGAGGTTCGCCGCGATCGTCACCGCGCCATCCGATGAGCGGCCGCGTACCCTGGAGGAATCGTTCGACTTCGGGCTGCAACGTGTGCTGGATGGAATCGAGCTGTATGTCAAGTCGGTGACGATGCCGTGAGCACGACTCGAAGCGGCCCGAACGCCAGATGCACGTAGCCAGCTTTCCGCCTCTATCGCCAGCCACGCGCCGCGTCTAACGTATGGCATGCGTCATCGCGTGATGCAGTCGTATGCCGCAGTGCTCGGTGTGGCCTCATTGTCGCTTGCGCTCATGGCAGGCTCGGTTAACGCGCAGCAGGCGACGGGCATCAACGGCGTGGTGATAGACAGCATCCACGGCAAGCCGCTCGCCGAGGCGACGGTGTTCGTGACGCGTATCGAGCCGGCGAGCCCGGAGTTCGCGCGCACGATCAGCAGCGACAAGCAGGGCACCTATCGCCTCGACGGCCTGTCTGCCGGCCGCTATGCCATCTGGTTCAATCATCCAATTCTCGACTCGCTCGAGGTGACCGTGCTGCTTCGCGAGGTGACTCTCGCGGCAGGAGAACACGCCCGAATCGATCTCGGCTTGCCGTCAGGCGCGACGCTCAGGCGGATTGCCTGCCCCGGCGTAGAACTGCCGCAGGGCACCGGCGCCGTGAACGGCACAGTTATCAACGCGGAGAACGAGCGCCCGCTCAACAGCGCGACGGTCGTGGTGAGCTGGGCGGACATCGCGATCGATCGCGCGACGCTGCGGCTGACGACGTCCCAGCGGAGTGTGGCGGTTCGCGTGGATTCGAGCGGCGCGTATGGTCTCTGCGGTGTTCCAACGGAAAATGAGCTGGCGCTGCAGCTACAGGTGGACGGCCGCGTCGGCAGCGTCATACGCACTGAGGTCTCGGGTGACGTGGGTGTCCGGCGGCTCAACCTGTCGCTTGGCGCCAAGGCCTCATACGCGTTGTCGGGCGCGGCCGTCGCCGCTGATACGTCCGCCGAGTTGCTCAGCGGAACAGCCGCTCTCAAGGGTACGGTGCGGACTGGCACAGGCGCACCGCTTCGCGATGTGATGCTCTACGTGAATGACGCGGCGGGATCGGTGCGCACCGACTCATTGGGAAACTTCGTGTTCAATGACCTGCCCGAGGGGAGTCATCAGCTCGAAGCACGACGCATCGGATACTTGATCGCGCGTCGGCCGTTGGAACTGCGCAGTGGGCGGACGATGGACGTCCAGCTGACACTCGATCGAATCGTTCGACTCGATGCATTCTCGGTGCTCGCGCGGAGCAACAGGTATGCGGACTTCGAGCAGAACCGACGCCACGGGATCGGTCAGTACCTCACCGAACGTCAGATAGCAGACCGCCATGCACTCGAGACGATCGACCTCTTTCGCACTCTGATGGGATTCCGGGTCAACAGCGGCTCACTCGTCGAACCGACGATACAGAACACTCGGGGAGGAGGGAAGGGAGACAACGGGGACTGCGCACCCAACATCGTGATCAACAACATGCCGAACCAGGACCTCAACCTCTTGAAACCGAGCGATATCGGGGCAATCGAGGCCTACCGCAATGTCACCGGTGGGCCACCGGGGACGAACAAGGGCTGTGGAGTCATTGTGATCTGGACGAAACAATGAGTTGTGTCGACAGCGGACGTCGGAAGAGCAGGTCCTTCGACTGCGCTCGGGACGACAACTGATACTCGGCAAACATGACACTCGATCGACGTTCGTTCGTTGCGTCGGCGGCATCGATCGCCGCCGCCGCGATAACCCGCCCATCTGCCGCCGTTGCCATGACGACTCCGACATCGATGCCGATCGGCGGTGCCGATGATCCGCTCGGCGTCCGCAACGATTTTCCCATCGTCAACGAGCGCATCTTTCTCAACTCGGCGTACATCACGCCCATTCCGAAGCAGGTGGTCGCGGCCGGCGCCGCCTTTCTCGAGGAGAAGTCGCGCAACTCCTTCCAGCTCGGCCCCTTGCTGAAGAAGTGCGATGACGTGCGAGCACAGTTCGCGCGGCTGATCAACGCGGCATCGCCGGACGAGATCGGGCTGCTGTTCTCGACGGCCGAGGGTGAGAATGTCGTCGCTGCAGGATTGGATCTCGTGGCCGGCGACAACGTCGTCATCGACGAGCTGCACTACGACACGGAGTTCGTGCTGTATCGCACGCTGGAGAAGACGAAGGGCATCCAGCTGCGCATCGCCAGACACCGCAATGGAGTCGTCGACGCGAGCGACATCGCGCCACTCGTCGACAGGCGCACCCGACTCGTGTCGGTGGCGTGGGTGTCGCACCAGAATGGATTTTGCCACGACATGCGACCGATCGCCGACGTGGCGCACGCGAAGGGCGCAGTGTTCTATGCCGACGCCATTCAGGCGGTGGGCTCATTCCCGATCGACGTACGGGCAGCCGGCGTGGATGTCCTGTGCGCTGGCACGTACAAGTGGCTGCTCGCGAGCTTCGGCGTCGCGCCGTTCTATGTGCGCAGCGATGTGTCGGATCGGCTACGGCTGGACCGGTTCGGCGAGATGAACGCGAACGTACGCGCCGACAACAGCATCGAGATCGAGACGAACGCGAAGCGATTCGACTATTCGAGCCGAGCGTTCGGGGATGTATATACGCTGGGTGCCGGTCTCGCGTACCTCGAGAAGATCGGCGTGGCTCGAATCGGCGCGCACACCATCGACGGATTGGCGCTCCGTCTACAGGACGGCCTCGCCACGCAGGGACACCGACTCTTCACGCCGATGGGAAACCGCTCGTCGATCGTGACGTTCCATGCGTCGCAACCCGCCGCGAACGTCCAAGCCGCGTTCGATGCGGCGAAGATCGAAGTGACGGTACGAAACGGCATGGTGCGCATCTCCGCGGCGTTGTTCAACAACAGCGAGGAGATCGACCAGTGTCTCGCCGTGACGAAAGCGCTTTCATAGTCGTTCGCGCACGCGACACTAGTAGTTGAGTGGAGCGCGATGCAGACCTTCGCTCAGTCGAAGATGATCGGCCCGGCCATCGATATAGAGATTCAAGTTCTCTGCGCCGGCCAAGGCGGCCGACGGAGATAGGATGGCGTCGTAGCCCTCGAGGCGCGCCAAGTCCGCAATGAGCCGACAACTTTCCAGGTCGTCCTCGGCATCGCCTCGGAGCGTGTCGAGAGAGATGCCGAAGCGCTCGCGCTGTTGCAGGTCAGTCAAGTCCATGACGCGCGCAACGCCAACGTTCAGGGAGACGAGATCCTTTGGTTGGTCCATGCTCGCATCGATACCCATCCGATGGAGCTCCTTCTCGTACTCGGCGCGCGCTCCTTCCTGGGACAGCGATGTGTAGAGGCACCCGTATTCGGATTGCCGGTTCCACCGTCCCCGGGCGAGGAGGATGAATCCAACGTGAAGCGGATGCGCCCCGCGAGGAATGTATCGCCACGCCAGCGCCTCAAACTCCACGTAATCGCACGACGATGGGGGAATCGAGAGCGAGAACCAGGAAGAGAACCAGCAATCAGATATGCGCGCCCGACGCGTGCGTCGCCAAGACACCGAGCACGGCGTCGATGTCGCCGCCGATCAGGAGCGAAAGCGGCGTGCGGCCCTGGAACGCGGGAACCGGCTGATGGAGCCAGCGCTTTCCGAGCGCCGCCGTGCGGAAGGCGTTCTCCAGGAACCACTTCAATTGCGTGAGCTTCTCCATCTGCTTTCGCTGCTCGGGTGCAGGGGCGCTCTCGAGCTTGCGCCAGCGATAGATGGTCTTTCGGTCGACGCCGAGTGCCTGGCCGATCTCGGGATCGGTCAGTTCCAACTCCCGTTCGACCCACCCGAGCGCCGCGCCCGCAAATTCCATCTCCAGCTCAGCCCTGGTCATCGCTCACCTCCACTACCCCAATGTATGTCCCGCTTATTGTCCCGGCAAGTGTCGCCATATGCCACTGTATGGCGACAACCGGAGCGAGTCCGATGGCAGCCGTACGCCCCACCAATGGGGTGTTGATTGTCCGACCTCTTGCCCAGCCCGTCAACGCACGCCCGTCGCATCCACTGCCTTGGGAACCACGTAGAAGTTCTCGTCCACCGCGAAGGATGCCGGAGACGCCAGCGACGTCGACGCCGTCTGCCACTGCGCAGTCGGATGGATGAGCGTGAAGTTCGCACCTTCGAGCTTCACGCGAAGTGGCATGTCGAAATCGGGGACCACGTTAGCCCAGCGATAGGTGAGCGTGCCGTCGGCGATGCGATACTCGAACGTCGGGATCATGGTCGTGCGCAGGTACTGATCGAACACTTTGCCGAGGTTCATGCCCGCTTGCTGGCTGATGTACTGCTCGACCTGCGAGCCCATCACCGTCTGGTGCCAGAACGTGCGGTTGAGGCCCCCGAGAATGGAGCGCCACTTCTCGTCGTCGTTCACGAGTTGGCGGATGGTGTGCAGCATCTCGCCGCCCTTCGGGTACATGTCGCCCGACCCTTGATCGTTCACGCCGTATGCCGGAATGATCGGGCGATCGTTCCTGATGCCGCGCCGATTGCCGATGATGTAGCGCGCGCCATCGTCCTTGCCGAACAGGCACTCGGTATAGAGTCCTTCGGCGTAATTCGCAAAGCTCTCGTGGACCCACATGTCGGCGTTGTCCTTGGCGGTGATGTTGTTGCCGAACCACTCGTGCGCGCTCTCGTGCACGATGATGAAGTCCCACTTGAGGCCGAGCCCCGTGCCTGAGCCGTCACGCTTGCGATAGCCGTTCTGGAACCAGTTGCCGTACGACACGGCGGACTGATGTTCCATGCCGGTGTTGGGCACCTGGATCAGCTTGTAGCCGTCTTCGTACCACGGGTACGGGCCGAACCAGTGCTCGAAGCACTGCATCATGGACTTCGCCTGCACCCACTGCCGCTTCGCGTTCTCGAGGTCGTAATCGAGCGGCCAGTAATCCATCGTGAGCGGCCCCTTCATCCCACTGTAGACGTCGCTGTAGTGGACATACGAGCCGGCGGCGACAGCAATGGCGTAGTTGTTGATCGGGTTCTTCGCGAACCACTCATACGTCGTGGTGCCGTCGTCGTGATGCTGCACCGTACGAAGGCGGCCGTTGGACACGTTCATCATCGGATCAGGCAGCGTGAGTGCCACGCGCTGGCTGTCCGGCTCATCGGCCTGCGTGTCCTTGTTCGGCCACCAGACGGACGCACCCATTCCCTGGTCGGTTGTCGCGACCCACGGGCGGCCGAGGCTGTCGGTGGTCCAGCTGAACCCACCCTGCCACGGCGGATTCCTGGCGACCTGCGGCCTGCCGTGATAGAAGACCGTCACCGTCTTGCGATCGCCGACGCGTTGCGACGCCGCGAGCGTGACGAAGAACGCAGCTCCCTCGCGTCGATAGCTCAGGTGACGGCCGTCCTGCACCATACTGTCGACCACGAGTGGCAGCATGAGGTCGATCTGCATTTCCCTCGCCGGCTTCAGCACACGGTACGTGATGCCGTTGTAGCCGCGAATGGAGCTGTCGGATGGAGAGATGGCGACATGCAGGTCGTAGAATGCGACGTCCCACCATGCGCGCGCGGGAGTGGTGAACGATCCGCGCAGGGAATCGGCGCGCGATGTCTTGGCTGTGTAGTTGACGCGAGGCGCCAGCGCTGCGGACTGCGGTTGACGCGTTGGTGTCGGCGTCTGGCTGCGCGCCGGGCGAACGGCAGCGATCGTGAGCGCGAGGAGAACGAGGAACCGGGACAGCACGAGAGACCTCGGGAAAGAGTCATGCGTACAATCACTCGACGCACACTGAATGGTAGAACGCTTGCCGAAGCACCGCCGGAACGCACACGGTCGCGCGACGTCGTGATCCGACTAGAATCCCGCCGCGCTGAATGCCCCGCCGTCGCCCCGAACTTCGTCCACGTTCAGGAAATCGAATCCCATCGGGTCGATCGTGACTTTCCGGCCGCCAATGGAGCGCGATTCGAAGGGATTCGATCCCGCCTCGAGCTGGGTCGTGAGTCGTGCCTTCACGCCGTCCGCGATCTTCTTCTTGTCCGCGGTGATCAGGCCCGTGCTGGTGTCCAACAGCGAATAGAACTCCGGCCACACATTCTTGAGGCGGCTGCGCTTTTCCGTGCTGTCGATCGCGCCATCGGCCATGATGGAATTGAACTTGTCCTGCACCGCCTTGAAGCCGGGCAGCGCGGCCCAGTCGTCACGCGTGACCGTTCGCTCGATTTCGATGATCATGTAATCGTGTTGGTCGAAGCTCCTTGCCACAAGCGGATCCTGGCCGGACTTCAAGCCGCCATCGAGCCAGAGTCGACTGAAGTCGACGTCGTTCAACGACGCATCCATGGCGACATAGAATCCGGCGCGGAGCGGCTTGTTCGAGTAGAAGCTGTCCTTCACGCCGAGTTCCAACCGCGATTCGTTCAGCTTGAGGATGCTCTCGACACCCGACTTCACGATGTTCGCGATCTGTGTGACGTTGCCGAGCGCCAGGCCGGGCAGCGCGGCGACGTTGCTCAAGGTCTCCACGAGTGCCTTCGCGGAATCTTCGCCGGGCACCGAATACAAGCCGGTGAGCATGGTGAGATCTCCGCCTTGATACGCGATCGGCCCACCGAGACGCTGATTGAGGACGATGACGCGATCGAGATTCGCGTCGCCCAACTGTGTCAACTGCGACGGTCCCGCGATGACATGCTCTTCCTGCCCGGCATAGGAGACGTAGCCGTGCAGCAACGGGTAATATTTCCGCCAGAGCACGCGGATGTTCTTCAGGTACATCTGCCGCATACGCAAGGTGACGTAGGCCTCGTCCTTCTTGATCTCGGGCGCGTCGTCTTCCGTGAGCGGCTTCCTCTCTCGCAGGACGTTGCTCATGGGAAGGCGCTCCCAGATGCGCTGGCGCGCCTTTTCGACGAAGATGTCAAGGAAGGACATGCATTACCCCGCTGTGGCTTCGAGTGGCTGTGCTGCCGTGGACACTGCGTATTCCAGGCGCGCGAGATCAGACGCATCCTCCGGCGATGCGCGCACCGTCCAGACGTCGCCGGGCCGAGCACGACGAACGGTCTCCTCGAGTAGCGGATGCGAGAGGCCGAGATCGTTCACGATCGATCGGAGCGCGCGTGCCGCGTCCTGAAGCACGGGCAACTCCGCGTCGGCCACGAGCCGGATGATCCCGAGCAAGCTGCGGTACGACGCTTCGGTCGCGGGACCCGCTTCACCCCGCGCCGCGGGACGTGGATCGTTGAACAGCGCATCCACCACGCGCACGTCGGGCACACTGGAAAAGAAGTGCACGAGATTCCGGAGTGCTTCGGCGACCTCCCAGTCCTGCAATCGACCTTCCTCGTTACCCCCAACTCGTCCGCTCGGCGACTCCTGTCGACGCCGATGCTCGGCGAGCAGGGCCATCGTCGTCACCATCGGGTCGGTCCACTTCGCGTACAACAATTCGGTGAGGAGATCATTCCTTCCCCGCACGCGTGGTGCGGTCAATAGCTCGTTGCTCCTGTACAACTGCTGGCCGAGCATGAGGTCACGTACGATCCTGCCTGGCGATGCGTCGGAAACGTATTCGTTCGGATAGTCGACGCCCGGAAGGCGCAGCATGGACTGCGTGACGTCGAGCCGCCCGTCGGGATGCAGGTTCAGCGTGACGACGGTGACACGGCCGTCGACAGACGCGGTCGCGATGGAGGCCGTCCCGAATTCTTCTGATTGCAGATCGACGCGGAATGAATCCGCTGGTGCCTCGAGGATGGCGACGCCGATACGCTGAAAGCCGCGGCCCTCCGTCGCGCCGCGGCCCTCCGTCGGCGACTGCTGAGACGCGAGTGTCTCTGCGAGAAGCTCCGTCAGCGGCACCATGATCGGGCGCTCCCCTCCCGCATGACGCGCGACGCGAATCCGTGCACTTCGCAGGAGAGTGCGCGGTTCCTGTTTCCATCCGCTGCCGTCATATGCCAGCACGACCACGATCGGCCGGTCGTGGTAGTCGCGCGCGTCATGCAGCGGTACGACACCCTGAAAGCGATGCAGCGTGGTGTTTCCCGGATCGAAGCTCTTCAGCCCCACGAGTGTCAGCAGCGTTGGGGTCAACGCGGCCTGAATGTTTCCGATCGTCTCGGACACGAGGATCGATCCCGCCTCCGATGTGCCGACCACTTCGGCAACGAGCGGCGAGAGATCGGCCATCGGCGAGACGTTCAGTTCCTCGCCGGCGTCGAGATACACCTGCACCTTGCTGAAGACGTCGGTGCCGAGTCGAAAGCGGACTTCGTATGCGCCAGCTGGCAGTTCCGCTTCGACCTTTCCCCAGCCGGTGAGACGCGTGCTTGGTGGCTGGAGCGACTCGATCTCGACGCGCGTGACCTGCTCGAGTGCGGCGGCGATCAGTCGACCCGAATCGCCGGAGGGGACAGACAGGGCGCCGCCACCGTCCGAGTCCGGCGCCGCGCCGAAGCCGACAGCCTGTCTGCTCTGTCTGCTCCACGTGATCGCGGACAAGGGGACGGGACTGTCCGGTTGCGACCCGTCATGTGGCGGCGGTCCGCCTGCCGGCGGATTGCCGGCGACATCCAGGATCCGCACGGTGATGGCGTCCACCTCACGGATGTCGATCAGCACCTGTTCTGGCTGTGGGATACCGGAGGCGGACTTGGCCTTCAGCCTGTAGCGGTCGGGCCGCAGCGACACCGGCTGATGGTTGTTTCGCGGTGGCATCGACTGCGCTGGGAGTGGGATACCGCGGTGCCACACCTCGACGCGCGTGGTCGACGCAGCGTCCTCAGGCTCGACGTGGATCGTGAAGGGCACGTCCGGCACTTCGGCCGGCTGCAGTGCCCGAAGTGGCTCCATGTCGTCGTAGTCTTCACCGCCGACGCGCGGAATGTTGTAGTACAGTTGCCACGTGGCCACGTTCTTCATCGCGCGCTCGATCTGGTCGCGCGCGTAGTCGAGCGCCGAGCGAACGCGGACGACATAGCCCTCGGTGTTGTCGTCATAATCCTTGGCGGTACCGCTGCCACGGAGGGCCTCGAGCAAGTATCCCGTAAAGACTCCGAGTCCGCCCTGTCTTCCTTCCGCCTTTCCCATTGGAGGAACGGAATGAATGACGGCCTGCTTTCGCTGCTGGCCCTCCGGAGGAAGCCCCCATCCGAGTGGCCCGACGTCGGGCTCACGCTCGTAGTCCATGTCGCGGCACGCATCGACGATGAAGACCTGCTCCTGTGGCCCTCGGCGGGAGAACTTGCCGGCGAGATCCGAGAGGTCGATCAACTTCGCGCCGTCGGTGCGGAGATCCGTGACGTCGGATGGGATGATGACACTCGAGGTACGCGTCTGTGCGCCGTCGAGGTGTCGCAGCAGTCCATGCCCCGCATAGTAGAAATACAGCCGCTCGATATCGTCCCCGGAGTCGCAGAGGTCGAAGAGCGTCCTGGCGAGCGCATCGCGCGTGGGACGGCGGGAGTCCGGCCGAACGGGATCCGTGAACAGGTCCACGCGACTGGCATCGACCATTCCGTACGCGACCAGTGCGTCACGGATGGCGAGCGCATCGTTGACGCAACTCGACAATGGTGCAAAGCTGTAGTCGTCGATACCGACCACGACGGCTGCACATTTTTTGGGGTGGGGCATGCTGCCCTCCGTGGATGTGTCGACGAGATAGTCATAATGCGGCCTCCCTGTCGCGCGAGCAACCGCGTGTCCGTCGCGGCACACATTTCTCTACTGATGGGGCAACGATGGTTCACCTGCCGTCAGCGTCTGCGGTTCGCCGCTCTTGCCTTTTTCCGCGTGTGAAGGCATTCAAGTCATGACGGTGAGGGCATTTCCCGAGTACTATGGATACGAGGCACGGCGCGCAGCCGCCCTCCGTACGCACGACGGAGTGCGGGTGACGGGCCCCAACGGAGGCCGGTAGTGGCGTGGTCGGACGATCGCAGGATAGGCGAGTCAGACGCCGGTGCACTGATTCGGCGCGGTAGCCTGGAACAGACGCAGGGGAATCTCGAGGACGCCGAGTCGCTCTTTCGCGACGCATTGCGTGCGCTCGAGGATTCGTCGACGCCAGACGATCCGGCGCTCATCGGAGCGCTGAATGCACTCGGGCAGCTTCTCGTCGATCGGGGCGCGTTCGAGGAAGCCGAGTCATTGCTCACCCGTGCGCTCGACCTGAGCGAAGCTGCCGCGCGCACCGCACGCAAGCGCATCGCCGATTTGCAGGTGGAGGCCGCGAAGGAGAGCAGGGTCAGTACGCCGCGTCGTTCCGCGCCGGCAGTGCCTCCGTCGCCCCTCGTCGACCAGCCACAAAATGAGAGTCGGCCGATCGTCGGCGCGTCGCAACTGCCAGCCGTCCTCGTTCCCTGGACCGACGAGCTCGCGATCGTGCGGGAGGAAATCGAATCGGGCTCGCACGCAGTGATCGGTGGCGGCGCGCCGTGGAGCAACACATTCGCCACACGATCATCGACCCTCATCGCCGTCGCCGCCGGAGTGGTCGTCCTTGCGGCGCTGGGCGTCAAGCAACTCGGAAGCAAGCCAGAGCCGAACACGTTCGTCGAAGCGGAGCCGTTCAACCCGGCGGCGCGATCCGAGCGACAAGCCGTGGCCGCAGCGGCGATCCCGGGCATCGCGTCGCAGACTCCGTTGGACTCACTCGCAGTTACAGCGAGGAAGGACGTCGTCGGCGGGGCGTCGCCGCCGAGTGCGCCCGTCGCGCTATCCAGGGTTGCCAACGCGGTTGCTTCTTCGCCCAGGCGCCCCGGAGGCGTCGTCGATGTCCGAGCAGGAAACCGAACCGCAACGCCCCGTCGCGATTCCGTTCCGGCGCGCAGTACGGTGCCGGCGATGGAGAAGACACCGGAACCGCGAGCGCGGACGGAGTCAGCCAATGCGCCAGCACCAAACGCGCCGACCTCGCCAACGCTGATCGGCGCGGCGCCACAGCCACAGTATCCAGAGTCGTTGCGCGATCAACAGATCGAGGGCGAGGTCGTCGTGCAGTTCGTCGTGGACGAGACGGGACGGCCGGACGTTTCGTCGATGACCGTCGTGCGCTCGCCACATGCACTGCTCACGAACGCCGTTCGCGCCGTGCTGCCGCAGTTCCGCTTCGAGCCGGCACGCACCGCGCCTCCGCAGTCCATTCCGCGACCCGAGACCGTCCGATACGCCTTCACCTTCCGCGCACCGCGCCGTTGATGCCGCAGGTCCGCGAATCGAATACCTCTACGCGACGAATGATGCGCACACCCGCTGCGATTCTTGGGACGTTGTTTCTCATCGCTGGTCCTGTCGGCGCACAGCAGCCGGGAGGCGTCGTGTCGAACCCGGTGGCCAGCCCGGTGTTCCCCGACATCGTGGCGTTCGAGCGCACCGCGAGTGATCGTCGCGAGCTTCAGTTCATCCGCCTGTCGAACGAGCATGTGTTCCCTGTGTCTCGACCAGCCGGTGCCGGCGCGGCCCGGACGCCGTCGCCCTCCTCGGGCCAGATCGACTGGCGTCCGGTGGCGGAGCAGGGACGGTCGTGGTTTGCGTATGTCGCGAACGACGAGCGCGGCAGCGCCGCACTCATGCTCAACTACATCGACGATGCGGGCGAGCTGGCAACCACAGATCCGCTCCGGGTTCCATTCGCCGGTCAAGTGCGAACGCCGCGTTGGTCGCGCGACGGGCGGCAGCTGGCCTTCGTGTCCGACAGCAGCATCCTCTACATCGTCACCGGCGTCGCCAGCGCGGTGCGCGCCGGAACAGCGAGATTTCTGCAGCCGACGCGTGTGTCGGCCGCATCGAGACCGGCGCTCTTTCCCGCGTGGTCGCCATCGGGCGATCAGATCGCCTATGGCACCGAGGCGATATCGGGAGGCAACCGCAACGGCGCGATCGAGGTGCTTCCACTCAACCTTGCAACTGGCGAGGTCGTGGGTGTTCCGGTGGTCGTCACCGGAGAACTCAGCGGCGACAACGAGTATCGACCGTCGTGGTCGCGCGACGGGAAGTACATCGCCTTCTATGCGGACAGTACGACTGCCGGAAGCGCTCGGCCGCGTGTGTCCATCGGTATCGTCGAAGTCGTGTTGAGCCCTCGCAGCGGACAGACCTATCGTGGCATCGTGAAGGAAGGGAACCAACGCTGGCTCGTCGACGACGTGATTCCCGACGACATGCGGGGCCCGGCGTGGACGTCAGTCGCGGAAGGAAGCGTGCGACGAGAGGCTGTGATGTACGTGCAGCGCGATGCGGTGCGCAACGATCCGATCGAGATCGCGGACGTGCAGCACTGGCTCGCGCAGCTTCCGCGCACTCAATTCGAGACGCTGGTGACGTCGGCGTCCGGCGCGGTCAGTCCCCGGTCGGTCAGCTCGGTCGAGATGAACAAGAAGCTGCGACTCGTCTTCGCGTCGGCGAAGGATGGTGTTCGGACTGTCAGCTATCGCGACGTCGCGGCGACGTGGGCGGACGGACCGGATCCACGAGCGGTGGTCATCGCTGCCGCACCTGCTCCGGTGCTTGCTCCGGTGCTTGCCCCCGCGGCGAAAGCCAACGTCGCTCTCACTGTCGCTACGCACAAGGGACAGGATGTGGGACGCGCGCTCCTCTTCCCCGGACTTGGCCAGTTCAGTGCAGGGCGCCGAGGAGCAGGATCGGTGCTCTTCGTCGCTGGTGCGGCGGGCGCCACCGTCGGCATCATCGGAAAGCTGCGCATGGGTGCCCCACTTGCTGACGGCAAAGCGGCAGCGGCTGCAATCACGAGCGGTCAATCCTCGCTTGCCGTGCTGACGGCGAACTACAACCAAGCCAAGTCGGACTACGACGCACAGCGCAGCAAAGCGCTGCTCGGCGCTGGGGTGTTTGCCGCGACGTGGCTGTACGGGATCGTCGACGCATCGATCGGGAGCGCGTCAGGGCGGGACGTCTCGCTGAAGGTGGCTCCCGATCGCGGTGGCGACGGTCGCTCGAGAATGAATGTCGGGTTCAGCCTTGTCATGGGACGGTGACCGTGCGCGTCTGGAGAGCTTCCTTCGTCATTCCTGCGGCAATCCTTCTCCTTTGCACGTGCGATAGTTTTCCGACGCTGCCAACGGTGCCGGCCGCCGCGAACTCGATTACGCCAGCCGCAGCGCTGCCGCAGACGGCGACGGTTGCATCCGTACTCACGCCAACCGTCGTGGTGACGGATGCGAGCGGCAAGCCACTGCCGAACTTTCAGGTGACGTTCGCGGTGACGTCGGGGGGTGGATCCGTCACTCCGGCGACGACGCTTACGGACGTCGACGGCAAGGCGTCGACGCGATGGACGCTTGGCACAGCCGCCGGTCAGCAGGAGCTCGTCGCAACAGCCGGTACGAAGACGACGTCATTCGTCGTGGGCGGCACCGCCGACGTCGCCTCACAGATCGCTGCGAGTCCAGGCACGACCGGACAAAGCGCTGCACCCGGCGCCGCAGTACCCAATCCGCCCAGCGTGATCGTGCGAGACTCGCACGGCAACCCGAAGGCCGGTGTGGCGGTGACGTTTGCCGTCGCGTCGGGAGGAGGGTCCGTGACGGGCAGGGCGGCGACCACGAACGCCGGCGGCATCGCCACTGCGGGTAGCTGGACGCTCGGCCCCATCGCGCAGACGAATACGCTTATCGCGACGAGTCCCGGTCTAACGGGAAGTCCGGTGACGTTTACCGCCACTGCGGTCGCCGTGGCTGGAACGCTCGCGGTGAATGCCGGCAACAATCAGACGGCGACGGTCAACAGGCCGGTCGCCGTTGCGCCGAGCGTCGTCATCCGCGATGCCGCCAATAATCCGGTCGTTGGCGCAGATGTCACGTTTGGCGTCGTGTCCGGCGGCGGTTCGGTCACGGGCGCAGTCACGCAAACGAACGCTCTTGGCGTTGCGACGGCCGGCAGCTGGACACTCGGGACGGCGGCGGGCGTCAACACGCTGACTGCGACGAGCACGTTCGGCTCTGCGACGTTCGCCGCGACGGGCGTCGCGGCCGCGGCCGCGACGATCGTCATCAATGCGGGAAATTCACAGACGGCCACCTCTGGATCTCCGGTGGCGATTCCTCCGAGTGTGATCGCGAGGGATCAATACAGCAATCCCGTGAGCGGTGTGGCGGTGACATTCGCCGTCATCTCGGGCGGTGGGTCGGTCAGCGGAAGTCCGGCGACGACAAACGCCAGCGGAATCGCAACGGTGGGCAGCTGGATTCTCGGACTCACCGCCGGTGCGAATGCGCTGACGGCAACGGCGGCCGGCCTCAGTCCCGTGACGTTCAGCGCCACCGGAACTGTGGGCACCGGCTCGATGGCCGTGAATGCCGGTAACAATCAAACATCAACGGTGAACACGGCCGTCACCGTGCGGCCGAGCGTGATCATCAAGGACACCAACGGCAATCCCATCGGGGGCGTGAGTGTGACATTCGCCGTGGCGTCTGGTAGTGGATCGGTCACCGGCGCCACGACGACGACGAGTGCAAGCGGTATCGCGACCGTTGGCGGATGGACGCTCGGAACGACGGCGGGCACCAACACCTTGACGGCCACGAGTTCCGCCGGCAGCACGACGTTCACCGCAACGGGTATTGCCGGTGTCGCAGCGCAGATCGCCGTGAACCCGGCGAACTCGGGGAACAATCAGACCGCTGCCGTCGGCACGAGGCTCCCGTCTTCGCCGAGTGTGATCGTAAAGGACGCGTTCGGCAATCCAAAGAGCGGAGTGGTGGTGACCTTTGCGGTGACGTCAGGCGGCGGTTCCATCACGGGAGGCAGCGTCACCACCGCCGCGGACGGCGTCGCGAGAGTTGGTAGCTGGACGATCGGCGCGATCGCTGGACCGAACACGCTCACGGCGACGAGCGCGGGCCTCACCGGAAGCCCGGTGACGTTTACCGCGACTGGTGTCGCGGGTGCCGGAACGATTGCCGTGAACGCCGGAAACAACCAAACGGCCACGGTCAACACAGCGGTCGCGGTCGCGCCGAGTGTGTCCATCAAGGACAACAACAACAACCCAATCGTCGGCGCCAGCGTGACCTTTGCTGTCGCGTCGGGTGGCGGATCAATTAGTGGCGCGACGTCGACCACGAACGCGAGTGGCATCGCGTCTGTGGGGAGCTGGACGCTCGGCACCGCGGCGGGCGTCAATACGTTGACGGCGACCAGTAGTGGCGTCATCGGCTCTCCGGTGACGTTCAGCGCGACGGCTACGGCGGGCCCGCCGGCAACCATTGCTATTATCCGCGCGGGCAACAACCAGACGGCCGTCGCGGGCAGCGCGGTCCCCATTGCGCCGAGTGTTCTCGTGCAGGATGCGTTTGGCAATCCGGTCGTCGCACAGGCAGTGACGTTCGCGGTGGCGTCTGGCGGCGGAATCGTTGCTGGCAGTCCGGCGACCACGGACGCGAGCGGTATTGCCACCGTTGGCAGCTGGGCGCTTGGAACGACGGTCGGAGCCAACACACTCACGGCGACGGTCGGCTCGCTCGCACCGGTGACGTTCGCTGCGACAGGTGTCGCCGGTCCGGGAATCATCACGCTGACCGCGGGAAGCAATCAGTCAGTGACCGTGGGCTCAGCGGTCGCGATCGCGCCCAGCGTGACGATCAAGGACGTCAATAACAATCCGTTGATCAACGCGACGGTCAACTTCGACGTCGCATCAGGTGGCGGATCGGTCACCGGCGGCGCCGCCATGACGGACGCGAACGGCGTGGCGACGGTCGGAAGCTGGACCCTCGGCACCACAGCGGGGACGAACACGCTGGCGGTCAGCAGTCCCGGCGTCACCGGCTCGCCGCTGACGGTCACGGCGACGGGCACGCCCGGCGCGCCGCAGACGATGAGTGGCAATCCAGTAGGGAACGGTCAGTCCGCCGTCGGCGGCTCGCCCGTGCCGACGCCGCCGAGTGTCGTGGTCAGGGACCAGTTCAGCAATCCGGTCAGCGGCGTTGCCGTGACGTTCGCCGTGGCATCAGGCGGCGGGTCCATCACCGGTAGCTCGGCCACGACCGATGCGAGCGGCGTCGCGGCGGTCGGCAGTTGGACACTCGGCACCACGCCCGGAACGAACACGCTCACGGCGTCGAGTGCGGCGGTTGGGGGCGGCACCATCACCATCACGTTCACGGCGACGAGCACGGTGGGCCCTCCGGCAACGGTCGCTGTGTTCCTCGGTGACGGCCAGGCCGTTCCCGCCGGCACTGCCGTACCGACGCAGCCGAGTGTCGTCGTGAAGGACTTGAATGGAAATCTGTTGAGTGGCGTGACTGTGACGTTTGCCATCGCATCCGGAGGCGGGACAGCGACGGGTCTGGTCGCAGTAACGGACGTCAACGGCGTCGCAACGGTGGGAAGCTGGTCGCTCGGTACGACGCCGGGCGCGAATACACTCACCGCGACCGTCAGTGGTTTACAGGCTGTCCCGTTCTCGGCGACAGGACAGTAGAGCGGTTCAGACGGACGAGAGGTCGTCCCGAGCGCAGCGAGCGACCTGCACTTCTGCGCTTCGCGCGCGAATGACAGCGTGGCGCGTTGCCGGGTCTCCCGAAGAGTGCTACCCTTGCCGACGGCGACGCAGCCAACTGTCGTCTCGCGGCAAGTGAGGATCGGGGCGTGCGTGCGTATCTGCGGTACCTGCTTTCACTCGTCGCGCTCGGCGCGCCGCTTGGCATCGTTCGCGGCCAGGCCGGCGCGGATCTGTTCTCCTACCAGATCCAGTTTCCCGTACCGCAGCTGACCGGCGCGCGGGCGCTCGACAGCCTGAGTGTGCGACGCGACATCGTCATCGCCGCGATGGCGTGCGGCTCGGAGCTGGACTTCGCGCATACTTTCGGTGAGGGCGGTGAGAATGCCTCCGCGTTTCTCATCGCCAAGATGGCGTGGGTCGGCGCGCATCGGCCGAGCGCGACGTTCCAGAACGTTGGTCCGACGCGGTGCACGTTCAGCCGAAACGTCGTCCTCTGCGACGTGCACGCCGTGATGGTCGGTGGGGACTGTGAATACAACTCGGCGCCCGTCGCGTTTCGAGGGAACGAGTGGAAAGCGCTGCGCGGTGGAGATTTCTCGGCACTGAACGCCGCGCTGGTCAAACTCTCGACGGGCTGCAGCACCGGTATCGTCGACGCGGCCACGACCTCGCCGGACACCAACGTCGTTCGGTTGCACTTCGCGATCGATGCGTACTGCATGGCATCGCAGGTGAACCTGTCGCTCGCTGCCATGCAGGTGGTGGAGCAGATGGGAACCCGCGGCTCACCCTGTCAGGTGTTCGGCAAGAGCGGTGGCGACTGGGACATGACGGTGCGTAACCTCACGCGTGTTGCATACCTGGACGAGCGCTTCGTCATTCTCGGCGCGCCCGCGAAAACGAACCTGCACGAGCAGTTGCTCACCGCCGCGGGTGGGCCGGCCGAAGAGCACTATCCCATCGGCGGCTGCGGCAACACTGAGGAGAGCACGGGCAGTTCGCAGGAACGCGCGGACGAACGTGGATGGTTCGACAGGGGTGGCTTCTGGGAATCGCTCGGCGATTTCTTCAAGTTCCTGCTCAAGCTGCTCATCGTCGTGGCGATCCTGTACTTCCTCATCTGGCTCGCCGTGCAGTTCGCCGCCGGCGTCGTGGTCGCGTTCTTCAGCGTCGTGCTCGTCGCGGGGGCGGCGGCTCTCGTGTTTCCCGTCATTCCAGAGACGGAGAATCACCTCATGATGATCAACACGTCCAAGTACCTGAAGAATCAGTTCATCATCAGGGACGTCGGGCCGGGAACGGACGCGGCGCAACCGTTCGAGGGGGACCAGCAGGAGCTCAAGGCGTGGATGCTGGCGAAGATGCACACGGTGATCGAGGGCGACTTCATCGAGTACAACTCGCGGCCGTACAATCGACTCACCATTTCCGCGCTCTTCAACATCGTCGACTTCGCGGCGGATTCGGATCTCGTGCGCGGTGCGCACATGATGATCGACTATCAGTTCGCGAAGTTCGCCATCGGCAGCAAGGATGGCCGGCGATTCGTCCCGTATCGTCGCACGCGGGAGTCGATGAAGAAGTTCATCGATGTGTCGGCCACGGCAACCAACGGAGTCTTCGACCTCGTCGGCGCCGGCGACCAGCAGATCGGGCTCGGTCTTCTCTACACCGGCCAGACGCAGCAACTGCCGGGCGGCCTCGTGCCCTTTGGCGCGCCAATGCACGCGCTCTATGCGGCGACCTCCGAGCACTATCTCCCGGATCCGTTCGTCGTCGACCTGGCGATCGACAAGAGCGAGCCCGTGTTCCAACGCATCATGCATCACACGCTGGAGATCTATTCAAGCGGCCCGGGTTTTCTCATCACTGCAGGTGGCAGTGAGACCGGCCTCGCCTATCCGCTGCTCGGCGAAACGATCGATCTCGCGCTGAAGCCGGATCGGCAGGACGACCTGGGTGTCGCGCTGCCGACGACACTGATGCTCGGCATTGCGCCCGATCCCGCGCTGTCGCCGTCTCCCCAGGTGCGAACGACGCTCGCCGAATTGATTCGCGTCGACGGCGTTCGGCCGATCAACCATCCGGACTATCCGAGCTACAATCGCAACGAGTGTGTCTGGGTCGGCTTTGCCTGTGGCTTGAATCTCGTGGTGCCGTCGCTCGCGTCCGACTTTTCGAGTCAGGGGTCGATTCCCGGCGCGCCGGGACCATGCATGAGCAAGGGTCCACCGGGATCCGCCGCCGAGTGGGACTTCATCGACACGCTGCGCTGCAAGGCGTATCGCAAGGCGCCACGCGTGTTCATCGCCATCTATCGGCACAACTGTCCGCAGACTTCCTACCACTGCCAGGGGAACTATGGATTCTTCGAGGCATTTGATGCGACACTGTATCACAGTTTCGATGCATTCAAGAAGAAGGTGATCGCCGACAATCCGCCGGGCTTCATCTCGAATTTCCACGGGACATATCACTCCTATCGCGGACAGGCGATCGAATTCGCGACGCCGGATGGTGAGAATGACGCTGCATCGACGGTCGTCGCCGTGGATGGCGTCACGCAGCAGGCACCCGGCACGTGGGACAGGGCGACGGGATCGCCACAGGTGCCGAAGGGCGTCGTCACACCCATCCACTCCGACGGGAATGGCCTCGTGACGATCCGCAGCAATCGCCTCGGCAAGACGTTGCTCCTCGACTTCAAGGATGCGAATCACCCCAAGCGCGTGGTGTACTGACGATGCGACGCCGTGTCTTCGCCGCGCTGCTCCTCACGTTGATGCCCGCGCTCGCTCGCGCGGACAGCGTCGTCACGCTCTGTCACACCGATACGCAGATCGCGCCCATCGGCGTTTCCAGGAATCTCGCGTGGGCGATTGCGCAGGGCGGCACGATCAGGTTCAACTGCCCGGGCGGTGCGACGATCAGGATCACTCGCACCCATCGCATCCTGCGCGATACGCGCATCGAAGGCGGCGGCGTCATTACCCTCGACGGGGGCGGCGTGAATCGCGTCGGCATGTTCTGGAGCACCGACAAGCGCATTTATCTGGCGCTGGTCGGCTTGCGCCTTACCAACGGCGGCAGCACGAAGCCATCGCCATGGCGCATCGCCGGCGGGATCGTGGAAGGAGAAGTCACGCTGTTTCTCTCGCATTCGTTCATCACGAAGTCCGCGTTTCCCATTCATCTCCGGGCGGGCTCCGTGCGCATCGAGCGCAGCGAGCTCTCGGACAACACGGGTGTCGCCGTTCGCGCCCCGACCGTCGACGTGGTGGATCGATCGGTGTTCGCCTCCAATTCCATTCCGATCGCCAGCAACGGCGGACACATCACCATCGAGCACTCGGACATTCTCTCCAATCGCGCACCGATTCACTGCTCCAACGGCGAGCTCTGGATCCGATACGCGAGGGTGAACGGCAACGGCAACAGCAGCGGAACGACGGGAGGCGCGCTATACGTCGAGTGCGCGGCGAGCATCGCCGAAAGTGAGTTCGCGCATAACACGGCAACCTTCGGCGGTGCGATCTACATCACCGGCGACGCACGCACGGTATCCCTGCGGGCCGTGAATCTCCACGACAACACGGCGACGTTCTTCGGCGGCGCCATCTACGCGGAGTTCTGGGGCAAGGACCTCGCGCTGGCACTGCGACATGTCAGCTTCGTGGACAACCAGGCGCGCCAAGGGGGCGCAATCGAGTTCGAAGGGGCGATGGGCAGCAATCGCACGATCACCGGCGGAGCGGTGGCGTTCGTCAGGAATCGCGTGGAGCGATACGGCGGCGCGATCCACATGACCAACTCCGGCATGAAGTTGTCGCGCGGGATCTTCGTGGCGAATTCGGCCAGGCAGGGCGGTGGAGCGATTGCCGCCTTTCAGCAAGGGCACCACACAGTGGAGCTGGCGAACTCGCTGGTCGTCAAGAACCTGTCGGACACCGGCGGCGCGTTTCGCGGGAATGCCGCGAAGTTCATCAACAGCACCATTGCTGACAACGGCGCAGGCGCCGTGTGGGCGCTGCCGGCCACCGTGCCACCCCCGGGCACTGGCCCCGCGCCCACGAGCTTTCCCATCCGCTTCATCAACACGATCGTGGCGAACGACTTCTCCAGTCCGTGCTCCATGACGATCGCCTCGACCCCGTACGAGAATCTCGGAAACAACCTGCAGTTTCCGGGATCGAGTTGCGGCGCAGGCATCGCGACGTCGTATCCAGCACTGGGGCCGTACTACGTACCGCTGTTCTTCAGCCAGGCGGTGAATGGCGGAAACCTCACTGTCTGCGAGGCGGCGCCGGTCGCGCGAAAGGACGTCTACGACGTGCGCCGGCCGATGCGGACCTCGTGCGCCATCGGCGCCGTCGAGGGCAACGTCTCGCACATCATCAACCGGAAGGTCGGGCGGGAGTTCCGCGCCGGAACGTACAGCAGCGGGCGCCGCTAAACCTCTTTACCGCCCGTATCCTGACCGGTCTTGCGGTCGCCTTCCTGCTGATGGACGCAGCGGTCAAGGGGCTGCAGCTGCCGCCCGCGGTGCAGGGCACCATCGCGCTCGGCTCCCCGGCGAACGCCGTGCTGGGGATCGGCCTTCTGGAGCTGGCCTGCAGTCTCTACCTTCGCGACGATCGCCTGCGCATCCTCGTGCCGATCCGCGCGCAATAGTGACCATCGATGCTCCAACGCGCGCGACGACACAACCACGGATGACGACGACGGTCAGCTCGCCCCCGAACGAATGACGGCGCCCTTGTGGGCGCCGTCATTCGTTCTCACATCTCGCGACGGCGTGTGCTACGCGTGCAGTCGAGAGTCGTCGTCCGATTTGCGTACCGCATCTGACCTGAGCACTTCAACCAACGCCAATCGCCGTCGCATGAGCCGTTCCTGCTCATTCGGCGACACGTGCCCCATCGCCCGATCGATGTCGACGATCACTTCGACAATGGCCGTACGCGCATCTTCTCCCATCTCACCCTCCCTTCGAGCCCCTCATCGGACGCGGCGGGTGGACACCGCAGCATGAACATTTGACCATAAACGCAAAATCAGGTCCTGTGATCCGCGTCACTAATCGGGTCCTCTGGCTCGCCCGCTTGCCGGCGCGATTCACTCGGAATTTCCCCGGCGGCGTCCGCCTTGCGGCGCTTCTGCGCCTTGAAGATGAATTCCGGCGCCAGCGCCACCCCCAGGAGCGTCACGGGAAGGATCTGCTGCGCCTGAATCAGGAAGGCCACAGCGATCGCCTCGTTCTGGTCGAGCCCGAAGGCAACGGCCGTCGCTGCATAGGCCGCTTGAAAGACGCCGACATTGCCGGGGGTCGCACGAAGCGCAAAGCCAAGATTGACCGCCAGCAGTGCGGCGATCGTCGAGACAGTCGTCATCTGGAAGTGTGCGGCCTGGGCGGTCATCTGGTACGTCGCGACCTGCAGCGCCCAGGCGACCACGCTGAGCAGCAGCGCTGCCAGGAAGCGTGGGCCGCTCGACACCTGTGCGATGGTGCCGAGGAACCGTGAGCCATACTGCTTGAGGCGGCCTTGCCAGGTGGCGGGCTTGGGACCGGTGACGGCCTCGATGACGTCCGGACGCTTGAGCAGCCAGACGAGCAGCCCGATCATGGCAATCAACACGCCGATCGCCACGGGCTTCACCTTCTCGAGGCTTGGTGGCAGCGTGAGGAAGGTCGCCGCCAGCGAGAGCATGAAGAAGTAGCCGACGAGCTCGAACAACCGTTCGAGGGCGAGCGTCGCGAGCACCTTCGCGCTGGGGATGTGCGCGCTGCGCGAGACGAACACGACGCGCGCCGCCTCGCCACCATTCGCCACGAGGACGTTGTTCAGTCCCGCGCCGGCGAACGTCGCGCGCATGGCGAGGGATAGTGACGTCGCACCGATGGGCCGCAGGAACACCCACCACCGCACCGCCTTCACGAGGATCGACGCGATGTTCACGAGTGCGGCGGCCAGCAGCATGGGACGCGACGCGTCGCGAATGCCACGCCCGATCTGGTGCCAGTTCACCTTCGTCGCGAAAATGACGAGGAAGACCAGAATCAGCAGCGTCAATCCGAGGCGTAGCGCGCGCGAGACGTTCTGCTTCATGCGTGGGCGTTGGAGGTGTGCTTCAATCCGGCAAGACCGCAAAGCGAAAGCCGCGGTCGCGAAGTCCGGCGATGATCCGTGGCAAGGCCTCTGCCGTCTGCATGCGGTCACCCCCGACGTCGTATCCGTCGCCGTCGTGTAGAAGCAAGATAGAGCCGGCGCGCATTCCGTCGAGCGTCCGCTTCACGATCTCGTCCACCCCCGGCCTTGCCGAGTCCCAGACGCCGAGCGACCAGCCGATGGTGCGCTCTCCCAGCGAGCGGGCGATGGGGGTGACCCACGGATTCCGGAAGCCGTGTGGCGCCCTGAACACACGCGGCTTCACGCCACATGCCCGTTCGATCGCCTCGACCCCGCGCGTCAGGTCGTCGCGAACGTAGCCGGGTGTCCGGCGATGCAGCTTGCGGTGGAAGTAGCCGTGGTTGCCGATCTGGTGCCCTTCGTCGGCCATGCGCTTCACGAGCGCCGGCCAGCGGTCCGCGTGTCGGCCGAGGACGAAGAACGTCGCCTTTACCCCCTCGCGCGCCAGGACGTCGAGGATGACGGGGGTCGCGTCGGGATTGGGGCCGTCGTCGAAGGTCAAGCTGACGTCAGCGGTGGGCAGGTGATTGAGCACTGGCCCGAAGATCCACGAGTTGCGATGCCAGGTGCCGTGTGCCGCGAGGCCGGCCACGGTGAGGCCGGCGGCTACCACGCCGATCATACGGAGATGGCGACGCGTCCCATCACGTTGTGGTAGACGTCGAGCACCTGCGACGTCACGCGAGGCCAGCTGTACTTCATGCTCTCGTATCGCCCGGTGGTGCCGAGCTGGATGCGAAGTCCCTCATCGTCGAGCAGCTGCACGAGGGCATCGGCCAGGGCATCGCGGTCACCGCACGGCGTCATGAGCGCCTCACGGCCATGCACCACCACGTCCTGGAACCCGAGGATGTCCGAGCAGACGATGGGTGTCTCGCAGGCCATCGACTCGAGCAGTGTGATGCCGAACGACGCCTTCGTGGTAGGGCAGGCGTAGATGGAGCTGTGCGCGTAGTAGCTCGGCCGGTCCTGAAGAACGGCGCCCACGAAGGTGATATCCGGGTCGCCGTTGGCCTGCTTGTAGTAGTGCTCTCGCAGTGGGCCGTCGCCGACGACGACAAGCTGCGCCTGCCGGCGCCGTCCCTTCACCTTCCGGAACGAGTCGATGAGCGTGGTGAGGCCGTTGCGCGGATCGAACCGTCCCAGGAACAGGATGGAGGGAACGTCCTTGCGAATGAGCGGAGGAGCGGCGACGCTCGGGTGAAAGACGTCGGTGTCGATGCCGTTGGGAATGATCTGCCACGGCGCGGTGAAGTAGCGCTCGAGGGCCACGGTGGTGGAGTGCGAGACGCAGATGGCCGCGCTCAGCATGTCCAGCCGGTTCTGGAACATCCTGTTGAAGAGCCGGTAGCCCTTTGACTTGTCGAAATAGGTGTGGAACGTGCCGACGACCGGACACTCGGCCTCCTCGATGGCGAGGATGGGCAGCACGGGTGTCAGCGGCGAATGCACATGAACGATGTCGTATCGTCCTTCGCGCAGCACACCGCGAAGTTCCTTCCGGAGTCCAAAGCCGATGGTGATGCGGGCCTGCGACCCGTTGGCGTACACCGGCTGGCTGCGGCCGATCCGGATGACGTTCGCCTGCGGCTCGGCGCCCGGGATGTTCGAGGTGATGATGTCCACGTGATGCCCGCGACGACGCGCCTCGCGGGCAAAGAAATGGACGTGCTCGCAGACCCCTCCCAGATGGGGATAGTAGTATTCCGTGACCAGTGCGATGCGCAGCGTGCGCTCATCGCGGTTCAGCGGAAGGGTCGGGAGGTTGGGAAGCGACGGGCGGCGCTTCGCTGCAGCGCTACTGGACGGTGGGTTCAAGAGCGGCATGTGCAGCGGCTAGGCGGGCGATTGGCACCCGGTAAGGAGAGCATGAGACATAATCGAGCCCGATCGCGTGACAGAACTTCACGCTCCTGGGC